>NZ_JBJGZI010000064.1:0-805 GCF_054050455.1 Geodermatophilus sp. SYSU D00684 | reverse complement strand
TGGCCGGGCCCATGTGCGCGTACCAGGCCGGGATTGCGGTGAGGCCGGCGACGAGCCGGTCGACGAAGGTCTGCTCGTCCTGGGTCAGCGCCGGGTTGACCCGCGCCTGCTCGCCGACGGTGGAGGAGTCGCCGCTGGTCGGGGTGGCCGAGCAGAAGCTGCCGAAGCCGTGGGTGGGGAACACCGGGGTGCCGGCGGGCAGCTCGGCGGCCAGCCGGCGCACCGAGTGGTACTGGGCGTGGGTGAGCTCGTCGGTGTGCTCGGGGCCGACCAGGTCGGTGCGTCCGGTCGCGCCGTAGAGCATCGAACCGCCGGTGAACACCGCCTGCACCGCGCCGTCGGCGTCGGTGAGCACGTAGCTGACGTGGTGGTGGGTGTGCCCGGGGGTGTGCACCACCCGCAGCCGCATCGGGCCGGCGGTGAGGACGTCGCCGTCGGCGACCGGGGTCCGCTCGTAGGTGACGGGATCCCCGGCGGGGACGGCGTAGGCGGCGCCGGCGGTGCGGGCCAGCTCCAGGCCGCCGGTCAGGTAGTCGTTGTGGAGGTGGCTCTCGGCCACGAGCGCGATGCGGACGGTCCGTTCCTCGGCGAGTGCGAGCACCCTGTCGATGTCGCGCTGCGGGTCGATGACCACGCCGGCGCCGTCGGCGCTGATCAGGTAGCTGCGGTCGCCGAGGCCGGTGGTCTCGATGACGTCGATCTGCACGGAGAGCTCCTCGGTACGGTACGGGGCAGGGGTATCTGCGGGTGACGCGAGAGACCGGTCAGCGGGTCGCGACCGGCCGGCCGTCGGCGGTCCAGGCGG
>NZ_JBJGZI010000063.1:0-925 GCF_054050455.1 Geodermatophilus sp. SYSU D00684 | reverse complement strand
CGCGTTGTGGGGGTGGTTTATTAGGCGCCCCCGGAACACCAAACCCCCGCGGGGCCCCCCCCCCGAGGGGGGGGGGGGGCCCCTTCTGCATTCCCCGACACGGCCCGACCGGAATACACTCCCGCCCCGGATCCGTCCTGACGAAACCGGGGCGGGGGTCCTCAGACGAGGACGCGCCGGCCGTGGACCGGGTCCGCGGCCTCGGCCGCGAGCAGGATCCGCCGGGCGGGGCGGTAGCGGCCCTCGCGCAGAGTGCGTGCGCGGGCCGGGTCGGTGGCCGCCTGCTGAGCGGCGGCCGCGAGCAGGTGCTGGTTCTCGGCCAGCTTGACCAGGCGGCCGAGCGGGTGCGCCGCGCACCGCCGGATGAGGCCGGCGATGTACGGCTCGCCCGGACGCGGCGTCACGGCGTCGATCGCCTCGACGACGACCGCCGGGACACCCAGGGCGAGCAGCCGGGGGATGTCGTAGCGGCGCGCGGGATCGGGATGGTCGCCGGTCGTCCGGGCGACGTCCTGCAGCACGCCGGCCATCTCCGCCTCCGGCCCGTGCGGCCGGAGCGACGCGGCGATCGGTCGCAACCGCACCAGGTAGAGGTCCCGGCCGTGCTCGTCGGTCTGCCCCTCGTGGGCGGCGAGGGCGAGGAGGTGGGCGTCGGGAACGGTGAACGCCACGGGTCCGAGGCTAGGCGGTGCCCGGCACGGCGGGTCCCCGCGCGGGCCGTGTCGGACGGCGCTCCGACCGGATCACAGTCGCCCGCACCGGGTGGAGCCCGCCCGGGCCCGCGCTCGGGGCAGCGGGCCCGGGCGAGCCGGGCACCGGGACGGTGCCGGGCCCCCGGGGACCCCCCCGCGGGGCCGCCCGGGCCCGGGAAAAACCCCGGGCCACAGCTCCCCACCACCCCCACCCCGCACCAGCCCCACGGTAG
>NZ_JBJGZI010000062.1:0-2067 GCF_054050455.1 Geodermatophilus sp. SYSU D00684 | reverse complement strand
CCCCCCCCCCCCCCCCCCCCACCCCCCCCCCCAACCCCCCGGGGGCCCCCCCCCCCCGGGCCCCCCCCCCGGCCACCCCCACCCCACACACCTCGTCGAGGGATCCCGGATGCTCGCCTACGTCGCCCGGCGACTCGCCCTGGCGGTCGGCACGCTGCTGGCCGCGGTGCTGATCACCTTCCTGCTCGTGCACGCCAGCGACAGCACGCCCGGCGCCGTCCGGCTGGGCCCGGGCGCCACGGCGGACGCCGTCGCCGCGGAGAACGAGGCCCTGGGCTGGAACCGCCCGCTGTACGTGCAGTTCCTCGACTACGTCGGGTCGCTGTTCCGGTTCGACCTGGGCGCCTCGCTCGTCGACGGCCGGGACATCGGCGCCGACCTGGCCGACCGGCTGCCGGTCACCGCCTCGATCGCCTTCTTCGCCACGCTCCTGTCCGGCGTCGTCGGGGTGCTGCTGGGCGTGACCGCCGCGGTCCGGGGCGGGCGCCTGGGCAGGTCGATCACCACCGGCAGCGGCGTGGCCCTGTCCCTGCCCGCGTTCTGGGTGGGGATCCTGTTCGTCTACCTGCTGTCGCTGCAGCTGGGCTGGTTCCCCGCGACCGGCTACACCGACTTCGCGTCGGACCCCGCCGGGTGGCTCACCAGCATCGCCATCCCGGTCCTCACGCTCACCGTCGGGGGCGCGGCGATCGTCGCCCGCACCGCGGCCGCCGGCATGCGCGAGGCGCTCGCCCAGGAGCACGTGCGCACGCTGCGGGCGATGGGCACCCCGCCGTGGCGGATCCGCTACGTGCACGCCCTGCGCTACGCCAGCGTGCCGGTGGTCTCCACGCTCGGCATCCAGTTCATCGCGCTGTTCGGCGGCTCCGTGATCATCGAGAACCTCTTCGCCCTGCCCGGTCTCGGCCAGGCCAGCCAGGCCGCCGCGTCGTCGAGCGACTTCCCCGCGCTGGTCGGCGTGGTGGTCGTCGCCACGGCCGTCGTCGTCGTCATCAACCTGCTGCTCGATCTGCTGGTCGCGGCGCTGGACCCGAAGGTGCGTGCCTCGTGAGCGTGCTGCCCCTGGACGCGGCCGGCGAGGTCGCCACCGAGCCCGTCCCGCCGACCCGGCGCCGGCGCGGCCTGCCCGGCTTCCTCCGCCGCCCGGGCGGGGTCTTCGGCGCCGCCTGGCTGCTGTTCGTCGTCGTCGCCTCGCTCACCGCGCCGCTGTGGCGGCCCTACGAGCCGGGCCAGCAGGACACGGCCGACCGCCTCGCCCTGCCCTCGGCCGAGCACTGGCTGGGCACCGACCCGCTGGGCCGCGACCTGCTCTCGCGGATCTTCACCGCCGGCGCGCTGCCGCTGCTGGCCTCGGCGCTGATGCTCCTGGTCGCCTTCGGCATCGGCCTGCCGCTGGCGCTGGTCGCCGCCGAGCGCGGCCGCCGCGTGGAGCGGGTGATCAGCCGGGTCACCGAGGTCTTCCTCGCGCTGCCCGCGACGATCCTGCTGCTCGCCGTCATCGGCGTGATCGGCAACCGGCTCTACCCCGTCATGGCGGTCATGGGCGTGCTGATCTCGGCGGCGGTGTACCGCGTGCTCCTCGGCGTCGCGCAGTCGGTGCGGCAGCGGCTCTACGTCGACGCCGCCCGGGTCAACGGCCTGGGTTCGCTCCGGGTGAACCTCGTGCACGTGCTGCCGTCGATGGCCACGGTGGTCGCCGTGCAGGCCGCGCAGCTGTTCGGCATCGGTCTGCTCGTCGTCGCGGGACTGGCGTTCCTCGGCTTCGGCCCCGGCGAGCCCGAGCCCAGCTGGGGCTTCATGATCCAGGACGCGTCGGGCTACATCTACAGCGCGCCGTGGCTGATGGTGCCCACCGGCCTGGTGCTGGCGTTGACCGTCGTCGCGGCCAACGAGCTGGCCGACGCGCTGGCCGGCAAGGCCGCCGGCCCCCGCACGACCCGCCGTCGCCGCCCGCTGCGGCGCGCCGTCGCGGGGGGGGGGGGGGGGGGGGGGGGGGCCGGGGGGGGGGGGGGGGGGGGGGGGCGCCCCCCGCGCCCGCCCACCCCCGCCCCCCCACCCCGCACGCCC
>NZ_JBJGZI010000061.1:0-2079 GCF_054050455.1 Geodermatophilus sp. SYSU D00684 | reverse complement strand
GCGCCGCGCCCCCCGCCCCCCCCCCCCCCCCCCCCCCCCCCCCCCCGCCCCCCCCCCCCGGCGGCCGGCCCCCCCCCCCCCCCCCCCCCCCCCCCCCCACGACCGCGCGTCAGGTCACTGCGCCGGGGGACCCAGCGGGACGGGCTCGGGCCCCGCGACGATCGGCGCGGTCACCGTGCCGATCCGCTCGACCGTCACCGCGACCTCCACGCCCGGCCGCAGCCACGGGTGCCGCTCCTCGCCGTGCAGCGACCGCAGCTCCAGCAGGCACCCGGTCCCGACCGTGCCGCTGCCGACGACGTCGCCCGGCCGCAGCTCGGTGCCGCGCGAGGCGTAGGCGAGCATCTGCCCGAACGACCAGCGGATGTCGGCCCAGCTGCCGCCGCCCTGCTCGACGCCGTCGACCGCGGCCGCCATCCGCAGCGCGTAGCCGGCGCCGGAGCGGTGCGGCTCGAGCTCGTCGGGCGTGACCAGGACCGGGCCCAGCGTCGTCGCGCCGTCCTTGCCCTTGGCCGGGCCGAGGCCGACCTGGGACTCCACGCCCTGCACGTCGCGGGCGCTCCAGTCGACGAACACCGTGTAGCCGGCGATGGCGGCCTCGCCCTGCTCCGGCGTGAGGTCCGACCCGCCCCGGCCGACGACCGCGGCGACCTCCACCTCGTAGTCGAACGCCGCCGAGCCGGGGGAGACCGGGACCGGCTCGCCGGTGCCGCGCACCGCCGCCGGGTTGGTGAAGTAGAAGACCGGCTGCCGGAACCAGACCGGCGAGACCTCCCGGCCGAACGCGGCGGCGGCGTTGCGCGCGTGCTGCTCGAAGGACAGGAAGTCGCGGACCGACGGCGGCCGCGGCACCGGCGCGCGCAGCACCAGCCCGTCCTCCGGCACCACCTCGGCCGGGGTGCGCCCGGCCGCCGCGGCGAGGTCGGGCAGCAGGTCGACCAGCGCGGCGTCGAACCCGTGCACCTGCCCGTCGTGCAGCAGTCCGGCCCGCTCCGCGCCGTCGGACGGCGAGACGTAGGTGACCCAGCGCATCAGCTCTCCTCCCTCACGCCCGGCAGCCGATGGGACCGCCGTGGAACGCCACCATGTCCGGCCAGATCCCGGTCAGCGGCAGCCGCTCGCCCGGCGGCCGCCCGTCGAGCTCGGCGTAGGCGCGGTGCAGGTTGCCCACCAGCCGCTCGGACTCCTGCCACCCGGCGTAGGGGTTGTCCGCGTGCCGCCGCGCGGTCTCCAGCGGCGACCACCCGGCCGTGTGCCCCTCGCGCGCGGTCGCGTCGACGAAGGCCGCGTAGCCGGCCAGGTCGTCGAGCAGCCGGGGGACCTCCTCGCCGCGGCACACCGGGCCGTGCCCGGGCACCAGCACGTCGGGCTGCAGCGCGCGCAGCGCCTCGATCGCCCGCGGGTAGCCGGCCACGCTGCCCTCGGCGAGGAACGGCTGGCCGCCGGCGAAGGCGATGTCCCCGGCGAAGGCCACCCGCTGCGCCGGCAGCCACACGACGACGTCGCCTCGGGTGTGTGCCGGCCCGACCGCGTGCAGCTCCACCGCCCGCTCGCCGAGGTGCAGCGTCATCGCGCCGGTGAACGTGACGTCGGGCGGGCGCACCTCGAGGTGGCCGTAGTCCGGCCCGGTGAGCACCTGCGCGGCCAGCAGACCGGCGGCCAGCTGGTCCTCCCGTGCGTGCACGTGCCCGACCACCGGGGTCTCGGCGGGCACCAGCCAGTTGCCGAAGGTGTGGTCGCCGTGGTGGTGGGTGTTCACCAGCGCCCGCAGCCGGCCCGGCGCCACCGACCCGACGGCGGCCAGCAGCGCGCGGTTGCGGGCCTCGGTGGAGGTGGTGTCCACCATCAGCCCCGTGCCGTCGTCGCCGGTGACCACGCCGGTGTTGTTGATCATCCAGCTGCCGTCGGGCTGCACGTAGGCGAAGACGCCCGGTGCCACCTCCTGCAGCGCCGCGGCCTCGATCGACGTCGTCACGCCGTCACTCTGCTGGAGCCCAGGTGGCACGGAAAGTCGGCGGGCTCCACGGCTCGGGTGCTCCGGCGTGCTCGTGCTCTGCCCACACCGGCGGGGCAGAGCAC
>NZ_JBJGZI010000060.1:0-2609 GCF_054050455.1 Geodermatophilus sp. SYSU D00684 | reverse complement strand
CCCCCCCCCCCCCCCCCCCCCCCCCCCCCCCCCCCCCCCCCCCCCCCCCCCCCCCCCCCCCCCCCCCCCCCCCCCCCCCCCCCCCGAGACAGGGTCAGACGGGCAGCGGGTCGTCGTCCCGCTTGGTCAGCGTCGGCTCGGGCGCCGGGACGGCGGCCTGCGCGCCGGACCGCAGCAGGGTCGCGAGCTCCTCCTCGGACTCCACCGCCTCGCCGCGGGCGACCATGCCGGCGTGCTCGGCGAGCGGGATCTCGCGCAGCACGAACGACAGCAGCAGCGCGACGGCGAGGATCGGCACCAGGTACCAGAACACCGGCGCGAGCGAGTCCGCGTACGCGTCGACGATCGCCGTCCGCAGCGGGTCGCCGGCGGCGTCGACCGCCGACGGCACCAGCGTGTCCGGCGAGGTGATGCCCGCGGCGGCCGCCTGCTCGGCGTTGCCGGTCAGCGCGCCGGTGAGGTTCTCGGCCAGCCGGCTGGTGAACAGCGTCCCGAAGACGGCGACGCCGAGGGTGGCGCCCACCTCGCGGAAGTAGTTGTTGGTCGAGGTGGCGGTGCCGATCTGGGTGGCCGGGACGGCGTTCTGCGCGGCCAGGACGACGTTCTGCATGATCAGCCCGAGCCCGCAGCCGAGCGCGAAGAACATCGCGCCGATCGTCCACAGCGACGTGTCCCCGGCCAGCGTGGTCATCCAGACCATCGTCGCGAGGATGACCGCGACCCCGGCGATCGTGAACCGCTTGTAGCGGCCGTTCCTCAGGATGGCCGCCGCCGAGCTCTGGATGGTCAGGATGATCCCGGCGGTCATCGGCAGCATGAGCAGGCCCGAGTTCGCGGCCGAGAGCCCCGAGCTCATCTGCAGGAACGTCGGCATGAACGCGATCGCCGAGAACATGCCGAGGCCCACGGCCATGCCGAGCGCGGTGGCGACGACGAAGGTGCGGTTGCGGAACAGCGACAGCGGCACGATCGGCTCGACCGCGCGCCGCTCGACCAGCACGAAGACGACGGCGCAGACGACAAACGCGGCGGCCAGCGCGAGGGTCAGCGGGTCGGTCCAGCCGTCGCTGCCGCCGAGGTCGGTGAACAGCACCAGCGACGTCGTGGTCGCCGACAGCGCGACGATCCCGGCGAGGTCGAGCGGGGTGGTGCTGCGCCGGCGCGGCAGCGACAGCGCGAACCAGCCGACGAGGAAGGCACCCACGCCGACCGGCACGTTGATCCAGAAGCACCACTCCCAGCCCAGGGCGGCGGTGTCGGTGAAGAAGCCGCCGACGAGCGGCCCGGCGACGGCCGACAGGCCGAACAGCGCGCCGATCGGGCCCATGTACCTCGCCCGCTCCCGGGCGGGGACGATGTCGGCGATGATCGCCTGCGACAGGATCATCAGTCCGCCGCCGCCGAGGCCCTGCACCCCGCGCCAGACGACGAACCAGGTGAAGTCCGGCGCGAGCGCGGCACCGACGCTGGCCACGGTGAACAGGCCGATGGCGACGAGGAACAGCGTCCGCCGGCCCCACAGGTCGCCGAACTTGCCGTAGACGGGCATGACCAGCGTGGTGGCCAGCAGGTAGGCGGTGGTCACCCACGCCATGTGCGAGACGCCGCCGAGCTCGCCGACGATGGTCGGCATCGACGTCGCGACGATCGTCTGGTCGAGCGCGGCGACGAGCATCCCGGCGAGCAGCGCCGAGAAGACCAGGTTGATGCGGCGCCGGGTCAGGACGATGGGCGGAGCGGTGCCGTCGGGCGGCGGGTTCACGTCGTTCTCCACGGGTCGTTCGGCGGTGCCGCGGGCGTGCGGCACCGAGGGGGGAGCGGACGGCGCCGGCCGCTCGGGAGGGGTCAGGAGCGCGGGGCGGGGAGCCCGGCGGCGAGCGCGTCCCAAGCCTCGTCGACGAGGCGGGGGAGCGGCACGGCGAAGTCGGCAGCCAGCCAGCGGTGCAGCGCGGTGCGCAGGGCGGCACCGGCGACCGCGGCCAGCAGCGTGGGGTAGGCGTCGACGCCGACCCGCGTGCCGGTGCGGGCGGCGACGGCGTCGGCCAGCGCCCGCTCGGAGGCGCCGAAGGCGGCATGCAGCCGGGCGAGCAGCACGGGGTGCTCGTCGATGACCCGCAGCCGCAGCGGCCACACGCCCGCGGGCTCGTCGGCCATCGCGGCGGCCTGCTCGGCCTGCACGGCACGCAGCGCGGTGACCGGGTCCTCGCCGGCCGGGCGCGCGGTGAACCGCTCGGCGAGGAGCGCGGCGTCGGCGGGGTCCAGGCCGAGGACGGCGTCGTCCTTGGTGGGGAAGTAGTTGAAGAACGTCCGCGGGCTCACGCCGGCGCGCTCGGCGACGTCGTCGACCGAGACGCCGTCCAGCCCGCGCTCGGCGACCAGGTGCAGCGCCGCGGCGTGCAGCGCCGAGCGGGTGGCGAGCTTCTTGCGCTCGCGCAGGCCGGAGGTCACCCGGTCATGGTCACGGAAATCTGCAGCCCGTGCAAGCTTGCGCCCACTGCACGGCGTGTCGTGGGGGGGGGGGGGGGGGGGGGGGGGGGGGGGGGGGGGGGGGGGGGGGGGGGGGGGGGGGGGGGGGGGGGGGGGGGGGGGGGGGGGGGCGGGGGGGGGGG
>NZ_JBJGZI010000059.1:0-3466 GCF_054050455.1 Geodermatophilus sp. SYSU D00684 | reverse complement strand
CGGATGTGCCCGGGGCACATCCGCGGAAGTGCACGCTCAGACCGCGGCGATCGCGGCGACGGGGGCGGTGCGGGCCGCGCGGCGGGCGGGCAGCACCGAGGACAGCAGCCCGGCCAGCGTCGCGACGACGACGATCCCGCCGACCTGCAGCCACGGCACCGCGACCACGACCTCGCCGGCCATGCCCAGCACCGACGCGGTGCCGCTCACCCCGTAGACCCCGCCGAGGACGACGCCGAGCACCGCGGCCACCCCCGAGACCAGCACCGCCTCCCACGCGAGCAGCCCGCGCAGCTGGCCCCGGGTCAGCCCCATCGCGCGCAGCAGGCCGTTCTCCTGCCGCCGCTCCACCACCGACAGCGCCAGCGTGTTGCCCACGCCGATCAGCGCGATGACCACCGCGACGCCGAGCAGGCCGGTGACCACGAGCAGCAGCACGTCGAGCACCCGGTCCATCTGCTGGCGGAGGCTCACGACGCCGGTCACCTGCGCCTCGGGCACCGCCGTCCCGACCGTGTCGGTCACGGTGTCGACGACGGCGGCCTGCGCGTCGGCGTCCGCGTCGGCCAGCCGCAGCCACAGCCGGCCGACCGCGGCGTCCGGGGCGAGGGCGGCGAGGTCGGCGCCGTCGAGCAGCAGCGGCGCGTCCCCGTCCACGACCTCCGCGCGCAGCGTGAGCGTGCGGCCGTCGAGGGACAGCCGCACCGGGTCGCCCGTGCCGACCGACCAGGAGTCGGCCAGCCACTCCGGGACGAGCGCCTCGCCCGGCCGGGGCAGCCGCAGGTCGGCCGTCGACCGCAGCGCCGGGACGGCGGTCGCGGCGTCCACGCCGTAGGACCGCCACGGCTGCCCGTCGGGGCCGGCGGGCTCGGCGGTGGTCAGCGCGGTGCCGGTCGCGACGCCGTCCAGCTCCCCGAGCCGGTCCAGCAGGGACGCCGGCAGCTCCCCGGCGAGCCCCTCGACGACGACGTCGGCGGGGTAGGCGGCGGCCAGCCCGGCGGTCGCTGTCGCCCGGGTGGACGCGGTGCCCACCACCATCGCGGTGGTCAGGGTGACGCCGATGAGCAGCGCGGTCGCCGTCGCGGCCGTGCGGCGGGGGTTGCGCGTGGCGTTCCCGGCCGCCAGCCGGGCCGGCACCCCACCGACGCGGGACACCAGGCGGCCCGCCGCGCGGACCACCGGCGGCACCCCGCGCTGGGCGAGCAGCACCACGCCCAGGAAGCTCGCCACGCCGCCGGGCAGCGCGACGAACACCGTGGACATCGCCACGCCCAGCGCGAGCAGCCCCGCCCCGGGCACGAGCAGGAGCAGCCCGAGCACCAGGCGCAGCACGCCCGGGCGGGAGCGCAGGGGCGGGGGGTCCAGCGGGCGCAGCGCGGCCAGCGGCGCCACCCGGGTCGCCGCGCGGGCCGGGGCGAGCGCGGCCAGCAGGGTGGTCAGCGTGCCGACGGCCAGCCCCGCGAGGACCGCCGTGAGCGGCACCGCCAGCCCGGACAGCGGCACGGGGGAGTCCACGCCGCCGGCGAGCGCGGAGACCGCGGCGGCCAGCCCGACGCCGGCCCCGACCCCGACCGCCGAGGCGGCCAGCCCGGTCACCGCGGCCTCGACCAGCACGCCCCGGCGCACCTGCCGGGCGGTGGCGCCCACGCAGCGCAGCAGCGCCAGCTCGCGGGTCCGCTGGGCGAGCAGCACGGCGAAGGTGTTGGCGATGACCAGCCCCGCGACGACGACCGCGACGGTGCCGAACACCAGCAGCACGGCGGCCAGCGCGGTGGCGTTGCCGAGCATCGACGCCGCGCGGGCCTCGGCCTGCCCGGTGCCCGTGCGCACGGTCAGCGCCTGCCCGGGCAGCGCGTCGCGCACCGCGGCGGCGAGGGCGTCGGCGTCGGTGCCCGGGACACCGGCGACCCGCAGCTCGACCGGGTCGGCCGCGCCCCAGTCCCGCGCCTGCGCGGGGGTGGCCCAGGCGCGGCCGTAGAGGCCGGCCTCGGGGTCGCCGCCGAGGTCGACCACCCCGGTGACGGTCACGGGGGTGGCGGTCTGCGTGCCGTCCGGGGCGGTGCCGGCCACCTGGAGCACGTCGCCGACGCCCGCGCCGACGCGCTCGCTGACGGCGACCTCGCCGGGCCGGTCGGGCAGCGCGCCGGCGGCCAGCCGCTGCCAGCGCAGCGCGGGGTCGTCGGCGACCGCGCCGATGAGCAGGTACTGCGCGCCGGTGTGGCCGGGCGCGACCGCCTGCACCGAGGTCTCCCACTCCGGCGCGACGGCCCGGACGCCGTCCAGGGCGGTGAGCGCGGGGACGTCGTCGAGCAGCGAGCCGCCGTCGTCGGAGGTGACCACGGCGTCGGCCCCCAGGTAGCGGGCGCCGGCGGCGGTGAGCACGGTGCTGCGGGTGGTCTCGTTGAGCACGAGCGTGGCGACCACGAAGGCCACCGCGAGGACCACGGCCAGGCAGGAGGCGACCAGCCGCGGCAGGTGCGCGCGCAGGCTCGCCAGGGTGGTGGACAGCACCGGTCAGCCCCCGAGCCCGCGGAGCGCCTCGAGCACCGACGCGGCGGTGGGCCGCTCGATCTCCCCGGCGGGGCGGCCGTCGGCGAGCAGCACGACGCGGTCGGCGTAGGAGGCCGCGGTCGGGTCGTGGGTGACCATGACGACGGTCTGGCCGGTCTCGCGGACACTGCTGCGCAGCAGGTCGAGCACCTCCGCGCCGGCGCGGGAGTCGAGGTTGCCGGTGGGCTCGTCGGCGAAGACGACGTCGGGGCGGGGGAGCAGCGCCCGGGCGATGGCCACCCGCTGCTGCTGGCCGCCCGACAGCTCCGAGGGGCGGTGCCGCAGCCGCTCGCGCAGGCCGAGCCGGGCGATCACGGCGTCGAACCAGGCCGGGTCGGGACGGCGGCCGGCCAGCTGCATCGGCAGCACGACGTTCTCCCGCGCGTCGAGCACCGGCAGCAGGTTGAAGGCCTGGAAGACGAAGCCGATCCGGTCGCGGCGCAGCCGGGTCAGCTCGTCGTCACGCAGGCGGGTCAGCTCGGTGTCGCCGAGGAACACCTGCCCGGAGGTGGCGGTGTCCAGGCCGGCCAGGCAGTGCATGAGCGTCGACTTGCCCGACCCGGACGGGCCCATGATCGCGGTGAACCCGCCGCGGGCGAAGGTGACGTCGACGCCGTCCAGCGCGCGCACGGAGGTCTCACCGGAGCCGTACACCTTGGTCAGGCCGGTGGCGCGGACGGTGGCGGACGACACCGACGCCGGCGGCTCGCCGGGGACGGTCATGACGGGGACGGACACGGGGGACCTCCGCGGATCGCTTTCTGGGGACGACGGAGACCCTCGCGGTCGGCGTCGTCGTCCCGCGTCGCCGTCAGCGGTGATCCCGCGTCCGCCGTCCCTGCCCCCGCGGGCGGACCCCGGCGTCATCCCCGGGTCGTACGTCCCCTCCCCGAGCGGCAGAAATGGCCATTTCTGC
>NZ_JBJGZI010000058.1:0-3603 GCF_054050455.1 Geodermatophilus sp. SYSU D00684 | reverse complement strand
CGGCCTGGGCTGGGCGCTGGGCAACCTGTGCAAACGGCAGGCGCGCCCACCCCCGCCGTTCCGCCGGCGGTGAACGGCGGGAGGGACCCCGCGCGCACGTGCTGTGCCCACACCGGGGGGCAGAGCACGAGCGTGCGCGGGAGGAGCCACCTCCCGCCGCCCGTGCCCCGCACGCCCGCCAGGAGGTGTCCCGGCAGGCTGGTGCTCTGCCCCCACCCGTGTGCAGAGCACCAGCCCGCTCGGGGCCCGCGCGGGGGACGGCGCCGGCGGTCCCCGGGAACGACGGAGCCCGCGTCCCCTCGAACGGGACGTGGGCTCCGGGCCTGTGGGGGAGCGGGAGTCAGAGCGCCCCGGGGCGGGCGGCGATGCCGGCCAGGGTCTCGTCCATGTCCCGGTCGCTGTCGGCCGTGCCGGCGTGCACCAGCAGGATCGGCGTCAGGTCGTCGGCGGCGGGGACGGGGCCCGCACCGGCCGGCGCCAGGAGCAGGGCCGGCAGGGTCTCGGTCTCCGCGGCGATCTCGACGCCGGCCTTGCGCAGCGAGTCGGCGACATTGCGCCGGACGCCCCGCCGGCCCTCGGCGGCCCGCAGCTGCAGCGGCACCCGGCGGCCCACCGCGGCGTGCGCGGCCAGCCGGAGGGCGGCCCGGCCGGAGGCGTCGCCGTCCTGCAGCACCGCGACCGGCCCGCCCGGCTGCAGGCCCGCCTCGCCGAGCTCGCCGGCGACGGTGACCACCGACCCGCGCAGCGATGGCGGCCAGGGGGTGCCGGCGCCGTCGACGGCGAGCGCCCCCTCGACGATGCCCCAGCCGCTGCGGACCAGGACGACGTCGGCCTCGCTGCTGGCCGCCAGGTCGGCTACCTCCGCCCACGGGTCCTCGCTGAACCGCGAGGCGACCGACGCCTTCAGCCCGCGGGCCTCGACCTGCCGCGCCAGCTCCCGCAGCTCCCCGGCCACGGTGGCCATGAGCTCGAGGTCGGCGCCCAGCCCGCTGGACACCTCGGGCTTGGGCCGGGAGCGGCGGACCACCCGGGTGACGACGACCTGCGCGGGCGACTCGCGGCCCACCAGGTCGCAGGCCAGGTCGACCAGGGCGGCGTCCCGCTCGGGTTCGTCGACGACCACGACGACGGTGTAGGCCTCCTCGAGGCCCATCGCGGCGCGCTCGGCGGCGGCGATGTCCCGCTGCAGGACGCGCTTGGGGTAGATGACGTTGAGCAGCGGCGAGGCCATCACCGTGGTCACCACGGCCATGATCACCATCAGGGTGAACATCTCGCCGTCGAGGACGCCGCGCTGCACGCCGATGTTGAGGATGACCAGCTCGGTCAGCCCGCGGGTGTTCATCAGCGTGGCCAGCGCCGTGGCCTGGCGCCGGGGCACCCGCATGGCGCGGGCGGCGGCGAAGGCGCCGACGAACTTGCCGGAGATGGCCACCAGCAGGATCAGGCCGAGCTCGCCGAGGCCGGCGAGGTCGATGGCGCCGACGTCGACGTTGAGGCCGGTCACCACGAAGAAGACCGGCAGGAGGAGCAGCACGCTGACCTGCTCGAGGCGGTCGATGATCTCGTGGTTGAGCCGGGCGGCGCCCTTGCGCGGCATGACGACGCCGAAGAGGAAGGCGCCGAAGATGAAGTGGATGCCGATCTCCTCGGCCACCCACGCGCTGGCGAGGATGCCGATGAGGACGCCGGCGAGCATCTCCGGGGTGAGCTGCCCGAGCCGCTCGTAGCGGGTGACCAGGACCCGCAGCAGCGGCTTGACCAGCAGGAACATCACCAGGGCGAAGACCACCGACAGGCCGAGGATCAGCACGACGCCGGTGAACGACGAGGCGGCCACGATCGCCACGACGACGGCCAGCAGGCACCAGGCGAGGACGTCGTCGACGGCGGCGCAGGCCAGCGCGAGCACGCCGGTCGGGATCCGGTGCATCTGCCGCTCGGCGAGGATGCGCGCCAGCACGGGGAACGCGGTGATGGACATGGCCACGCCGAGGAACAGCGCGAACCCGAGGAAGGGGATGGCGGACGTCTCGCCGTCCGTGTCGGTGAAGACGTCGTGCTGCGTGTGCAGGTAGGCCGCCAGCAGCACGCCGAGCGCGAACGGCAGCAGGATCGAGGCCAGCGACACCGAGACGGCGACCTTCTCCCGCCCCCGGATGAAGGACAGGTCCACCTCGAGGCCGATGAGGAACATGAACAGGACCAGGCCCAGCTGCGCCAGCACGTTGAGGAACGGCCGGACGTCGAGGGGGAACAACAGGGTGTCCAGGTCGCCCGGGAGGGCGCCGAGCAGCGTCGGGCCGAGCATGATGCCGGCGACGATCTCGCCGACGACGGCCGGCTGGCCGACCCGCACGGCGAGCCGCCCCATGAGTCGGGCGATGATCATGATCACGGCCAGGTCCACGAAGACATAGGCGATGATCTCGGCGATGGGGCGGGCTTCCACAGGGTCTCCGGGCGTAGCTGTCCGCGCCGCGTGGGACCGCGCGGTGGTCGGGTGGGGAGGGCGGACACCGGGCACCGGGGCCACGCCGGGCGCGGATGCTAGCCGCGGCGGTCCGGTCGTAGGGGGCGCGTGCGCGCGGCATCTCGGCGGGCGCGAACCGGTTCCCGGACGGCAGGTCCCCCGGCACACTGTGCCGCTGCCGCGCACCGCGGCGTCCCGGCGCGGCCGGGGAGACAGCGTTTCAGGAGGACATGCATGGATGCCGTCGGCCTGGTGGGCGCGGCGCCTGCCACCATCGCGGACTACCAGGTGGTCCGCGTGCTCGGTGAGGGCAACAACGGCCGCTTCTACCTCGCCCGCCCGCCGGCGCGGCTCGGCCTGCCCGACGAGTACGTCGCGGTGAAGGTCTTCACCGGCAGCCACAGCGAGCAGGCCTACGAGCGGGGTGTGCGGGAGCTGCGGGCCTTCGCCCAGGTGGCCTCGCCGTACCTGGTCAGGGTCTACGACGCCGTGCTGCAGGACAGCTTCCTGTACGCGATGGAGTACTGCCCCCTCGGCTCGCTGGCCGCCCCGGCGCGGCCGCTGAGCCGCGGCGAGGTGCTGCGCGCGGTGGCGCACGCCGCGCACGCCGCGCACGCGCTGCACGAGGCGGGCCTGACCCACGGCGACATCAAGCCGGCCAACGTCCTGCTCACCGAGGACGGCGGCAAGCTCTCCGACCTGGGCCTGGCCCGCTACCTCGCGCCGGGCGTCACGCTGACCGGCATGGCCAGCGCCGCCTCGGTGGAGTTCCTGGACCCGGCGCTGCTGCGCGGCGACCGGCCCTCGCGGGCCACCGAGGTGTTCGCGCTGGGCGCCACCCTCAACCGGGCGCTCACCGGCACCGGCCTGTACGGCGAGCTGCCCGACGGCGAGCCGCTGCTGGCCATCCGCCGGGTGATGAGCGCGGAGCCGGCGATCGCCCCCGGCCTGACCGACGAGGAGGCCGCGCTGGTGTCCGAGTGCCTCGCCCCGGTGGGGAAGCGCCCGGTGACCGCGCTGCAGGTGGCCGAGCGGCTGGACCGGATGGCCGCCGAGGCGCTGGGCGCCGCCCGCGCCTGACCGGCGACCGACACGCGACGAGGGCCCCGTCCCCACCGGCCGGTGGGGAC
>NZ_JBJGZI010000057.1:0-4017 GCF_054050455.1 Geodermatophilus sp. SYSU D00684 | reverse complement strand
GCCCCCGATCCGGGATCGGGGGCGCCCCGTGGCGTGTGCCGGTCTAGCTGGCCTCGTTGCCGCCGCGCACCACGGAGTCGTCGCGCTGGGCGTCGTCGTCGGTGGTGAGGGTCGTGTCCTGCTCACCGCCGTCGGGCCGGTCCTCGCCGGTGACACCGTCGACCATGTTGCTCGCGGTCGGACCGTCGGTGGTGTCCGGGGACTCGCGGTAGCCGGTGTGGTCCGTCTCGCTCATCAGTCCGATCTCCCTCCGGAACGGGGCGTGGGCCCCGGGACCTCGCCGGACGGGCCGTCCGTCCGGGCCCGGGCGATGTCGCTGTCGGCACCTGCCGGCAGGTCGTCGCCGGAGGCGGCGTCCCGCTCGAGGGCCTCGTCGCGGGTGAGGGGGACGTCGTCGAAGCCGGTCCCGGTGCTGCTGTTGTCGCCGGAGCCCGACGCGGTCGGGACGCCCTGCTGGATGCGGTCACTGCCCTGCGGGTCGGTCATGGTGCCTCCTGTCCGACGGCGCTGTCGCGGGAGGCCATGCCCGCCGTCGGCCCCGCGAAACGGCCGGCGGCCGACGACCGACCTCGCCCCGCGGTGCCCGCCCTCACCCCGCAGCGCGAGGACGGGCACCGCAGGACGAGGTCCTCCGGGACGACGGCGGCCGCCGTCCCGACGAGGGGACGGCGGCCGCCGGGAGGTGCAGGGTGCGCCCTAGAAGGCGCCCTCGGGGACCTCCATGAGCGCGTTGTCGGTGGCCTGGACGACGGCCCGCTCGCCCGCCAGGCGCGGCAGCACCTGGGTGGTGAAGAAGCGGGTGGCGGCGAGCTTGCCCTCGTAGAACAGGCGGTCCTTCTCGCCCACCTCGCCGGCCAGGGCGGCCAGCGCCACCTCGGACTGGCGGACCAGCAGCCACGCGGTGACCAGGTCGCCGACGGCCAGCAGCAGCCGGCTGGTGTTCTGGCCGACCTCGTAGAGCCTGGTCATGTCCTGCTGGGCGCCGGTGAGCTGCCCGAACATGGCGGCGAGCATCGCCTGGACCTCGCCGAGGGCGGTCGCGAGGTGCGCCCGCTCCTCCTTGAGCCGGCCGTTGCCGGCCTCGGCGTCGATGGTGGCCTGGATCTGCGAGGCCAGCCAGGTCAGCGCGACGCCGCCGTCCTTGACGATCTTCCGGAAGAAGAAGTCCTGGCCCTGGATCGCCGTCGTGCCCTCGTAGAGGGTGTCGATCTTGGAGTCCCGGATGTACTGCTCGATCGGGTAGTCCTGCAGGTAGCCCGAGCCGCCCAGGGTCTGCAGCGACTCCTGAGTGAGCAGCTGGGTGGCCCGCTCGGAGCCGAAGCCCTTGACCACCGGCAGCAGCAGGTCGTTGACGCGGGCGGCGAGCGTGGCCTCCTCGCTGTCGGCGGTGCCGGCGGCCTCGGCCTCGGTGACCCGGTCGCGGAAGCTGGCCGCGTACAGGTACAGCGCGCGCATGCCCTCGGCGTAGGACTTCTGCAGCATGAGCGAGCGGCGGACGTCGGGGTGGTGGGTGATGGTCACCCGGGGGGCGTCCTTCGACGTGGCGGTGAGGTCGGCGCCCTGCACCCGCTCCTTGGCGAACGCCAGCGCCTGCTGGTAGCCCGCCGACAGGGTGGCGATCGCCTTGGTGCCCACGAACATCCGGGCGTGCTCGATGACCTTGAACATCTGGGCGATGCCGTCGTGCACGTCGCCGACCAGCCAGCCCTGGGCCGGGACCGGGCCGTCGCCGAAGGTGAGCTCGCAGGTCGTGGAGACCTTGAGGCCCATCTTCTTCTCGACGTTGGTGACGTACACGCCGTTGCGCTCGCCGATCGCGCCGGTCCCGAGGTCGACGTGGAACTTGGGGACGACGAACAGCGACAGGCCCTTGGTGCCGGGCTTCGCGCCCTCGGGGCGGGCCAGCACCAGGTGGACGATGTTGTCGGACAGGTCGTGCTCGGCGGAGGTGATGAACCGCTTCACGCCGGTGATGTGCCAGGAGCCGTCCTCCTGCTGCACGGCCTTGGTGCGGCCGGCGCCGACGTCGGAGCCGGCGTCGGGCTCGGTGAGCACCATCGTGGCGCCCCACCGGTGCTCGATCATCAGCTCGGCGAGCCGCTTCTGGTCGGCGGTGCCGAGCTCGTGCAGGACGGCGGCGAAGGCGGCCCACGCGCCGTACATGAAGACGGCGGGGTTGGCGCCCAGCACCATCTCGAAGGCGCCCCAGGTGAGGGCGTGCGGAGCGCCGAAGCCGCCGAGCTCCTCGGGCAGGTCCAGGCGGTACCACTCGCCGTCCTCGAGGGCGCGCACGGAGCGCTTGAACGACTCGGGCAGCGTCACCGAGTGCGTGGCGGGGTCGAACACCGGCGGGTTGCGGTCGGCGTCGGCGAAGCTCTCGGCGACCGGGCCCTCGGCCAGCCGCCGGATCTCGGCGAGCACACCGCGCGCGGTCTCGGCGTCCATCTGCGCGAACGGGCCGGTGCCGAACCGGTCCTTGGTGTCGAGGAACTCGAAGAGGTTGAACTCGAGGTCCCGCAGGTTCGCGGTGTAGTGGCTCATGCGGTCAGGCTCCGTTGCTCCGTGCCGTCGGGACGGCGAGCAGGTACCTACTCGCCGGTAACGAACGTTATTACCGGCGGGTAACCAGGAGCAAGGCCGTGGTCCGGGACACGCCCGCAGGGGTCAGGCGCGTCCCGGGCCGGGAGGGTCAGCGGTTGCGGCGGCGGGCGCGCAGCAGGAGGCCGGCGAACGAGGCGACCAGCGCCCCGAGCGCCGCGGCGATGAGCAGCGCCACCACCAGCGGCGCCCGCACGTCACCGAAGACGAGGCTGATCTGCACCGTCTGGCCGTTGAACACGACGAACAGCACCAGCAGGACGGTGACGAACAGCAGCAGGCCGAGGGCGAGGCCGCGGCCGATCGTGCGGCCGGCGGCCCCGGCGCGCGAGGGCGCGGACGGGCGCGCCGCCGCGGGGGTGGTGCCGGCGGGGGTGGTGCCGGGGGTGGTGCCGGCGGGGGTGGTGCCGGCGGACGTCGACGGGGTGCCGTAGCCGCCGGCGAGCGGGTCGCTGCCGGGCGCGGACGTGCCGGACGTCGGGTACCGGGGGTCGGCGGGCGAACCGGGAGCAGTCATGATCACGGACTGTCCGCGGGGCGGCCCCCTCAAACCGCGGACCCCCGGGTCTCGTCCGCGGGCGGGGGATCAGTCCCTGTGCGCGGCCGGCTCGGTCTCCGCGGGAGGCCAGGACGGGCCGGCGGCGCCGTCGGCCGGGCCGGTCGCCTCGGGGCCGTCGGAGTCGGGCGCCGGCGGGCCGGACTCGCTGCTGCCCAGCGGGCCGACGGAGCGCGGCTCGTCCGGCTCGGGCATCTTCTGCTCGCGGGTGCTCACCCGCCCGAGTCTGCGGCCCCGGCGGGCGGGCGGCGACCGGACGGCGTCAGTCGTCGAGCGCGGGGCCGGCCTCGTGCGCGGGGTGCCCGGCGGTGCGCTCGCGCTGCTTCATGCGCGCCTCGAACACGTGCCGGTCGCCGTCGGCCAGCTCCTCGCGGGCCCGCTCGTCGAAGGCGCGGAACACCGACCAGTAGTTCGCGTCGTAGTCCTCGACGATCTGGAAGGTCCACCGGTCGGCGATGACGTTGCGGCCGACGAGATCGCGGTCGAGGTCGTCGGCGAGGTCGGTGTGCCCGGCCTTGCGGAACAGCTCCACCGCCTCCTGCAGGAGCAGGTCGGCCTTGCCGGAGTGCTGGTGGAAGCCGTAGAGCTGGCCGCGGGCCTGCTCGATCGTCTCCAGGGCCTCGGAGAGCCGGCCGAGGCCCTCGACGGTCGTGTCGTCCAGGTCGGGGCGGCTGCGGTCCACGGTCACCGGTCCATCCTGCGGGCCCGGGACCGGGCCCGGGGGGGGGGGGGGGGGGGGGCCGGTGTCGGGGGCACGGCCCCCCCCGCGACGAGCACGATCACGACGGCCAGCGGCAGGTTGACGAGGAAGACCGCCCGCCAGCTCCACTCCACCAGCCAGCCGCCGAGGAAGGGGCCGACGG
>NZ_JBJGZI010000056.1:0-5435 GCF_054050455.1 Geodermatophilus sp. SYSU D00684 | reverse complement strand
CGCCCCCCCCCCCCCCCCCCCCCCCCCCCCCCCCCCCCCCCCCCCCCCCCCCCCCCCCCCCGCCCCGCGGCCCCCCCCCCGCCCCCCCCCCCCCCCGCCCCCCCCGGTGAGCTGCCCGGCGTCCGGCATCGGCTCCCCCCCGTCGAGCAGTGCCAGGCACCGGGCTGCGACGTGTGCCGGGGACCGGTCGTTCCCGGAGCCCGCGAGGAGCTCACGGCGGATGGATCGGAGCACCGCCTCCGGTGTACGGCTCCGGACGACCTCCGTGTACAGCGGGTGTGCCGTACGGACGAGACCCGGCGTCCCCTCGGCGTCGTCGACGACGACGCCGAGGCGTTCGAGCCGGGCGACGGCCTCCCGGCTGCTCAGCGCCTCGACCTCGCGGGCGGACAGCGGTTCGACCGTGGCGAGGACCTCCAACACCCGCCACTCCGCGGCATCCAGCTGCCCCAGCTGGGCCAGCACGATCTCACCCAGCCGCTGGGACGGCAGCATGGCGTCCTGCCACCGCCACGCCCCCTCGCATCTCGTCAGCCGCCCGCTCCAGACGCCGTCCTCCAGCAGCTCCCGGAGGAACAACGGGTTGCCTTGACTCAGGTGCCAGAGTCGCTCACCCGTCCGGGCGTCCACGTCCCCGCCGAGCACCTGGCCGACCAGCCGGACGAGCTCGGCGCGGCGCAACGGCTCCAGGTGGATCCGGTCGGCCAGCCCGTCCTTCCACAGCGGGGCAGCCGGATCCGGCTCCGTCGCGCCGGTGCGCACGGTCAGGACCAGCATGACCGCACCGCTCGCGGCGAGCTGGTGCAGGAGGGTCACCGACATCTGGTCGAGCAGATGGGCGTCGTCGACGCCGAGGACCGGGGTCGGACCGGTCCCGTCCCCGGCGATGGCCGCGGTCGCCCGTTGCAGCAGGGCCAGCCCAGTTGCGCCGTCGTCCACCGCGGGCAGGAGGTGGGCCAACGCGCCGAGCGGCACGAGCGCCGCGGCACTGGTGGCCACGGCCCACGCGGTCGGGTGGCCCCGCTGCGCGGCGGCGGTCAGGGCCTCCCGAGCCAGTCGGGACCGCCCCACCCCCGGGGGACCTGTGATCACCAGGCTGCGCTCCGGTCTCGCGGTGAGCGCAGCGTTCATGGTCCGGAGCTCGGCTTCCCGACCCATGAGGGGCCAGCGCATCGCCTCCATCAGACGGGACGAGCGCGATCAGGGACGGACCACGGCATCCCGTGTCCCGTCCGTCGTTCCACCGCTCCCGGCATGAGCTCCCTCGCCACTGCCGCTCCCCCGAGCTACTGGTACGGATCCCGCGCGGCGACTTTAGTCACGGATTCGTCCCGAATTCGACGTCCGGGCTCCCCCGCGGCCCGGGTCGTGCCCCTGTGCTACGAGTCCCTCACAATCAGTTCGCCCGACCGGAGGCCGCTCCCCCGATCCCCGCTCCCGGACCGACCATGAGGACAGACGGCCCCCCGCCGAAGGCGGCAGCCGGCGGTGCCCCGGCGGTGGAGCCGCCGACCGTGACCTCCCAGTCCGCCTCCGCGGCCGCCGGCGACCCGACCCCGACCAGCCGATCGGGCGGGACCCCGTCCCGGAGGAGGTCCCCCCACAGTCCGGCCGGCACCACCACGGTGCCGCCGGAGGAGGCCGGCCCGGCGATCCAGTCGGCGAGCTGCTGGTGCGGCGGAGTCCGCGCGGACACCGGCAGGAAGAGCGCTCCGGTGATCACGACGACCAGGGCGGTCACGAGGAAGGTGCCCCTGAGCAGCGGGTGCGGTCGGGCCGTCGCCGGGCCACCGGTCCACGCGGCAGCGAACAGGACGCCGAGCAGCACCACGGTGACCAGCACCACCGGGAGCGCTGTGCCGGCCCCGTGCCAGGGCACCACGGCCGACACGGTGGCCGCACCGGCGGCTGCCGCCGGCAGGCGGAGGCCGCGGAGGAGGAACCCGGTGCCGACGGCGAGCGCCGCGAGGAGCAGCAGGACGGCGCGCTCGGAGGCTCCGAGGGGGAGGTCGGCCGGACCGCTCGGCACGGTGGCCACCACAGCGGCGACCGGGAGGACGACGAGCGCTGCCAGCCACGGTCGGGTGTCGCCCTCCACCGTGTCCGGGCGGGCGTGCCGGGGTCCGCCCGCGTGCCGCGCGCGCCGGCCCGATCCGGCTCCGAGGTGGGTCCCGATGCCCACGGCCAGCGGGACGGCGACCAGGGGCTCGGTCGCCACGCCCACCGTGACGGCGGCGATCCCGAGCACTCCGGCGACGGGGCGCCGTGCCCGGGTCAGCACGAGCGCGCCCACGGCGGCCCACGCGGCCCCGACCAGACCGCTGCCGACCGTGGCGAGCACGGTGACCGCCGGCCCCATCACGAGCACCGCCAGAAGGGGCAGGGCCACCGCGACCGGGCGTACGCGCCGGGTCCGGACGAGCACGAGGAGCGCCACCACCAGGACTGCGGAAGCCACGACCGCGAGTTCCCGGCCCCCCGCCAGGATCGTGTCGTGCCGCTCGAAGGCACCGGTCAGCCAGGCGTAGCCGGCCACCTGCAGGCGCAGCAGCCGGTCGCCGGAGCCCGCTGCGGCACCGTCCACGCCGTGCAGGGCGGCCCACGCGCCGTCCACCAGCCGGAGCTCCGCCGCGGTGGCCGGGTGCGACCAGGCGACGGAGGCCACCCGCACGAGCAGGAGGGCGCCGAGGCCTGCCAGCCCGACCACCGCACCGACCCGGCGGACGGCTGCCCGGTGGGCCGACGCGACCTGCCCGGCCCAGCGGACGGCGGGACGGCCGGCGACCAGGGCGACGGGACGCCGGGCGACCAGGGAGGCCAGTGACCACAGGATGAGCCCCAGGCCGAGCCACGGCAGGGCCAGGAGCAGGAGCTGGAAGACGCCCAGCGTGGTGGCCAGGACGTCCCCGCTCCGGGCGTCGGCGTCGAGACGCCGGAGGTACTCCAGCGACGCCTGCCAGGCGACGGGCAGCAGGTGCGGCAGGGCGACGAGGACGGCGACCAGCCAGGCGAGCAGCGTGGGGACGATCAGTGCGACCCACAGCACGACCACCCGGCGCGCCCGTGGCCTGAGCTTGCGCAGGAGCGGGTGGGACGGGCGGCCCGGGAGCAGGCTCAGCAGCGCCGGCTTCACGAAGCCGAACAGCTCTGGGACCCCCACCAGGTCGGCGAGGATGTAGTAGCCGTCCATCCGAAGGTTGGGGAGGAACTGCCAGGCCGTCTGCGCGTGCATCGTGACCAGCGCGATGAGCAGCCACGGCTCGCCCGTCCCGAGGTAGCACAGGCCCAGCGCCAGCATGGCGATGCAGTTGAAGTAGACGCCGCCCAGGTCGGTCCGCAGCCGCCCGACCCGGTCGAGGCGGTAGCTGTCGGTGACCTTGCTGTAGAACGCCGGCCAGACGATGTAGAGCCCGACGCCGACCTCGCCGGGACGGGCGCCGCCGTAGCGGCAGGCGGTCACGTGGCCGGACTCGTGGAAGGCGGTGAAGACCACGGTGAGGCCGAGGAGGGCGAGCACCAGCCCGGGCTGCCGGGCCACGTCGACGACGGCGGACTCCATCCGGCCGAGGACGTCGCCCTGGGCCACGATCCAGACGTCGACGGCGAGGAAAGCGGTGACCAGCGCCACCCAGGCCGGCCGGGTGAACAGCGGCCGGAAGAACCCGGCGATGCGCCAGCTGACGGCGGCCGGGATGACACCGGCGCGGTAGCGGAGGCCCAGCAGCGGGTCGGCGCGGACCGGCGCCTGCAGGCTCGCGTCCCCGGCCCCGGCGACGTGCTCGTCGACGTGGTCGGCAGCGATGATCCCGGCGGGCCGGAGCCGCTCCTCGACCAGGAAGGTCACCTGCTCGGCGGTCAGCTCACGGCCGAGCTCGGCGCTCAGGTCGGCCGCGACCTGCTCGGTGTCCCGGCCGTCGAGGGAAGCGGCCACCCGGTAGAGCAGGCGGGGCAGCTGCATGACCTGCCCGTCGACCCGGCGGATGATGAACCGGGGGTCCTCGTAGGCGGAGTCCTGGTACTCGCCCAGCAGCTCGGTGCCCGGGGCCAGCCGTGGCAGCGGGATCCCACCCGTTGCCGGGCGGTCGAGGACCTCGGTCTGCGTCACGCTTCCCTCTCCGTCCCTCGTCGGCCGATCCGGACACGGGGAGGGGCGGCCGGTGACCGGCCGCCCCTCCCCTGGACGCGGCGGGTGCGCCAGCAGCCGCCGGCCCGTGGCGCTGTCAGCCGCCGAAGCGGACGTTGCTCCCGGCGAGCGCCGCGGCGACGGCGGCGTTGATCTGGGTGCCGCCGAAGTTGATGTTGCCCGCGTTCACCGCGACGGCGATGGAGAGGTTGCCGTTCTGGAAGAACCCGGCCTGCATCGTGGTGCGCTCGGGCAGCAGCTCGACCTGCTCGTCGGCGAAGAGCTCGAGGTCCGTGGACATGGTGTCTCCTTCAGGATCGGTACTGGATGGAGTCCGCCAGGAACAGGACCGCAGTGGTGCCGCCGGACCCTCCTGATCGCCCCGTGGTCTGCCGAGCCCGGCCGCGGTCCGGGATCGGCACGCGGAAGTCTCGGGCCGCGGAGGGACGCACGACATCCGCACCCGGCACCTATCTGCTCCGGTGTCGGCACTGACCCGGTGCCTCCGGGACCACCGCCCCAGCCGGGCGGGCCACGTACGGGGTGGACCCGGCACGGGCACCGTGCGCACAGGACAGCAGGGTGACCACCTAGGGGCCCGCCCCCTGAGGCTCGGACGCCGGCCGCACGGGCGGGGCCGGGAACGCGGAGGAGGGGCGACCGGAGACCGGCCGCCCCTCCCTGGCCCGGCGCACGAGCCGGGCCTCGCACCACTCGATCGGCAGGAGCCTCAGCCGATGGCGACGTTGCTGCCCGCGAGCGCGGCGGCCACGGCAGCGTTGAGCTGGTCACCGCCGACGTTCACGTTGAGCACGTTGGCGGCCGCCGCGAACGCCTGGTTGCCGTTCTGCACCAAGAACGCCTGCAGGGTGGTGCGCTCGGGCAGCAGCTCTACGGTCTGGTCCTCGAACACGGGAACTCCTCACTGTCGGTTCGCACGTGGCGCGCCGAGGAGGCAGGTCAGGCCGCCGCGGCGGGACCTCCCCGTGCGCCTCTGGGTCTACCGCTCCGGCCGCGGTCCGGAGTCGGCGGAAGGGAGTCTGGGGCGGCGGCACGAGCGCCGGCATCCGGGGCGGACACGTATCCGGCCCGGTCCGGCCCCGAACCCTCGTCGCCCTCACCACGGCCGGCACGGCGGCTCCACCGACGCGTGCGGGTCGGGCACGGAGGCCACGCGCGGGGACCCGTGCCGGTACCGCAGCACGAGGGGAGGGGCGGCCGAAACCGGCCGCCCCTCCCCGGGCCCGGCCGCCGCCCCGCCGCGGCAAAAATCCAACGCACGTGGGTTAAATCAAAACCAACCAATAAAAAC
>NZ_JBJGZI010000055.1:0-5657 GCF_054050455.1 Geodermatophilus sp. SYSU D00684 | reverse complement strand
CCCCCCGCCCCCCCCCCCCCCCCCCCCGCGACCCCCCCCCCCCCCCCCCCCCCCCCCCGCCCCCCCCCCCCCCCCCCCCCCCCCCCCCCCCACAGCTCGGCGTCAGATGACGGGGTCGGAGACCAGCGAGCCGGCGCGGTGCTCCTCCCGCAGCGCGGTCTTGAGCACCTTGCCGCTGGGGTTGCGCGGCAGCGCGGACACCACCGAGTACTCCCGCGGGTGCTTGTAGCGGGCCAGCCGCTCCCCGCACCAGGCCGACAGCTCGGCGGGCGTGGGCGGGTTCTCCGGGTCCCGCGGCGCGATCACCGCCAGCGGCGCCTCGCCCCAGCGCGGGTCGGGCACCCCGATGAGCGCGACCTCGGCGACGCCGGGGTGCGCGGCGAGCGCGTCCTCCACCTCGGCGCAGTACACGTTCTCGCCGCCGCTGATGATCATGTCCTTCTTGCGGTCGACGACGTAGAAGTAGCCGTCCTCGTCCTCGCGCACCAGGTCGCCGGAGTGGAACCAGCCGCCGGCGAACGCCTCCGCCGTCGCCTCGGGCTTGCCCCAGTACTCCTTCATCACCATCGGGCTGCGGTAGACGATCTCGCCGACCTCGCCGCGCGGCACGTCCTGCATGGCGTCGTCGACCACGCGGACCTCGACGTTGAGCATCGGCGTCCCGACCGAGCCGATCTTGCGGATCGAGTCCTCGCCGCGCAGCAGGCAGGTGACCGGGCTGCACTCGGTCTGGCCGAAGGCGGTGACCACCTCGGCCTGCGGGAACGTGTCGATCATCGACCGCAGCAGGGTGGTCGACGCCGGCGCGGCGCCCCAGGAGATCCGCTTGAGGCAGGACAGGTCGCGCTCGGCGATCCCCGGCACCGCCACCACGGCCGCCCACATCGCCGGCACGAGGAACAGGTTGGAGATCCGCTCCCGCTCGATGAGGTCGAGCACGGCCACCGGGTCGAAGCCGCCCGACGCGAGGATGACGTGGGTGCCGCCGAGCAGCAGCGGCGGCAGCCCGCCGGCCAGCCCGGCGATGTGGAACAGCGGCGCCCCCGGCGCACCGACCCGGTCGTCCGGACCCACCCCGAGGGTGGCCACCTGGCTGAACACGTGCACGAGCAGGTTGTGGTGGGTGAGGACGGCGCCCTTGGGCCGGCCGGTGGTCCCGGAGGTGTACATGATGAAGGCGGGCGCCGCCTCGTCGACCTCGACGTCGAGCGGCTCCGCCGACGCCGCCGCGAGCGCGTCCTCGTAGTCCTGGCCGATGGTCAGGACGGTGTGCACGCCGGGCGCCTGCTCGCGCGCCTTGGCCGCCACGCCGGCCAGCGCGGGATCGACCACGAGGGCGGCCGCCCCGCTGTCGGTGAGCACGTAGGCCACCTCGTCGGCGACCAGCCGGAAGTTGACCGGGACGACGATCGCGCCCAGCCGCACGCCGGCGAGGTAGGACTCCCAGACCTCGATCCCGTTGAGCCCCAGCACCGCCACCCGGTCGCCCGCGGCCACGCCCCGGTCGGCCAGCGCCCGCGCCAGCCGGGTGACCCGCTCGTCGAGCTCGGCGTAGGTGCGGCCGGTGCCGGCGAAGCGCACGGCCACCGCGTCGGGGGTGCGCCGGGCCCAGCGGGCGAGCTGGTCGGCGGTCGTCATGCCGCGCCCCTGCAGCCGGGGGGTCGGGTCGTCCACGGGTTCCTCCTGCGCCGCCGCCGGGTGTGACGTGCGTCATGCTGGCGGGGTGGCAGGGGACGGTCAACCCTGACCGTCAGGAGGACGGCGTGAGCATCCGCGCGGCGAGCCCCTTCCACAGGGTGAGGTGCGGGTCGGTGGCGGCGGGCCGCTCCTCGAAGGCGTACACGCAGGCCACCCCGCGCATGCTGGTGAACAGCAGCTCGCACACCTCGGCGTAGCGCGGCGCCGAGGCGATCCGCGGGCCCCAGATCCCGTCGGCCACCCGGCGGATCGCCGCCCGCAGCCGGCGCTCCTCGACCCGCAGCGCCGCCCGCAGCTGCGGGTCGGTGCGGGCGGCCACCCACAGCTCCATCGCCGCCCAGAACGGTGGCTCCTGGAACGTCGCCCACATGAGGTCGATCGCCCGGTCGATCCGCTCGGGCCCGGCTGGCTCGTCGGCCATGACCGCCGCCGCGCGCTCCTCCACCCCGGCCAGCAGCGTGCTCGACAGGTGCCCGGCGGCGGCGACCAGCAGCTCGGCGCGGGAGGGGAAGTGGTGCAGCAGCCGGCCGCGGGACACCCCGGCCCGGGCCTGCACGGCCAGGGTGGAGGCGCCGGCGTACCCGGACTCGACCAGGCACGCGACGGCGGCGTCGAGGATCAGCGCCCGGCTGTCGGCCGTGCGGGTGGACCGGCTGCGCGGGCCGTCGTCCGGGAGGGGTTCGGCGCTCACGCGCCGCAGGCTAGGGCCCCGGCGCGCCGCTGAACAGTCACCGTTGACCGTCGAGGGTGACCGCTGTCACGCTGCGGCGCGTACTGCTCGACGACGAGGAGGTACCGGGTGGACTTCGACGACACCCCCGAGGAGGCGTCCTACCGGGCGCACGTCCGCACCGTGCTCGACGAGCACGCGTCCGAGCTGCTGCACGTCTCGCCGGGGGAGCCGGTCGACGCGCGCTCCCGCGAGGCGGAGCTGCGGGCCACCCAGCGGGTGCTGGCCGAGGCGGGGCTGATCGGCGTCACGTGGCCGCGGGAGTACGGCGGCCAGGGCGGCACGCTGGTGCAGCAGGCGATCGTGGTCCAGGAGCTGGCCCGCGCCCGCGTCCCCACGCTGATCAACCACATCGGCATCGGCATGTGCGGGCCCACGGTGATCGCGCACGGCAGCGACGACCAGCGCGCCCGCTACCTGGCCCGGCTGCTGCGGGCCGACGACGTCTGGTGCCAGCTGTTCAGCGAGCCGGGCTCCGGCTCGGACCTCGCGGCGCTGCGCACCTCGGCCGTCCGCGACGGCGAGGACTGGGTGGTCAACGGCCAGAAGGTCTGGACGACGCTCGCGCACGTCGCCGACTTCGGCATCCTGCTCACCCGCACCGACCCGGCCCGGCCCAAGCACGCCGGGCTGACGATGTTCGTCGTCGACATGCACGCGCCGGGGGTGACCGTCCGGCCGCTGCGCCAGATGAGCGGCGGCGCGGACTTCAACGAGGTCTTCTTCGACGACGTCCGCATCCCCGACGCCGAGCGGCTCGGCGAGCCCGGCGAGGGCTGGCGGGTCGCGCTGACGACGCTGATGAACGAGCGGGTCGCGATCGGCGGCGCCGGCGGCGACATCGGCCCGGCGCCGGAGTCGCTGGCCGCGCACGCCCGCGACCGGCTGCCCGCGCTCGACCCGGAGCGGCGGGCGCTGGCCCGGCAGGCGGTCGGGCGGGCGCTGGTCGCCTCGCTGGCCGCCCGCTACACCGGCTACCGCCGGTTCACCACGCTGTCCCAGGGCGGGGTGCCCGGCCCGGAGGCCAGCGCCGGCAAGCTCGGCGGCACCGCCGCGGCCCGGCTGGTCGCCGACGCCGGCGTCCGGCTGCTCGGCGACGACGCCGTGTACGGCGCCACCGCCGACGGCGACGACACCTGGCAGCGGGCGCAGGCCTACGTGCCGGGCATCGCGATCGCCGGCGGCACCGACCAGGTGCTGCGCAACATCCTCGGTGAGCGGGTGCTCGGCCTGCCGCCGGAACCCCGCACCGACAAGACCGCGCCGTTCTCCGGAGGTGCCCGGTGAACTTCGACCTGTCCGACGACCAGCGCGCGGCCGCCGCCGGCGCGCGCGAGTTCTTCACCGGCTCGGTCACCCCGGCCGCCGCCCGCGCGGCGCTCGAGGGCGCCGGCGTCCCGGGCCCCGGGCGCAAGGCGCTGGCCGACATCGGCTTCCTCGGCATCACGGTGCCGGAGTCCGCGGGCGGCGCGGGCGGGAGCGTGCTCGACCTCGCCGTCGTCGCCGAGCAGGCCGGCGCGGTGCTGGCCGGGCCCTCCCTGGTCACCGCCGCGCGCGCCGCGGTGCTGCTGGGGTCCGCGCCCGACCTGGCCGCGCAGCTGGCCGACGGGTCCGCCGCGCTCGCCGTCCTCGACGGGCCGGTCACCGGCTCCGCGCCCTCGCTGGACGCCGCCGACGCCACGCTGTTCCTCGGCCTCGTCGACGGCGCGCTCGTCGTCGGCGAGGGCGAGGTGACCCCGGGCCGGCCGATGGACGCCACCCGCGGGCTGGCCTCGGTGCGGATGACCTCCCGCCGGGTGCTCGCCGAGGACGCCGAGCAGCTGTGGGCGCGGGCCCGCCAGGTGGGCGCGGTGGTCCTGGCCGCCGAGGACCTCGGCGCCGCCGACCGCGCGGTGCAGCTGGCCGTGGACTACGCCCGCCAGCGGGAGGCGTTCGGCCGGGTCATCGGCTCCTACCAGGCGGTCAAGCACATGCTGGTCGACGCGTGGGTGGGCGTGGACCAGCTGCGCTCGCTGGTGTGGTGGGCGGCGTGGGCGGCCGACTCCTCGCCGGCCGAGCTCCCGCTGGCCGCGGCCGCCGCCAAGGCCTACGCCGCCGAGGTCGCCGAGCGGGCCACCGAGACGGCGATCCAGGTCCACGGCGGCATCGGGTTCACCTGGGAGCACGACGCGCACCTGTACTGGCGCCGCGCCAAGGTGGACCGGCTGCTGCTCGGGGACGCCGCCGAGCACCTCGACACCGTCGCCCGGCTCGCCGAGGCCGGCGCCCTGGGATGACGTTCGAGCAGCTCCGGTACGACGTCGCCGACCGGGTCGCGACGATCACCCTGTCCCGGCCTGACCGGCTCAACGCCTTCACCCCGGTGATGGCCGCCGAGCTGGGCCGGGCCGCGGCGGCCGCGGACGCCGACGAGGCGGTGCGGGTCGTCGTCGTCACCGGGGAGGGGCGGGCGTTCTGCGCCGGCGCCGACCTGGGCGCGGGCTCGGGGACCTTCGCCGACCGCGACCCCGGCGAGGGCCCGCCGGTGCAGGGCACCGTCGACGGCGTCGCGCGGGACTGGGGCGGGGTCGCGTCGCTGCCGTTCGCCGCGCTGCGCAAGCCGGTGATCGCCGCGGTCAACGGCCCGGCGGTCGGCATCGGCGCGACGATGGTGCTGCCGATGGACGTGCGGCTCGCCGCGGAGTCCGCCCGCTTCGGCTTCGTCTTCGCCCGCCGCGGCATCACGCCGGAGGCGGCGTCGACGTGGTTCCTGCCGCGGGTGGTCGGCATCAGCCAGGCGGTGGAGTGGGTGGCCACCGGCCGGGTGTTCGGCGCCGCCGAGGCGCTGCGCGGCGGGCTGGTCAGCCGGGTGGTCCCCGACGCCGACCTGCTGCCCGCCGCGCTCGGCCTGGCCCGGGAGATCGCCGACAACACCTCCGGGGTGGCGGTCGCCGCGGCCCGGCAGATGCTGTGGTCGATGCTCGGGGCGCCCTCGCCCTGGGACGCGCACCGGCTCGAGTCGCGGGCGCTGGCCGAGCTCGGCCGCGGTCCCGACGCCGCCGAGGGCGTGGCCGCCTTCCTCGCCAAGCGCGCGCCGGCGTTCGCCACGCCGCTGGGGGAGGGGCCGGTGGCCGGTGTCCCGCCCTGGCCCGCCCCGCCCGACGACGTCCGCCCCTGACGTGGCCTTCCCGCGGGGGGGGCGGGGGCGGGCCCCCGGCGGTGTGGGGGCGCGCAGCGGGGGAGGGGGGGG
>NZ_JBJGZI010000054.1:0-8041 GCF_054050455.1 Geodermatophilus sp. SYSU D00684 | reverse complement strand
CCCCCCCCCCCCCCCCCGGTACCCCCTCACGAACACGAGCGCCGCCGGGGCCCATCCGGCACCACCCCGGACCGCCCGGGCGCGAGAGCGCGGCGAGGGCCGCAGGCGAACGGGAGAACGGCATGAGCGACCGGCCGCAGGCGGTGCGCACCGGGGTCCGCCCGGAGAGCGCAGCCGGAGCGGACGGAGCCCCGGCGACGGGCTCGGCGCCCGCGACCGGCCAGACGCCCGCTCCGTCCGGGGCGACCCCGGCCGGGGCCACCCCGGCGGGGGTGGCCCCGTCACTGGCCAAGCCGGCCACCGGCCAGGCGCCCGCCCAGCAGGTGCCCCCGGTCGCGCCGCCGCCGCAGGCTCCCCGTCCGGCCGACGCGACGATGCCGGGGCCGGTGAGCGCCACCCAGGCGGTGCCGCCGGCCGCGGTGGCCGCCCCGCCGGCGGCGGCCCGGGCGCCCCAGCAGCCGCCCGCCGCCCAGCAGCAGGCCAGTAAGCAGGCCAAGAACCGCGGCAACCGCGGTCCGCGGCGCGCCCGGCTGCAGCTGCGGCACGTCGACACCTGGTCGGCGCTGAAGATCTCGCTGGTCCTGTCGATCGCGATGTTCTTCATCTGGATGGTCGCGGTCGGGATCCTCTACGGGGTCCTGTCCGGGCTCGGCGTCTTCGACACCCTCAACGACCTGTTCGGCCAGCTCGGCACGTCGCCGAGCGGCGAGGGCGGCGGCGACGTCATCACCCCGGGCATCGTCTTCGGCGGGGCGGCCGTCATCGGCGCGATCAACATCGTGCTGATGACCGCGCTGTGCACCGTCGCGGCGTTCATCTACAACCTCTGCGCCGACCTGGTCGGCGGCCTCGAGGTCACGCTCGCCGAGCGCGACTAGACGAGGGACCCGCGTACAGGGGCCGTCCGCGGCCCCTGTACGCTGGTCGAGGTCCACGGGCCTGTAGCTCAGGCGGTTAGAGCGCATCCCTGATAAGGATGAGGCCGGAGGTTCAAGTCCTCCCAGGCCCACCCGTGAACCGGTGCCCCGGCACCGCGACAGCGAGGCCCCGTCCGTGGCCGCCGTCGTACCCAGGAGGTACCGCGTGCTGAAGAAGCTGGCCCTGGCCGCCGTCGCGGCCGGCGCCGTCGCCGCCGTCCGCCGGCGCTCGTCCGGCAGCGGCAAGGCCGAGGCCGACCTCTGGCACGAGGCCACCAACGGCCCGCAGTCGGTCAGCCGCCCCACCACCCGCTGAACCCGGGCTCCCGCGCGGAGCTCCCGGGGACAGCGCCCCCGGGGACGTAGCTCAATTGGCAGAGCACCGCCTTTGCAAGGCGGGGGTTAGGGGTTCGATTCCCCTCGTCTCCACCGCAGGACGCCGGTGCGTCCGCCGCTCAGGCCAGCTGTGAGCGCCAGTCCTCCCGCAGCCGGTACCCCCGCCCCCGCACGGCCTCGACGGCCGGGGCCCCCGGCCCCAGCTTGGCCCGCAGGGTCCGCACGACGGCGTCCACGACGTTGCTGCCGCCGGCGTACTCGGTGTCCCAGACCTCCCGCAGCAGCTCCGGCCGGCTCACCGTGCGGCCCTCCCGGTCGCGCAGGCACCGCAGGAGGCCGAACTCCAGCGGTGTGAGCGCGACCCGCCGCCCACCGACCACCAGCTCGTGGGCGTCGGCGTCGAGGGCCGGCTCGTCGGCCACCCCGAGCTCCCTCGCCAGCAGCTCGACCAGCCAGCCGTCGACCGAGCGCCGCCCGAAGTCGAGCACCACGCTCGTGAACGGCCGGCCGTCGAGCACGACCGGGGGACCGGGGAGCGGGCGGAAGCCCAGCTCCCGGACGACGGGCCAGTAGGCCGGGACGTCCTGGACGACGACGAACATCTGCCGCAGCGCCGGGCGCAGCGCCATGTAGGTCCGCTTCACGTCCAGCCAGCACGCCGCCTGCGTCGTCCCCGGGGCCTCGCCGCGCTCCCGGTCCAGCCACCGGCGCAGTCCCAGCGCGACCTCACGGCGCCCCAGCGGGTGGCTGTCCAGGTGCCGGGCCCAGGACCGGACGACGGGGTCGTCGGCGACGGGGGAGTGCCGGATACGGGCGTCGTCGAGCAGCACGGAGAAAGCCGCCACGCCGCCGTCGCGGTCCCGGGAGACGGAGAACGCCGACGGCGTCGTGACCCACCACCGGTCCAGCAGCCGGGCGCCCTCGGGGCCCTCGTGCCGGCGCGTGATCGCCCGGACCGCGTCCTCGTCGAGGGTGCTCGCGGGCTCCACGGCCGGCTGCTGCGCGTCGGCGGGGAAGAACGCGGTCCGCACGACCGGGTTGTCGAGCAGGTAGAGGACGTCCGCGGTGTAGCGCCACAGCTCAGCGGGCGCCGCCGACCGCATCTCGTCGCGCAGCCGCCGCCACGCCGCGCGCCGGTACTCGCGGTGGCGCACCGGGTCGGCGGTGCGCAGGTGCCCGGCCACGGCGTCGCGGACCGCCTCGTGCACGACCGCGCCGTCCCGGCCGGCCACGACGAAGGGGAGCGCGAGCAGGCGCTCCATCGCGACGGCGCCGTCGCCGTCCAGGACGGCGTCGAGCAGGGACTCCGTGGCCCGGCGCAGGACCGAGGCCGCCTCGAGCGCCCGCCGCGTCAGCGGGTCGGCGATGTCCTCGAAGTACAGCCGGGTCAGCTCCTCGACGACGCGGGACATCGCCGCGTCCTCCAGCCCGAGCTGCGGGTTCTCCGCGACGCCGGCCGTCGCCAGGACCAGCGCCAGCGGGTGCCCGCGGGCGACGCGGTTGAGCCGGTCCGCCTCCGTCGCGGCCACGCCGTGCTCGGCCAGCAGCAGGCCCGCGTCGGCGTCGGACAGCGGGGCGAGCGGGACGGTGCGGAAGCCGGGCACGCCGTACCAGGCCGGCACCGGACGCTCACGGCTGCCGAGGACCAGGAGGGTGCCGGCCGGGAGCGCGGGCGCGAGGGTCCGGCGCAGCCAGGTGTCCATGAGCCGGAAGTGCTCGTACTGGTCCAGGACCAGCACGACCGGCGGCTCGGGCCCCTCCAGGGCGGCGACGAGCGCCTCCACGGTGGGGTGGCCGCCGAGGGCGCCCAGCAGCCCGCGTTCGGTCGGCTCCACGGTCCGGCAGTCCAGCGCCACGACGGTCGCGCCCGCGTCCGCCGCGAGGCCCGCGAAGGCGTGCAGCAGGGCCGACTTGCCGATGCCGGGCAGGCCGTGCACGTGCGTGGTGCCGCCGCGGCGCAGGTGGTCGAGCAGGAGCGTGACCTCGGGTCCGCGCCCCAGCAGCGGAGCGGCGCCGGGCCGCGTGGCCGCGCGCACGCCCCGAGACTGGCCGCCGGGAGAGGGGGCGGCAAGGGACCGACGTCCCCCGGCCGCCGGTTCCCCGGGTCACTCGGGCCCCGGGTCACTCCGGGACGACCTCCACGGTGACCGAGAGGGACCCGTCGTTGTTGTCGTACCAGCCGGGCGGGCCCTGGTAGTAGTGCGCGTCGGCGAAGCCGAGGAAGAGCCGGGTGGCCCCGTCCGGGGCGGTGACCCGGAGGTCGCGCCCGTCCCCGACGAGGAAGGTCTGGCCGATCTCCGGCGCGACGGGACGGGCGGTGTCGACGCCGGTGACGTCGAGCCGCGGCGGTGCCCCACCTCGCGGCGGGTCGTCGGTGAGGAACACCCCGGTGAGGAACATCCCGTTGTCGTCGGCGGCGATCCCGGAGATCCCGCCGCCGTCTCCTCTCGTGCGCCAGGGGAGCAGGGTGGCCCGCCGGCGGGCGCCGTCGAAGAGGGTTCGACGAGGCTCCGGTGAGGCCCGCTCCCCGTGCTCGGGGGCGGCGGAGCAGTGGGAGAGTGGGCGGCGTGACCGAATCGACCCCCGCACGCCGTGCCGTGCTCCACACCAACCACGGCGACATCACCGTCGACCTGTTCCCCGACCACGCGCCGAAGACGGTCGCGAACTTCGCGGACCTGGCCGAGGGCCGCCGCGAGTGGACGCACCCGGCGACCCGGCAGAAGAGCACCGACCCGCTGTACGACGGGACGGTCTTCCACCGGATCATCGACGGCTTCATGATCCAGGGCGGCGACCCGCTGGGTCAGGGCTTCGGCGGCCCGGGCTACCAGTTCGGCGACGAGTTCCACCCCGAGCTCAGCTTCGACCGGCCGTACCTGCTGGCCATGGCCAACGCCGGGCCCGGCACCAACGGCTCGCAGTTCTTCATCACCGTCAGCCCGACGCCGCACCTCAACCGCAAGCACACGATCTTCGGCGAGGTCGCCGACCAGAGCAGCCGCGAGGTCGTGGACCGCATCGCCAAGGTCCGCACCGGCCGCAACGACCGCCCCGTCGAGGACGTCGTCATCCAGTCGGTCGAGGTGCAGCGCAGCTGACCACCGGTTCCGACGACGGGGGCGCCGGCCGGCCGCCGGCGCCCCCGTCGGCCACCTGCTACCGCCACCCGGACCGGCCGACCGGCGTCCGGTGCGCGCGCTGTGACCGGCCGATCTGCCCGGAGTGCATGACACCGGCCTCGGTCGGCTTCCAGTGCCCCGACGACGTCCGGGCCGGTTCCGCCGGGGTCCGCCGTCCCCGGCCGGCCTCCCCTTGGTCCGGCGCCCGCCGCCGGTTCGGCCCCGTCACCGTCTCGCTGGTCGCGGTCAACGTCGTCGTCTTCGTGATCACGGCCGTGTCGGCGGCGTCGGCCGGCCAGAGCCCGCTGGACAACTGGCGCTCGCCGGTGTTCGAGGAGTTCTCGCAGGTCCCGGTCCTCGTCGACGTCTTCGGCCAGGACTGGCGGCTGCTCACCGGGGCGTTCCTGCACATCGGGATCACCCACCTGCTGCTCAACATGCTCAGCCTGCTGGTGTTCGGCCCCGAGCTCGAGGGCCGCCTGGGCTGGTGGCGCTACCTCGCCGTGTACCTGCTCTCCGCCCTGGGTGGCGCCGTGGCCATCCAGCTGTTCGGCGACCCGGCCCGGCCCGTGGCCGGGGCGTCGGCGGCCCTGTACGGCCTCCTGGGGTCCCTGGGCGTGCTGCTGCTGGTCGCCCGGCAGGACCTGCGCGGCCTGCTCACCCTGCTGGCCATCAACGTGGTCATCAGCTTCCTGCCCGGCGTCTCGCTGCTGGGCCACCTCGGCGGCCTGGTCGCCGGCGCGCTCGCCACCGGGCTGCTCGTCCTCACCCGCCGGCGGACGGCGGTGCAGGCGCTGTCGCTCGGGGCGCTGGCCGCGGTCCTGGTGACCCTCGCCCTCGCCGTGCCGGTGCCGCTGGCCGTCCTCGCCCTGTAGCGGGCCGTCCCGCCCCTCAGGCGGGCCGCCGCCCCTCCAGCGCCTGCGCCACGGCCGCCGGGTCCGTCCCCAGGTCCCGGCGGCCCAGCAGCACGAGGGTGCCCGCGTCGTCGGGGTCCGTCGCGGCGGTGTCCAGCTCCAGCAGCCGCGAGCGCACCCCCAGCCGCCGCGTCGTCCGCAGCCGCACCCGCAGGCCCGGCCACGGCAGCCGGGTGCGCCCGGTCAGCGTCCGCACGACGACGCCGGCGTCGTCCACCGTCAGCCGCGGCCGCAGGACGACGTCGCGCAGCGCCGCGCCCACCAGCAGCACGCCGGCGGCGCCGACCAGCACCCGTCCCGCCGCGTCGAGCCCCAGGGCGGCCAGCGCCAGCAGCAGCCCGCCGAGCCCGAGCGTGACCGTCTCCGCCGTCCGCGCCGACCACTGCACGTCCCCAGCCTCCCAGGACACCCGTGGCGAGTTCGTCCACAGGCCCGGAGGGGTGGGGACGCCCGTCCGCAGGTGGGGATCTGCCCTGTTCGGCCCGCGTGTCGACTCCTCGACCGCAGTGCCGTGCTCGCGCTCGGTGACCGTCCCGGTGCTGCGGTCATGTCGACACATCCACAGCTGGGTACACAGCTGGGGACAAAGCACAGACCTGTAGTTACTCGGCTGCCCTTCTCGTCACACGCGCCTCACCAGTAGCGAAAGCGCAGGTCAGCGCGGTGCAGTCGAACAGGCGTTCTCCACATGCGGTGGACAACCCTGGGGGTAGGGCGTCATGTCGACCTGTGGATCCACCGGTGGTGGATGCACAGCGGTCCACACCCCCGGTGTCCACCGCCGGACGGGCCCCGTGTACACGAGAGGCCCCCGTCCCGGGACCGGGACGGGGGCCTCTCGTGAGGGGGTAGGGGCTAGCGCCAGCGCATGGACATGATCAGGCCGACCACCATGGCGCCGAAGCCGATGGCGAAGTTCCACGCCCCCAGCGACACCATGAACGGGATCTGGTCGCCGGCCACGTAGTAGACGACGATCCACAGCAGGCCGAGCACCATGAGCCCGACCATGACCGGCGCGTACCAGCGCGGGCTCGGCTGGACGGCCCGTGCGTTGGCCGCGCGCGACTGCAGCACGCCCTCGGGCGGCGTGTAGACCGACTTCTTGCGGACCTTGGACTTGGGCACTCGGACCGTCTCCTGCTGACTCGCTGGGGTGCCGGTCCGTCGCGACCGGCACGATCTCCTCCCAGCCTAAGCTCCGAGGGGACCCGCACGGCCGCGCCCGACGGCGTGCCTCCCCCTCCCGTCCCCCCAGGAGCCCCCGTGACCGCCTCCGAGCCGCCGGTGGGCCCCGCCCGCCGCCGGTCGGCCTGGGGCGCCCTGGTGCCCGTGGTGGCGCTCGCGGCGGGGCTGCTGTTCGCCACCTCCAGCCAGACCGCGGAGGGCTCGGACCTGCGCGCCGGCGACGTCACCGAGCTGTCCGAGCTCATCGCCCAGCGCAACGAGGTCATCGCCGGCCAGCAGGAGCAGCTGGCCGCGCTGCAGCGCCGGACCGAGGCGCTCACCGACCAGGCGGCCTCCCGCGACGGCGCCGTCGCCTCGGCCCAGGCGGCCGGCGACGCCGGCGCCCTGTCGGCGGGCCTGGTCGCCCTCCGCGGCCGGGGTGTGGAGATCACCCTCGACGACGCCCCGCGCCGGCCCGACGGCAGCCTGCCGACGGGCGCCCGCCCCGACGACGTCGTCATCCACCAGTCCGACGTGCAGGCGGTCGTCAACGCCGTCTGGGCGGCCGGCGCCGACGGCGTGGCGATCATGGACCAGCGGCTGATCGCCACCAGCGCCGTCCGCTGCGTCGGCAACGTGCTGCTGCTCCACGGGCGGACCTGGTCGCCGCCGTTCGTCGTCACGGCGGTCGGCGACCCCGCCGCCGTCCGCGCGCAGCTGGCCGCCTCCCCGCAGGTGGCGGTGTTCGAGCAGGCGGTCGAGGACTTCGGGCTGACCTTCGCCGTGCGCGACCGGCCGGAGGTCACGGTGCCGGCCTACACCGGCTCGCTGGACATGGCACACGCCACAGCCGCTGACGGCTGAGCGGGCGCTGCTGTACACAAGGAGCGTGAGCAGGCCCGTCCTCGTCGTCGACAACTTCGACAGCTTCGTCTACAACCTGGTCCAGTACCTCGGCCAGCTCGGCGTGCGGTGCGTCGTCCGGCGCAACGACGCCGTCACCGTCGACGAGCTGCCCGACCTCGACGTCGCCGGTGTGCTGCTGTCCCCCGGCCCGGGCACGCCCGCCGACGCCGGCGTGACCGTCCCCATGGTGCGGGCCGCCGCCGAGGCCGGGACGCCGGTGCTGGGCGTGTGCCTGGGCCACCAGGCGATCGCCGAGGCCTTCGGCGCCGAGGTCGTCCGCGCGCCGGAGCTGCTGCACGGCAAGACCAGCGAGGTCGTGCACGACGGCGTCGGCGTGCTGGCCGGGCTGCCCTCGCCCTTCACCGCGACGCGCTACCACTCGCTGGCCGTGGACCGGGCCACCGTGCCCGACGAGCTCGAGGTGACCGGCACGACGGAGTCGGGCATCGTGATGGCGCTGCGGCACCGGGAGCTGCCCGTCGAGGGCGTGCAGTTCCACCCCGAGTCGGTGCTCACCGAGGGCGGCCACCGGATGCTGGCCACCTGGCTGGCCGCGTGCGGCCTGGCGCCGGACCCGGCCGTCGTCGAGGCCGCCGCCGCGGGCGCCCGCCGCCTCTCCGCCGCCGCCGTGTAGCCCCCGGGACGAGAGAGGGGCCCCTCCCGACCGGGAGGGGCCCCT
>NZ_JBJGZI010000053.1:0-8533 GCF_054050455.1 Geodermatophilus sp. SYSU D00684 | reverse complement strand
CGGACGACCCTCCCGGTCGCGGGGCGGGGCCGTTCCCGTGGGTCCCCACCGCGGACGCCGGCGCGGGCCTGCACGACGGAACCGCCACCGGCCGGGCGGTCCGCACCGGGGAGCCCTCGAGGCCCGGCACGGCCCCGGGGGCGGAGGCTCCGCGTCCCCGGTGAGGGACAGCTCCATGGGCACCCGTGACCGGTGCCGGGTCCGGGTCCCGGGGTGCGGACCGTGCGGGCCGGGGCCGGCCCCTGGGGCTGTCCGCCGGCGGCGTGCACCGTGCCCGGGACGCCGACGACCCGCCCTCCGCGGCGGAGGGCGGGTCGGGAGGTGCGGTGGCCGGCGGACCGTCAGGCGCTACGCGGGGACCTCGGGCTCCTCGGCCCGCAGCCGCTCCCCGGAGCCGCCCTCCGCCAGCAGCGAGACCGCCGTGAACAGCAGGAACGCCACGCTCGCGTCGAACAGCCCGCTCTCCAGCACGCTGCGGCCGAGCAGGAAGACCAGCAGGCCCAGGAACAGGACCCGGTGCGCGCGCGGCGCCCGCAGCACCCCCCGCAGGCTCCAGAGCACCCAGCCGCCGGCGAGGAGCACGCCGGCCCAGCCGGCCTGCACGAGCAGCGAGACCCAGCTGCTGTCCAGCGGCTGGGTGTCCCAGTACTGCCCCTGGACGCGGATGATCTTGACCGAGAGGCCGCCGCCGAAGGCGGTCTGCCACTGGGAGTCGGCCCAGGTCAGCGCGGCCCGCCAGGCGATGAAGCGCGAGCCGAGGGTGCTGGTGCCGTCGCCGCCGCGGGAGACGAACCCGGCCACGGCCCCGGTGGAGACCACCGTGACGGCCGCGGCCCCGGCCAGCACCAGGCCGCCGACGACGAGGCCGACCCGGGGGCGCCGGATGTGCAGCGCCATGGCGGCCACCCCGAGCAGGAGCATGAGCAGGGCGGTGCGCGAGCCGGTCGCCCACACGACGCCGGAGAGGACCACCGCGGTGAGCGCGGCCGGCACCCCGGCCCGGCCGACCACCGTGCGCCAGGCGACGTAGAGGACGCCGATCGAGGCCAGCAGCGCCAGCTCGTTGGGGTCGATGGCGGGCACGCCGCCGGCCAGCCGGCCGTCGTCGGAGGTGGGCAGGCCGGTGGCGGCGGCGACGAGCGCCACCGCCACGCAGGACCGCACGACCGCCGTCAGCACGTCCACCGCGGACACCGCCCGCAGCAGGAGGAGGACGGTGGCGGCCAGCAGGGCGACGCGCACCGCCACGACTCCCCCGGCGACCAGGTGGCCCGCGGTGAGCGCGCCCAGGACCGTGCACGCCAGCAGCAGCCCCAGCCACCACACCGTCCCGGTCCCCACCCGCCGGCGCGGGCCGGCCTGGGCGAGGAGGAAGGCCAGGGCCAGGGCCAGGACGCTGACGCACGCCTTCGCCACGACGACGGGGTCGAGCGAGCCGGTGAAGTACTCGCCGCGGCGCCACCCGACGCTGCCGACGACGACGAGCAGCGCGGTGAGGGTCACCAGGGCCCGCGACCGGGCGCGCGGCGGGACCGCGGACGGCCGGCGGTCGGGCCGGACCGGCGCGGGGACGACCGCGGTCACCGGGCGACCGCCCCGGCCGCCGCCCGCGGCTCGGGGGAGGCGGCGCGCTCCGCGCGGACCTGCGGCACGAGCAGCGTCCGGCGCACGGCGACGGCGGCCAGCGCCGGTCCGAGCGCCAGGGCCAGGGGACTCCACGGCACGGCGCCGTCGGCGGTCGTCACCAGCAGCGCGACGGCGGCCAGCGACCCGAGCTCGACCGCGCGCAGCGCGAGCACCCGCCGCTGGCGCCCGTGGACCGACGCCAGGCTCGCGTACGGGAGCAGCGCGGCGGCGGCCGCGGCGTACACGCCCCAGCCGGCCACCGCGCCCGCCGGCACGTCGTAGCCCCCGCCGGTGAGCAGCGGCCCCGCCCACGGCAGCGCGACGACGGCGAGCACGCCCAGCAGGCCGACCAGGACCGCGAGGCCGGCGGCGGCGCGGTCGGCGGCGGCGAGGCCGGCGCGCGCGCCCCGCGGGCGCAGCGCGACGAAATGCGGCAGCAGGAAGGACCCGAGCCCGGCGACGAGGACCATCGCCGGGGCGGTGTAGACCCGCGCGGCCTCCAGGGGGCCGTAGGCCGCGGCGCCGGCCACGCCGACGACGAGCAGCCGGAGCAGCGTGAGCTGCGCCGGGCGGATCGTCTGCGCCGCCGCCCGCCACACGCCGAAGGCGGCGACGGCCCCCAGCGCCGGGCGCCGCCACGGGCCGTGCGGCCGCTCCCCGGCCGGCAGCAGCGCCCAGGCGAGCAGCGCCGCGCCGGTCTGGCCGGCGAGCAGGGCGGCGACGAAGGAGGCGAGGGTGAGCTCCCCGGCGGACCGCGCGAGCACGAGGGTGGCCAGCGAGAGGACGAGGGCGGTGCCGTCGACGGCCGGCAGCGACCAGAACCGGCCGGCGGCCATGAGCAGCCGGCGGAGCGCGTCCTCGACGACGAAGGCGACGACGGCGGGCCCGGCGAGCAGCGCCGCCCACAGCGGCAGCGCCCCGCTGACGACGGCGAGCAGGCAGCCGGCCGCGCCGGCGGCGCCCGCGACCAGCACCCCGCCCACGTGCAGGCCCGCGCGGATCCCGGGGTCGTGCCGGTCCAGCACGGTGAGCGAGTCGCCGACCAGGCCGCTGGACACGGCCGTGGCCAGGACGAGCGCGCCGTAGGCGAGCGAGAAGACCGCCAGCCCCGCGGCGCCCAGCTCCCGCGCGGCCGCGACCTGCAGGACGAGGCCGGCCAGCGCCTGCGTGCCCTGCCCCGCGAGGGCCCCGGCGGCGCGGCCGCGCAGTCCCACGCCGGCCGCCTACGCGGTCCCGAGGACGGCCGCCCCGACCTCGGGGGCGATCCGCTCGGCGTACTCGGCGGTCATGTGCAGCCCGTCGGCGTAGACGGGGGTGGACCCGACGACGGCCGGGCACAGGTCGTCGACGCAGAACCAGCGCTCCGGGTCGACGAACGTGGCCCCGGTGGCCTCCGCCACGTCCTCCTCGACGGCCACCTGCTGCATGAACCGCCGCGGCGGCTCCTGCACGCAGTCCGCCGGGGTGCTGACCGTGGTCGCGCAGGTCTGCAGGTTCGCGCCGGAGGGCGGGCCGGTCAGCACGACGACACGCGCGCCGGACTGCTGGATCCGCTGCACCACCGAGGTCATCCCCTGCTCCCAGACGGCCGCCTTGTCGGCGTCGGGGTCGGCGAGCCGGGTGTCGTAGGTGTGGCTGAGGACGACGAGCTCGGGCCGCGTGCGGTCGATGAGGTCCAGGGCCCACTCCCGGTGCTCGGCGCACTCGGTGAACGGCCGGCCCTGGTAGAGGGTCACCGCGTCCACGTTCGGGCACTGGCCCATGGTCAGCGTCCGGATCGACCAGCCCTGCGGCTCCATGGCCGCCCGGAGCCCGGGCAGCCAGGCGCCCGCGACCGAGTCGCCGAGCAGCACCGCGGAGTGCCGCGCGCCGGGGTCGCCGAACACGCACCGGTCGGCGTTCCAGTCGCCGACGTCGAAGCACCCGCCGCTCCACTGCTCCTCGAGGTAGCCGGGGAGCTCGTCGAGGGCCGGCTGCAGGTCCGCGGGCCAGGCCACGAGGGCGGCCGACGCCCGGAGGTCGCGGGTCAGCGGGTCCCCCTCGGTGGCCGCCTGCGCCGCGGCGCCGGCCGCGGCCACCGCCTGCGCGTCCAGCCGGCCGGGCGGGAACGCCACGGTCAGCCCGGCACCGCCGACGACGAGCACGGTCGCCGTCGCGGCCGCGACCAGCCGGCCCCGGCGGCGCACGGCGGCGGCGCGGTGCTGCGGCCCCGGCGGCCGCCCGCCGGGCAGCAGCCAGCCCGAGTGCAGCACCGGCTGCTCGATCGCCGCGTACGAGACCGTGGCCAGGACCAGGGACACGACGATCGCGACGACCGCGGTGGTCACCGTCCCGGCGCCGAGGACGGCGGCGGTGAAGACCACGACCGGCCAGTGCCACAGGTAGAGCGAGTACGAGATCCGGCCGAGGAACCGGGCCGGGACGCTGCCCAGCACCCAGCGGGTGCCGGGGCCGCCGGGCGCCTCGCCGAACGCCACGAGCAGGACGGTCGAGAGGACCGGCAGCGCGGCGACGGAGCCCGGGAAGGGGTCGGCCGAGGTGATCACCGTCGCCGACGCCAGGACGCCGAGCAGCCCCGCCCAGGCCAGCGCGGCACGGAGCGCGCCGGGCAGCCGGCGCAGCTGCGTCGCCGTGACGGCGACCAGGGCGCCGGCCCCGAGCTCCCAGGCGCGGGTGAACGTCGAGAAGTACGCGGTCGCCGGCGAGACGGCGCTGGCGTGCACCGACCACAGGAACGACGCCGCGACCACGGCGAGGAAGGCCGCGGCCAGCAGCGGCCGCGCGGAGCGGCCCCGTCCGGCGACGGCCACCACGAGCAGGATCAGCAGCGGCCAGGCCAGGTAGAACTGCTCCTCGACCGCGAGCGACCAGAAGTGCTGCACCGGCGAGGGCGCCGCCGTCTGCTGGAAGTAGTCGGTGCCCTGCTGCGCGAAGTGCACGTTGGCGCCGAACGCCAGCGCCCAGGCCGCGTCGGTCAGGGTCTCCTGGAAGCGGCCGCCGAGGAACAGCAGCCAGGCCGCCAGCGACGTCGCGGCCAGCGTCGCCACCGCGGCGGGCATCAGCCGGCGGGCGCGCCGCACGTAGAAGGCGCGGAAGGAGATCCGCCCGGTCCGCTCGCGCTCCCGGACCAGCAGCCCGGTGATGAGGAACCCGGAGATCACGAAGAAGACGTCGACCCCGACGAACCCCCCGGAGGGCCGGCCGAGGACGTGGTCGAGCAGCACCAGGCCGACGGCGACGGCGCGCAGGCCCTCGACGTCGGCGCGGAAGCGGTGCGGCTGTGCCGCCGGGCGCTCCTCCCGCGGCTGCTGCCCGGTGGGCCGCTCGGCGGTGAGGGTCACCGGTCGGCCCCGGCGACCGGGGCGGCCGGGCGGGCGGCGTCGCGGGCGACGGCGCGGCGCAGCCGCACGGAGTGCCGGACCAGGCGGGCGGCAAGGTGCGCCCGGGTGTCCCGGGGGCCGACGTAGCAGCGCGGCAGGGTGACGCGGTCGCCCGGCTCGTAGTCGCCGGTCACGCAGGCGTGGTCGTAGCCCGCGGCCCGGACGGCGTCGGCCGCGGCGGCGTCGTAGGCGCCGTAGGGGTAGCAGAAGCCGGGCACCTCGGTCTGGAGGACGTCCTCCAGCACGCGCCGGCTCTCCCCCACCTCGGCGGCGAGCACCGCCGGGTCGGCACCGGCGAGGCGGGCGTGGGTCAGCGTGTGGCTGCCGACCTCCTGGCCGGCGGCGGCCACCGCGCGCAGCTGGCCGGCGTCCATGAGCCGGAACCGCGGGCCGGTGTCCCAGTCGTTGGTGCCGCCGAGCAGGCCGGCGACGGCGTAGACGGTGCCGGTCATGCCGTGCCGCTGCAGCACCGGGACGGCGTGCTCGAGGAAGTCGGTGTAGCCGTCGTCGAAGGTGAGGCCGACCAGGCCGGCGGCGGCGCCGCGGTCGGTGGCCCGCACCAGCTCGGCGAGCGACACCCCGCGCAGGCCCAGCCGGCGCAGGAACGACAGTTGCCGGTCCAGCCGGGCGGGGTGCACCCGCAGGCGGTGCGGGTCGGGTTCGGTCGACGGGCTGATCGAGTGGTACATCAGCACCGGCGGCAGGGGCAGGCGCGCCCCCGCGCCGTGGGCGGCGGTCACCGGAGGACGCCGCCGTCGACCGCCGTCTGGGCGTCGAGGGCCGCGAGCGCGCGCCGCAGCACGGTGCTCGAGGTGTGCATCGTGTACGGGAAGTACCGGACCTCCACCCCGACGGCGGAGAAGTCGCGCTCGAGCCGCTCGCCCTTGGGGGTGCCGCGCCAGTCGTCGCCCTTGAAGATCACGTCGAAGCCGACCTCGCGCCAGGTGTCGATCTTGTCCGGGACGACCTCGGCGTGCACGTCGTCCACGCAGCGCAGGTTGCGCACGATCTCCAGGCGCTCGCGCAGCGGGATCACCGGCAGCCGGCCCTTGGTGAGCAGCAGCATCTCGTCGGACACCACGCCCGCGATCAGCCGGTCACAGTGCGCCGCGGCGTGCCTGAGGATGTTCAGGTGGCCGATGTGGAACAGGTCGTAGGCGCCCGGCGCGTAGCCGATCACGGTCATGGCGAGATCCCCCTGGTGACGTTCGCTGCCCCGCGAGTGCACAGCGCGGGCTGACCGACCGTCATCACCCGTGCGGGTCCCGTCACCCGAAGGGAGGGGCGGCGACCGGCGCCGGGACCGCCGCGGCGGGCGCGCCGACCGCGGCCAGCAGCTCGGCGGTGAACCGCTCGGGGGTGTGCCGGCGGCGGGCCTCGGCGGCGCCGGCCAGCGCGGCGGCGCGGGCGGCGGGCCAGTCGGCCGCCACCCGGGCGACGGCGTCGGCCCACGCCTCCGGCCGGCCGGGCGCGACGGCCTGCACGCCGGGGTAGCCGTCGACGGCCTCCCGCAGCCCGCTGTGCGCGCTCACCACGAGCGGGCGGGCGGCGAGCACGGCCTCCACCGCGGTGTTGCCGAAGGACTCGTCCCCCACCGAGGGCACGAGGACGACGTCGGCGTCGGCCAGGTGCGGCCACACGTCGGCGCGGAAGCCGGCGAAGGCGACCCGCTCCCCCAGCCCGGCGGCGGCCACGGTCGCCCGCAGCTCCGCCTCGAACCACTCGTAGCCGGGGAACACCGAGCCGAGCAGGGTGAGGGAGGCGTCGACGCCGCGGTCGAGCAGGTCCCGCAGCGCGGCGACGGCGACCTGCGGGCCCTTGCGCGGCGAGAGCCGGCCGACGTAGAGCAGCCGCACCGGGCCGCCGAGGACCGCGCGCGGGGGCACGACCTCCTCCGGCGCGCGGACGACGTTGTGCACGACCGTGCCGCGCCGGCCGAGCCGCGGGGACACCTCGGCCATCGTGTCCAGGGTGAACCGGCTGTTGGTGACCACGCGGTCGGACAGGGCCGGGCACAGCGCCATCCCCCGCCGCAGCAGCCGGGGCGCCGAGCGCTCGGCCTCGTGCACGTGGTCGACCGAGCGCCGGCCGGCCAGCCGCGCCAGCAGGGGCCACGACGGCAGGGTCAGCGTGCTGACGTACACGCCGGCGGGGTGCGCGCGCAGCAGCCGCAGCGCGGGCCGCGCGCCCCGGACGGCGTCGGCGACCAGCCGCAGGAACCCGCGCGGGCGCAGCGCGGAGTTGCGCAGCACCGGCATGGGGCACAGCTCGACCCGCAGCCCGCGCGCCTCCAGCTCGGCGACCAGCGGGCCGGGCCCGGGCAGGGCGACGGTGACGTCGAAACGGGTGGCCAGCGCGGTCGCCGACTCCAGCAGCATCCGGTCGGCGCCGTAGAGCTCCGCGCCGGGGTGCGCCACGAGCAGCCGCGGGCGGCTCATCGCGGCAGCCGGCCCATCTCCCGGAACCACTTGACCGAGGCCAGCGCGAGGAACCCGGCCGCGGCGAGGAAGAGGACGGTGTAGACCGGCACGAACACCGCGGTCCACCCGTACAGCACGAAGGTGCAGGCCAGCAGGCCGTAGTCGGTCGGCAGCGTCAGCAGGGAGCGGCCGACGCCCACCCGCTGGGCGGTCGGCTGGGCGCGGGTGGCGACGCCGTGCTGCGCGCGCAGCGCCTCGTTGAGCATGGTGCCGAAGTAGGTGACCGCGTCGACGACGCAGTAGCCGAGCGGGACCAGGAGCAGCACCGGGTCGACGTCGGTGAACCGGTACAGCCCGACCAGCACGGCCAGGTGCAGGCTCGAGGCCTTGGCGGCGTCGACCATGTGGTCGAGCCACTCCCCCGCCGGCGAGCCGCCGCCGCGCAGGCGGGCGAGCTGGCCGTCGGCGGCGTCGAGCGCGTAGCCGAGGACGAGGCAGGCGGCGACGGCCAGTGCCGTCGGCACCGACGGCGGCGCGAGCGCGAGCAGCGCGATGCCGGCGGCGGTGGTCGCGCCGCTCACCGCGGTGACGGCGTTCGGCGTGAGCCCGGCGTGGAACGCCAGGGCGGCGAACACCCGGCCCAGCCTGCGGTTGACGAAGCGCGAGTAGGCCGGTGCGCCGGCCGCGCCCTTCTGCGCGGAGGACAGCCGGCGCAGCGTCGCGCGCAGGCTCTCGTCGCCGGGCCGTCCCGGACGCGGGACGACGAGCGTGGCGCTGGAGTGGTCCACCGGGGGGCCTCCGTGGTTCTGCGACCGGGACCGGTCGGGGACGCCGGCACGGGGGCGCGGCGTCGTGGCTGCCCAGCAGCATCACCGGCCCGGTGGGCGCGCCGGGAGGGCTGCGCGGACACCCTCACCCGCAGGGGGCAGGGCCGCGCGGTCCCCCCTCCGAGGAGCGAGGCCCGTCACCGGGGGTGACGGGCCTCTGTCGGACGGAGGGTCGGGGGGGGGGGGGGGGGGGGGGGGGGGGGGGGGGGGGGGCGGGGGGGGGGGGGGGGGGGGGGGGGGGGGCGGGGATGCGGTGCGTAGTCTGATCTCGGCTGCGGCG
>NZ_JBJGZI010000052.1:0-12281 GCF_054050455.1 Geodermatophilus sp. SYSU D00684 | reverse complement strand
GGGGGGAATGCCCGCCCGCCGCCGCCCGAGCGGCGGTCGCGGCGCGCTGGCGCGCGCCGCCGGGGCGGCCCCCGCGGGGGCCGCCGACCCGGAGGCGGTGCTCGACGTCCGCGACCTCACCGTCTCCGTCGACGACGGACCCGCCCTGGTCACCGGCGTCTCCTTCTCCCTCCGGCAGGGGCAGGTCCTCGGCCTGGTCGGCGAGTCCGGCTGCGGCAAGACGATGACCGCCCGCTCGCTCATGGGGCTGCTGCCCGACGGCGTCTCGGTCACCGGCGGCTCGATCCGCTGGCAGGGCCGGGAGCTGGCCGGGCTGGCCGAGGCCGAGCTCAACCGCGTCCGCGGCCGGGAGATCGCGATGATCTCGCAGGAGCCGATGGTCGCGCTGGACCCGATGTTCTCCATCGCCTCCCAGCTCACCGGCCCGATCCGCCGGTTCCGGAGGGTGAGCCGGTCGGAGGCCCGGCGCATGGCGGCCGGCCTGCTGCGCGACGTCGGGATCGTCGACGCCGAGCGGGTGCTGAGGAGCTACCCGCACCAGCTGTCCGGCGGCATGGCGCAGCGGGTCTGCATCGCCCTCGCGCTCACCGGTGAGCCGAAGCTGCTCGTCGCCGACGAGCCGACCACCGCCCTCGACGTCACCGTGCAGGCGGAGATCCTGTCGCTGCTGCGGGCGCTGGTGCGCGACACCGGCCTGTCGGTGGTCGTCGTCAGCCACGACCTCGGCGTCGTCGCCGACATCTGCGACACCGTCGCCGTCATGTACGCCGGCGAGGTCGTCGAGTCCGGCACCGCCGCGGCCGTGCTCGACGAGCCGGCGCACCCGTACACGATGGCGCTGCTCGGGGCGAACCCGCACGTGCCCGACGGCGAGCCGGTGCCCGAGCGGCTGGCCTCCATCGCCGGCACCGTCCCGCCGCCCGGCTCCTGGCCGGCCGGGTGCCGGTTCGCCACCCGCTGCCGGTTCGCGGAGGAGCAGTGCACCGTCCCGTTCCCGGCGCTGCCCGCGCACGGCGAGGGAGCCGTCCTCTGCGTCCGTGTCGACGAGCTGTCCCGCGAGCACGCCGTGTGGGAGCCGGAGCCCGCCGGTGACGAGCCGTCCGTCCAGAAGCCCGCCCCGACCGCCGGAGTCCCCGCATGACCGCCCCCGCCGGGACCGCGCCCGTCGCGGCCACCACCACGCCCGCCCTGGAGATCCGCGACCTCGTCGTCCGCTACGGCTCCGGCCGCAGGGCGCGGCAGGCGCCGCCGGCCATCGACCGGGTCAGCCTCGACATCGCCCCGGGCGAGACCGTCGGCCTGGTCGGCGAGTCCGGCTCGGGCAAGTCGACGATCGGCAAGGCGGTGCTCGGCCTGCAGCCGGCGACGTCCGGGACGATCCGGGTCAACGGGCAGGACGTCACCCGGATGTCGCTCAAGCAGCGCAGCCGCCAGGTCGCCGACCTGCGGGTCGTCTTCCAGGACCCGTACTCCTCGCTCAACCCGGCGCGCACCATCGGCCAGACGCTGGTCGAGCCGCTGCGGCTGACGGGCGTGAAGGGCGCCGAGGCGACGGCGCGGGCGCGGCGGGGCCTGGAGTCGGTGGGCCTGCCCGGCGACGCCGTCGACCGCTACCCGTCCCAGTTCTCCGGCGGCCAGCGCCAGCGCATCGCCATCGCCCGCGCGCTGGTCTGCGACCCGAAGGTCGTCGTCCTCGACGAGCCGGTCTCCGCGCTGGACCTGTCCACCCAGGCGCAGGTGCTCAACCTGCTCGCCGACCTGCGGGACCAGCACGGCCTGGCGTTCCTCTTCATCGCCCACGACCTCGGCGTCGTCCGGTTCCTCGCCCAGCGGACGGTGGTCCTCTACCGCGGGCAGGTCATGGAGACCGGGCCGGTCGAGGCGGTCAGCCGGGCGCCGCGGCACCCGTACACGGTGGCGCTCACCGCCGCCGCGCCCGTGCCCCGCCCGGCCGAGCAGGCGGCCCGCCGCGCCGCGCGGGAGGCGGCCGGGTTCGGCACCGCCGGCGCCGCGCAGCCCGCGGCGACCGGCTGCCCGTTCGTGCCGCGCTGCCCGCTGGCCACCGACGTCTGCGCCGAGCAGCGCCCGCCGCTGCGGCCGGTCGAGGGCACCGAGGCCGCCTGCCACCACGCCGAGTCCGTCCCCGTCCTGTGACGAAGGACCCCCGTGCCGCCCACCGCTCGCACGCTCGCGGCGAGTCCCTGCACGAGGGCCGTTCACAGACCTCACTCGACAGGAGACGGATGTCCTCCGCCCCGCACGGCCTGCGCACCGAGCACCTCGACGAGCCGCTCGGCATCGGGACGACGTCGCCGCGGCTGTCCTGGCGGCTGCCCGACGGCGCCCGCGCGCAGAGTGCGTACCGGCTCACCACCGACGACGGCTGGGACTCCGGCTGGATCGAGGACGACCGGCACGTGCTCGTCCCGTGGCCCGGCCCGGCGCTGCGCTCCGCCCAGCGGGTTCCCTGGCGGGTGCGGGTGCGCACCGACCTCGGCGAGAGCCCGGCCTCGGAGCCGGTCTGGTTCGAGACCGGCCTGCTCGACGCCACCGACTGGGCGGTCGAGTGGATCGAGCCCGGCACGATGCCGGGCGGCCCGGCGGGGGAGCGGGCGGCCGCGCTGCTGCGCTGGGAGTTCGCCGTCGACCGGCCGGTCGTCTCCGCCCGGCTGCACGCCACCGCGCAGGGGCTCTACGAGGCGTTCCTCGACGGCGCCCGGATCGGTGACGCCGAGCTCACGCCCGGGTACACCCAGTACGACCAGCGGCTGCAGGTGCAGACGCACGACGTCGGACCGGTGTCCGAGGGCCGGCACGCGCTGGCCGTCGTCCTCGCCGACGGCTGGTTCCGCGGCCAGACCGGCGTCACCCGGTCCGCCGACCAGTGGGGCGACCGGACGGCGTTCCTCGCCCAGCTGCACCTGACCCACGACGACGGCACCGTCACCGTGCTCGGCACCGGCCCGGACTGGCGCAGCGCGACCGGGCACGTCCTCGCCGCCGACCTCATCGCCGGCGAGCGCTGGGACCTGCGTGCCCTGCCCCGCGGCTGGGACGCGCCCGGCTTCGACGACGCCGGCTGGGACCCGGTCACCGTCGGGCAGCACGGCTTCGCCGGCCTGGTCGACCCGCCCGCCCCGCCGGTGCGCCGGGTGGAGGAGCTCGTGCCCGTCGCGGTCACCCGGCTGCCGGGCGGCGCCCAGGTGGTCGACCTCGGGCAGAACGTCAACGGCTGGGTGCGGCTGACCGACCTCGGCCCGGCCGGCACCACGCTCACGCTGACCCACGGCGAGTGGCTCGCCCCCGACGGGGACGTCACGGTCGCCAACCTCGAGCCCGACCTGCCGTTCCTGCCGCACCCGCTGCCCGCCGGCCAGGTCGACGTCGTCGTCTCCGCGGGCGTGCCCGGCGAGGTCTTCGAGCCGCGCCGCACCACCCACGGCTTCCGCTACGTGCGGGTCGAGGGGCACCCGCGCGACCTCACCCCCGACGACGTCCGCGGCGTCGTGGTGCACACCGACCTGCGCCGCACCGGCTGGTTCCGCAGCAGCGACGCGCGGCTGGACCGCTTCCACGAGGCCGCCGTGTGGAGCTTCCGGGACAACGCCTGCGACATCCCGACCGACTGCCCGCACCGCGAGCGGCACGGCTGGACCGGCGACTGGCAGCTCTACGTCCCGACCGCGGCGTTCCTCTACGACGTCGCCGGCTTCTCCACCAAGTGGCTGCGCGACGTCGTCGCCGACCAGTGGCCCGACGGCACCGTCGCCAACGTCAGCCCGTGCCCGCGCGGCGAGGGCCGAGACAGCCCGGTGTCGTTCCTCAACGGCTCGGCCGGCTGGGGCGACGCGGTCGTGGTCGTGCCGTGGGAGCTGTACCGCGCCTACGGCGACACCCGCGTGCTCGAGGAGACCTGGCCGGCGATGGTCCGCTGGCTGGACCGCACCGAGCGCATGGCCCGCGAGCGGCGCCACCCCGAGCGCGCCGCGCGCCGGCCGGAGCCCGCGCCGCACGAGCGGTGGCTGTGGGACACCGGCTTCCACTGGGGCGAGTGGCTGGTCCCCGGCGAGGAGGTCGGCGACTTCGGCGCGTTCGTCGCCGCGGACGAGGGCGTCGTCGCCACCGCGTACTACGCGCACAGCGCGGAGCTGATGGGCCGGATCGCCGCGGTGCTCGGCCGGGACGACGACGCCGCCCGCTACGCCGACCTCGCCGCGCACGTGCGCGCCGCCTGGCGGGCCGAGTACCTCGACGACGGCGGACGGCTGGTCTCCGACACCCAGGCCGACCACGTGCGCGCGCTCGCCTTCGGCCTGGTGCCCGACGCGCTGCGCCCGGCCGTCGCCGAACGGCTGGTCGAGCTGGTCCGCAAGGCCGGCACCCACCTGGGCACCGGCTTCCTCGCCACCCCGTACCTGCTGCCCGTCCTCGCCGACGCCGGCCACCTCGACGTCGCCTACGAGCTGCTGCTGCAGGACACCGAGCCCGGCTGGCTGGTCATGGTCGACCGCGGCTCGACGACGGTCTGGGAGCGGTGGGACGGCGTGGACGCCGACGGCGTGCCGCACGAGTCGCTCAACCACTACTCCAAGGGCGCGGTCGTCTCCTTCCTGCACCGGTACACCGCCGGCATCGACCCGGTCGAGCCCGCGTACCGCCGCTTCCGCGTCCGGCCCCGCCCCGGCGGCGGGCTCAGCTCCGCCGCGGCCGCGCACGAGTCGCCGTACGGCCGGATCGAGTCCGCCTGGCGCATCGAGGACGGGGTCCTGACCCTGCGCGTCACCGTCCCCGCCGGCAGCGAGGCCGAGGTGGTCCTGCCCGACGGCAGCACGCACCCGGCCGGCCCCGGCACCCACACGTTCACGAGCACCCTGGAGGACAGTCCGCGATGAGCGCCCCCGAGTGGGCCGGCCCCGCCCGGTTCCTGCCCCCGCCGCCGGCCAGCCGGCGCGACGACGGCGTCCGGCACGTGTCCGGCGCCACCTACGCGGTGGCCTTCGGCTACCGGCCGCTGCAGCTGGACGTGTGGGTGCCGCCGACCGCGGAGCCCGCGCCGCTCGTGGTGTGGGTGCACGGCGGTGCCTTCATGACGGGCGACCGCCGGTACCTGCCCGAGACGCTGCGGGAGGGCCAGGTCTTCGACGCGCTGCTCGACGCCGGCCTCGCCGTGGCCACCATCGACTACCGGCACGCGCTCGAGGCGCCGTTCCCCGCGCAGCTGCACGACGCGAAGGCCGCCGTCCGCTGGCTGCGCCGGTTCGCCGGCGAGCTCGGCGTCGACACGACGCGCATCGGCGCGTGGGGCGAGTCGGCCGGCGGGCACGTCGCCGCGCTGCTCGGCCTCACCGCTCACCGCGGCGACCTCGAGGGCGGCCACGGCGTCGCCGGGGAGTCCAGCGCGGTCGACGTCGTCGTCGACTGGTACGGCCTCTCCGACCTGGGGACGATGCCGCGCAACGACCCGCCGCCGCAGGTCGCCGCGCTGCTGCCCGAGGAGATGCGGGTGCCGGCGGAGGACCACCTGCTCCGCGGGCTGACCGACGCCACCCGCGCCGACGCGAGCCCGGTGAACCACGTCCGCGCCGACTCCCCGCCCTTCCTGCTGCTGCACGGCACCGCCGACTGGCTGGTGCCCTGCGCGCAGAGCGAGCAGCTCGCCGCCGCGATGGAGGCCGCCGGCGCGCCGGTGACCCTCGAGCCGGTCGAGGGCGCCGGGCACATCTGGCTCGGGCACGACGACGTGGACGGGGTCGTCGACCGCTCCGTCCGGTACCTCGCCCAGCACCTGGGCACCGCGCTGCTCGGGGACCGCGTCCGATGAGCGACGTGACCGTCGCCCCCGTCACCGTCGAGCACCACCGCGAGCCGCTGGGCATCGGCGAGACCACCCCGGGGCTGTCCTGGGTGACCGCCACCGAGCTGCCCGGCTGGCGGCAGGCCGCCTACGAGCTGGAGATCGGCGACCGGTCCTCCGGACGGGTCGACTCCGACGGGTCGGTGCTCGTCCCGTGGTGCGCGCCCCCGCTGTCCAGCCGCGAGCGACGGACCGTCCGGGTCCGCGTCTGGGGTGAGGGCGACGCCGAGCCCTCGGCCTGGAGCGAGGAGGTCGCCGTCGAGGCCGGCCTGCTCGACCCGGCCGACTGGACCGCCGAGCTCGTCGAGCCGGTGCTGCCCGAGCCCGGCGGCACTGGCGAGCCGGTGGCGCTGCTGCGCCGCGAGTTCACCCTCGGGAAGCCGGTGACGCGCGCGCGGCTGTACGCGACCGCGCGCGGGCTGTACGAGGCCGAGATCGACGGGGTGACCGTCGGCGACGACGTCCTGGCGCCGGGCTGGACCAGCTACCGGCACCGGCTGCGGTACCGGACGTACGACGTCACCGCGCTGCTCGCCGAGGGCCGGCACGCGCTCGGCGTCACCCTCGCCGACGGCTGGTACCGCGGCCACCTCGGCTTCACCGGCGGCCGGCACCTCTACGGCGACCGCACCGGCGCGTTCCTCCAGCTCGAGGTCGAGCACCCGGACGGGACCCGCACCGTCGTCGCCACCGACGGCTCCTGGCGCTCGACGCTCGGCGCCGAGACGCGCGCCGACATCTACAAGGGCGAGACCCTCGACCTCCGCCGCGAGCTGCCCGGCTGGTCCGCCCCGGGCTTCGACGACGCCGGCTGGACGCCGGTCGAGGTGGGGTCGCTGGACGTCACGACGCTGGTCGCCCCGACCGGCCCGCCGGTCCGCCGCACCCAGGTGCTGCCGGTCCGGGAGGTCACCACCTCGCCCTCGGGGAGGACGCTCGTCGACTTCGGCCAGAACCTGGTCGGCCGCATCCGCTTCGCCCTGCCCGACGGCCCCGCCGGCACGGAGGTCACCGTCCGGCACGCCGAGGTGCTCGAGCACGGCGAGCTCGGCACGCGCCCGCTGCGCGGCGCCGACGCCACCGACGTGGTCGTCCTCGACGGCCGCGGCCCGCGGACCTGGGAGCCGCGGTTCACCTTCCACGGCTTCCGCTACGCCGAGGTGACCGGCTGGCCGGGCGAGCTGCGCCCGGAGCACCTCGAGGCCGTCGTCGTGCACACCGACATGCGGCCCACCGGCACGTTCACCTGCTCCGACCCCGACGTCACCCGGCTGCACGAGAACGTCGTCTGGGGCATGCGCGGCAACTTCGTGGACCTGCCCACCGACTGCCCGCAGCGCGACGAGCGGCTGGGCTGGACCGGCGACCTGCAGGTGTTCGCCCCGACGGCGGCGTTCCTGTACGACACCGCCGGCATGCTGCGGTCGTGGCTGGCCGACCTCGCCGTCGAGCAGCTGCGCGAGCACGGCGGCGTCGTGCCGATGTACGTGCCGTTCGTCCCGCTGCTGCCCTTCCCGCAGCAGCCCGAGACCGGCTGGGGCGACGCGGCCGTCGTCGTCCCGTGGGTGCTCTACCAGCGCACCGGCGACGCCGGCCTGCTGGCCGACCAGTGGGGGTCGATGGTCGCCTGGATCGACGCGTTCGCCGGCCGTGCGGGGGAGCAGCTGGACTTCCCGGAGGGCGGGTTCTCCTTCGGCGACTGGCTGGACACCGCCGCCCCGCCGGACAACCCCGCCGCCGCGCGGACGCCGTGGCAGTGCGTGGCCACCGCCTACCTGGCCCGCTCGGCACGCACCGTCGCGCAGGCCGCGCGCGTGCTCGGGCACGACGGCAGCCGGTTCGCCGAGCTGGGGGAGCGGGCCGCCGCCCGGTTCCGCGCCGAGTACGTCAGCCCGAACGGCCGGGTCGCCTTCCCGTCGCAGACGGCGTACGCGCTGGCGCTCGAGTTCGACCTGATCGAACCCGGTCAGCGCGCGCACGCCGGCCGGCTGCTGGCGCAGCAGGTGCTGGCCGACGGCTTCCACATCGCCAGCGGCTTCCTCGGGACCCCCCTGGTCACCGACGCGCTGACCCACGCCGGTGAGCTGGCGACCGCCTACGAGCTGCTGCTGCAGCGGGGGAACCCGTCGTGGCTGTACCCGGTGACGATGGGCGCGACGACGGTCTGGGAGCGCTGGGACTCGATGCTCCCCGACGGCAGCATCAATCCCGGTGACATGACGTCGTTCAACCACTACGCGCTCGGCTCGGTGGCCGACTGGCTGCACCGCACGGTCGCCGGGCTCGCCCCGGCCGCGCCGGGCTACCGCCGGATCCGCGTCCAGCCGCGGCCCGGCCCGGGCATCACCTCGGCGGCGGCCACCCACGAGACGCCGTACGGCACCGCGGCGGTGTCCTGGACCCTGACCGGCGGGACGGCGTTCGCCCTGGAGGTCACCGTGCCGCCCAGCACCACCGCCGAGGTGGTGCTGCCCGACGGCAGCGCGCCGGTGGAGGTCGGCTCCGGCCGGCACACGTTCACCTGCGGCATCGAGGAGCCTCGCCCCGTCGAGAAGCCCGCGCTGTTCTTCGACCCGGACGCCCACGCGTGACCGCCCCGCGGCCCGTCGTCCCCGGCTTCCACCCCGACCCCAGCGTCGTCCGGGTCGGGGACACCTACTGGATGGTGCACTCGTCGTTCGAGTACGCCCCGGGCGTCCCGCTGTACCGCTCGGCCGACCTCGTGTCGTGGGAGCAGGTGGGGCACGTGCTGGCCCGCCCGTCGCAGCTCGACGTCGCTGCGGCGCCGGGGTCGGGCGGGATCACCGCACCCACCCTGCGGTGGCACGACGGCCGATTCTGGATGGTGACGACCAACCTCGCCGACGGCGGGTGGCAGGTGCTCGTCACCGCCGAGGACCCGCTGGGCGAGTGGTCGGAGCCGGTGCGGATGCCGGAGGTCCGCGGGATCGACCCCGACCTCGCCTGGGACGACGACGGCACCCTGCTCGTCTCGTACGCCGGCTTCGGCGCCGACGGTCCGGTCGGGCTGGTGCAGCAGGCGGTCGACCCGGCCACCGGGGCGGCGCTCACCGGGCGGCGGCGGCTGTGGCAGGGCACCGGCGGGAAGTTCCCGGAGGGGCCGCACCTGTACCGGGTCGGCGACCTCTGGTATCTGCTGATCGCCGAGGGCGGCACCGAGCGCGGGCACGCGGTCACGATCGCCCGCGGCCCCTCGCCGTCCGGGCCGTGGGAGCCCTGCCCCGCCAACCCGCTGCTGACCGCCCGGGGCACCGACGCGCCGGTGCAGAACACCGGCCACGCCGACCTGGTGGAGCGCCCGGACGGCAGCTGGGCGGTCGTCTTCCACGGCGTGCGGCCGCGCGGGACGAGCCCCGCGTTCCACGTGCTCGGCCGCGAGACGTTCGCCGCCGAGGTGGAGTGGGCCGACGGCTGGCCGCGACCGGGCGAGTGGGTGACCCCGCCGGGCGGCGCGGTGGCCGCCGAGGAGGACCTCACCGGGCCCGCCTGGGTCGCCCCCCGGCGGTTCCCCGGGGAGCTGCTGAGCCGGGTCGACGGCGGTCGGCGGCTGACCGCGGCCGACCCCGACCCGGCGGGCGAGGACCTCGCCTTCGCGGGCCGGCGGCAGGAGCACCTGCACGCCCGGTTCCGCGCGGCGGTGCGGGTGGACGGCGTCGGCGGGCTCACCCTGCGGATCGACGCCCGGCACCACCTCGACGTCGAGGTCGACGGCGACCGGGTGCGGGCCGTGGCGCAGGTCGGCCCGCTGCGCTCGGTCCTGGGCGAGGCGGCCGCGGGGCCGGAGGCGGTGCTGGAGATCCGCACCGAGCCGGCCACCGGCCACTTCTCCTCGACCACGCTCGGCCCGGACGTCGTCGTCGCCGGCGTGGTCGGGCCCGGCGGGTTCGCCGAGCTCGGCCGGCTGGACGGGCGCTACCTCTCCACCGAGGTCGCCGGCGGGATGACCGGCCGGCTGGGCGGCGTGTGGTGCGCCCGCGGCTCGCTCGTGGTGCGCTCGTTCGCGTACGCCGGCGCTGACGACCCGCAGGAGCTCCCGTGACCGACCTCGACGGCCTACCCCTCGAGCGGAGGGCGACCCTGCTCTCCGGTCAGGACTTCTGGTCGACCCCGCCGGTCGGGGAGGTGGGCCTGCCCTCGCTCGTCCTGACCGACGGCCCGCACGGCGTGCGCCGCCAGGAGGGCGACTTCGGCGGTCCCGGCATCACCCGCAACCTGCCGGCCACCTGCTTCCCGCCCGCGGTGGCGGTGGGCAACAGCTGGGATCCCGCGGTCGCCGAGCGGATCGGCGCGGCGATCGGCCGGGAGGCGCGGGCGCTGGGCGTGCACGTGGTGCTCGGGCCGGGGGTCAACATCAAGCGGTCGCCCCTGGGCGGGCGGAACTTCGAGTACTACTCCGAGGACCCGCTGCTGTCCGGGGTGCTGGGAGCGGCGCACGTGCGCGGGCAGCAGGCCGCGGGCGCCGGCGCCTCGGTCAAGCACTTCGCGGCGAACAACCAGGAGACCGAGCGCATGCGGATCAGCGCCGAGGTCGACGAGCGGACGCTGCGCGAGATCTACCTGCCGGCCTTCGAGCGGGTGGTCACCGAGGCGGCGCCGGCCACGGTCATGTGCGCCTACAACAAGGTCAACGGCGTCTACGCGTCGCAGAACCGGTGGCTGCTCACCGAGGTGCTGCGGGAGCAGTGGGGCTTCGACGGCGTCGTCGTCTCCGACTGGGGCGCCGTCGACGACCGCGCCGCGGCGCTCGCCGCCGGGCTGGACCTGCAGATGCCCGGCGACCGCGGCGCCGGCAACCGGCGGGTGGTCGAGGCGGTGCGGGCCGGGGAGCTCGACGCGGCGTACGTCGACGCGAGCGCCGCCCGGGTGGCCGCCCTCGCCCGCTACGCCCGCGGGCCCGCCGGGGAGGTCGACGTCGAGGCGCACTGCACCCTCGCCCGCGAGCTGGCCGCGGAGTGCGCGGTGCTGCTGCGCAACGAGGGCGGCACCCTGCCGCTGTCCCCGGGGACCCGCGTGGCCGTCGTCGGGGAGCTCGCCCGCACGCCGCGCTTCCAGGGCGGCGGCAGCTCGAACGTGACCGCCACCCGGGTCGAGTCCGCGCTCGACGCGATGCGCGCGCTCGCCGGCCGGGAGCTCCCGTTCGCGCCCGGCTTCGCCTCCGACGGTCCTGGCGACGCCGCGGCGCTGCGTGAGGAGGCCGTGGCGCTGGCCCGCGGCGCCGAGGTCGCCGTCGTCTTCCTCGGCCTGGCCGACGCCGACGAGTCCGAGGGCTTCGACCGGACGACGATCGACCTCCCCGCCGGGCAGGTCGAGCTGGTCCGCGCGGTGGCCGCCGCGGCGCCGCGGACGGTCGTCGTCCTGTCCCACGGCGGGGTGGTGTCGCTGGAGGGCTGGCACGACGACGTCGACGCGATCCTGGACGGCGCACTGCTCGGGCAGGCCGGCGGCGGCGCGCTGGCCGACCTGCTCTACGGCGTCGCGAACCCCTCGGGACGGCTGGCCGAGACCGTGCCGCTGCGGCTGGAGGACTCCCCGAGCTCCCTGTCGTTCCCCGGCGAGCAGGGGCGGGTCGTCTACGGCGAGGGCGTGCTGGTCGGCTACCGCGGGCTGGTCACGCAGGGCCGCGCGGTGCGGTACCCGTTCGGGCACGGGCTCTCGTACACGACGTTTGCGACGTCGGACCTGCGGGTCGAGGTCACCGGCGCCGACACCGCCACCGTCGCGGTGACCGTGACCAACACCGGCGACCGGGCCGGCCGGCACGTCGTCCAGGTGTACGTGTCGACGACGGCCGGGCCGGTGCGCCGCCCGCTGCGGGAGCTGCGTGCGTTCACCAAGGTGGCGCTGGAGCCGGGGGAGCGCCGCGAGGTGACGCTGGAGCTCGGCCGGCGGGCGTTCGCGTACTGGGACGTCGTCGAGTCCGGCTGGGCGGTGGCGCCCGGGGAGTACGCGGTACAGGTCTGCGCCGACGCGGAGACCGTGCTCGCCGCGGAGACCGTGACGCTGCCCGGGGACGACCTGGTGCGGGTGCTGACGATGGAGTCCTCGGTCGGCGAGTGGTGCACCCACCCGGCCGCCGGCCCCGCGCTGGTGGAGGCGCTCACCGCGACCGTGCCCGCCGACGCCGCCTCGCCCGCCGAGCAGGCGATGATGCTGCGGATGATCGGCTCGATGCCGATGCGCCGGTTCGCCACCGACTTCGGCGCCGCGCTGCCGCAGGACCTGCTCGACCGGCTGATGGCCGAGACCGCCGCCGCCCGCGCCGCGACGGACCGCTGAACGCCGGTGGCCCGGGACCGCGCGGGTCCCGGCTTCTTCACCGCGCTCACCCCGCCGCGCCCGGGCCCGCGCTGGCGGCTGACCGTGCTGACCATCGCCGTCGTCTTCGCCATCACGCTGGCCTTCCAGC
>NZ_JBJGZI010000051.1:0-14201 GCF_054050455.1 Geodermatophilus sp. SYSU D00684 | reverse complement strand
GATGTCATCAACCAAAGGAATCCCCCCGCGCCCGAAGACGCGGACAGGGGTTTGTTACTTGGCACTGACTTTCGGCACGCTGTTGAGTTCTCAAGGAGCGGACGCACACCAACTCGACCCTCTCGGGTTCTGCTGGAGGCTTGTTGTCCAACCCTGCGCCCGCCCGGAGTGTTCCCTCGAGGGGTCCTCCGCTCCGGCCCTCCCGGGCCGTGCGGCGCGCAGAGAGAAAGTTACGTGCCTGTCGGGAGCGTGTCAAACCGTCTCGGCCGTGACGCCAGACACCGTTCCGGAACCGGCGTGTCACATGGCGTCAACACGCCGGGACGTCCTCAGTGGGCGACGCGCTGGACCCCGGCGACGGACCGCTTGCCCCGGCGCAGCACCAACCAGCCGCCCGGCAGCCAGGCCTCCTCGCCCGGAACGGCGTCGGCGTCGGTCACCCGCTCGTTGTTCAGGTAGGCGCCGCCCTCCTTCACCGTCCGGCGCGCCTCGGACAGGCTGGAGACGAGCCCCGTCTGCTGGAGCAGCTGGGCGACGGTCGGGGTCGTGCCGTCGACGGTGACGCTGCCGGCCTCCCGCAGGGCCGCGCCGAGGGTGTCGGCGCCGAGCGCCGTCAGGTCGTCCCGGCCGAACAGCGCGCGCCCGGCCGCCTCGGCCTGGCGGAGCTCCTCGGGCCCGTGGACCAGCGCGGTCAGCTCCTCGGCCAGGGCCCGCTGCGCCGCGCGCGACGCCGGGCGCTCCCGGCTCTCGGCGAGGACCGCCTCGACCTCCTCGGCCGGCCGCTCGGAGAACTGCGGCAGCCAGGTGAGCGCGTCGGCGTCGTCGGCGTTGAGCCAGAACTGGAAGAAGGCGTAGGGCGAGGTGAGCGCGGGGTCGAGCCACACGGTCCCGCCCTCGCTCTTGCCGAACTTCTGCCCGTCGGACTTGGTGACCAGCACGGTGGACAGCGCGTGCACCGAGGCCCCCTCCACCCGGCGGACCAGGTCGATGCCGGCGGTCAGGTTGCCCCACTGGTCAGAGCCGCCGGTCTGCAGCGTGACGCCGTGGCGGCGGAACAGCTGCAGGAAGTCGTGCGCCTGGAGGATCTGGTAGCTGAACTCGGTGTAGCTGATGCCGGCCTCGGAGTTCAGCCGCGCGGACACCGCCTCCTTGGCCAGCATCCGGCCGACCCGGAAGTGCTTGCCGAGGTCGCGGAGGAAGTCGATGGCCGACAGCGGCTCGGTCCAGGTGAGGTTGTCGACGTAGACCGGCGCGGGCAGGTTCTCGCGCTCGGCGGGCCGGTCGAGGAAGGGCGCCAGCTGGCGGCGGATGCTGTCCACCCAGCCGGCCACGGTCGAGCGGTCGTTGAGCTGCCGCTCGGCGGTCGGCCGCGGGTCGCCGATGAGACCGGTGGCGCCGCCGACGAGGACCACCGGGTGGTGGCCGGCGCGCTGCAGCGCCCGCAGCACCATCACCTGGACCAGGTGCCCGACGTGCAGGCTCGGCGCGGTGGGGTCGAAGCCGCAGTAGTAGGTGACCGGTCCCTCGGCGAGGTGGGCGCGCAGGGCGTCCTCGTCCGTGGTCTGGGCGATGAGCCCGCGGCGCTGCAGTTCGTCGAGGACGGAGGAGGTCACGAGGTACCAGTCTGCCCGGCGGCGCGGCGGCGGCGCTGGCCACCCGGGCGGAAGACGCTCACCGACGGCGCCCCGGTCTCCCAGAACCGCCACGGCAGCTCGGTGGCCCGGCTGATCCCGACCCGGGGCCCGGCCGAGACGGCGTCCGGCCGCTTCCCCGCGTACAGCCGCACCGGCGAGGCCGGGTCGAGGACGTCGGCGCCGCCGTCGGCCGGCCCGATCGCCAGCGCCGCGGTCAGCCGGGCCGGGCCGCGGGCCAGGTCCCGGGGCACGCGGGCGGAGGGACGGCGCAGCGCCGCGACGTCCTCCCCCACGACCACCTCGCCGGCGCGCAGCAGCACCGCGGATCCGCGGCCGGCGGGACCGACGACGACGTTGGCGCACCAGTGCACGCCGTAGCTGAAGTACACGTACAGCCGCCCGGGCGGGCCGAACATGATCGCCGCGCGCGGGGTCGGGCCGCGGTGCGCGTGCGACGCCGGGTCCTCCCCCTCCCCCGAGTACGCCTCGACCTCGGTGAGCCGGACGGCGACGGTCCCCTCCGGCCGGTCGGTGACCACCCAGCAGCCCAGCAGCGCCGGGGCGACGTCGTCGACCGGCGCGAGCAGCTCCTCCGCCGTCAGCAGGCGGCCCGGCGAGCTCAGAGCGCGGCCGCCACGGGCGAGTCGGCCGACCAGCGGCCGTGCGCGGCGACGACGTCCTTGAGCGCGGCCAGCTGGCCGGCGACCCGCGCGGGCGCCGTCCCGCCGCGGGTGTCCCGGGCGGCGAGGGCGCCCTGCACCGACAGCACCTCGCGGACGGCGGGGGTGAGCCGCTCGTCGATGCCGGCGAGCTGGTCGTCGTCGAGCTGGTCGAGCTCCAGGCCCGCGGCCTCGCAGACGGCGACCATCTCGCCGGAGATCTCGTGCGCCGACCGGAACGGCACGCCGTTCTTGACCAGCCACTCGGCGACGTCGGTGGCCAGTGCGAAGCCCTGCGGTGCGGCGGCCTCGAGCACCTCCGGGCGCAGCGTGAGCGTGGCGACCATGCCGGTGACCGCGGGCAGCAGGAGCAGCAGCTGCTCGAGGGAGTCGAAGACCGGCTCCTTGTCCTCCTGCAGGTCGCGGTCGTAGGCCAGCGGCAGGCCCTTGAGCATGGTGAGCAGGCCGGTGAGGTTGCCGACGAACCGGCCGGACTTGCCGCGCGCCAGCTCGGCGATGTCGGGGTTCTTCTTCTGCGGCATGATCGACGACCCGGTCGCCCAGGCGTCGTCGAGGCGGGCCCAGCCGAACTCGGTCGAGGTCCAGAGCACGACCTCCTCCCCCAGCCGGGACAGGTGGACGCCGACCATCGCGGCGGCGAAGCAGAACTCCGCGGCGAAGTCGCGGTCGCTCACCGCGTCGATCGAGTTCTCCGCGGCCCGGTCGAAGCCGAGCTCGGCGGCGACGGCGTCGGGGTCCAGCGGCAGCGACGAGCCGGCCAGCGCGCCGGAGCCGAGCGGGCTGACGGCGGCGCGGCGGTCCCAGTCCAGCAGCCGGTCGACGTCGCGGGCGAAGGCGTGCGCGTGCGCGAGCAGCTGGTGGCTGACGAGCACCGGCTGGGCGTGCTGCAGGTGGGTCATGCCGGGCGCGGGGACCTCGAGGTACCGCTCGGCCAGCCCCGTGAGCGCGTACTCCAGCGAGGCCAGCTCGCCGACCAGGGCGCGCACGTTGTGCCGCAGGTACAGCCGCAGGTCGGTGGCGACCTGGTCGTTGCGGGACCGGCCGGCGCGCAGCTTGCCGCCGAGGGTGCCGAGCTTGGCGATCAGGCCGCGCTCGAGCGCCTCGTGCACGTCCTCGTCGGCCTCGACCGGCGCGAAGGTGCCGGCGGCGACCTCCGCCGACAGCTCGGTGAGCGCGCGCAGCATCTGCTCGAGCTCGTCGTCGGCGAGCAGCCCGGCGCGGTGCAGCACCCGGGCGTGCGCGCGGGAGCCGGCCAGGTCGTAGGGGGCCAGCCGCCAGTCGACGTCGGTCGACTTCGACAGCGCCGCCATGGCCGGCGACGGCCCGCCGCCGAAGCGGCCGCCCCAGAGCCGGGTCTGCGAGGCGGGGGCGGTCGGGTCGGTCACGGGGCTGATCCTCCAGCGGGGTCGTCGGTCTCGTCGGTCAAGTGGGGCGGCTCGCCGGGCGCGCGGCCGGCCAGCGACCGCAGGCGCTGCGCCAGCGCCGCGCCGCCGTCGGGGTCGCGCGAGACGACGAGCAGCGTGTCGTCCCCGGCGATGGTGCCCAGGACGTCGGGCAGGCCCACCTTGTCCAGCGCCGAGGCGAGGAACTGCGCGGCGCCGGGCGGGGTGCGCAGCACCGCCAGGTTGGCGCTGCCCTCGGCGCTGGTGAGCAGGTCCCCGAGCAGCCGGGTGAGCCGGGCGGGGGCGGCCTGCGCGGGGCGCAGCGGGGCGTTCTCCGGCGGCAGCACGTAGGACGCCGGGGCGCCGTCGGAGCCGCGCAGCTTGACCGCGCCGAGCTCCTCCAGGTCGCGCGAGAGCGTGGCCTGGGTGACCTCGACGCCCGACTCGGCCAGCAGCGCGGCGAGCTGCGTCTGCGAGGTCACCGGCCGGGCGGCGATGAGCTCGGCGATGCGGGCCTGTCGCGCCGACCGGGTCAGCGCTCCCGTCATCCCGATCGCTCCAGCAGCCAGGTGAGCAGGGCCTTCTGCGCGTGCAGCCGGTTCTCCGCCTCGTCCCAGACGACGCTCTGCGGGCCGTCGATCACCTCGGCGGCGATCTCCTTGCCGCGGTAGGCCGGCAGGCAGTGCAGGACGAGGGCGTCGTCGGCGGCGCGGGCCAGCGCGGCGTCGTCGACGGCGTAGGGCAGGAACGGCGCGACGCGGGTGTCGTACTCGTCCTCCTGGCCCATCGAGACCCAGGTGTCGGTGGCCAGGACGTCGGCGCCGTCGGCGGCGGCCGCGGCGTCGGCGGTCCACTGCACCGAGCCGCCGGTCTCGGCGGCGATCTCCGCCGCCCGCTTCAGGACGTCGGGCGCCGGCTGGTACTCCTCGGGCGAGCCGATCCGCACGTGCATGCCGGCGGTGGCGCCGCCGAGCAGGTAGGAGTGCGCCATGTTGTTGGCGCCGTCGCCGAGGTAGGTCAGCGACCGGCCGGCCAGCGAGCCCTTGTGCTCGGCCACCGTCTGCAGGTCGGCGAGGATCTGGCAGGGGTGGAAGTCGTCGGTGAGCGCGTTGACCACCGGCACGCGGCTGGTGGCGGCCATGGTCTCCAGCCGGTCCTGGCCGAAGGTGCGCCACACGATCGCGGCGACCTGCCGGTCGAGCACGCGGGTGGTGTCCTCCACCGGCTCGCCGCGGCCGAGCTGGCTGGACCCGGCGTCGATCACCAGCGGGTACCCGCCGAGCTCGGCGACGCCGACCGAGAACGACACCCGGGTGCGGGTGGAGGGCTTGTCGAACAGCACGGCGACCGCACGGGGCACGCCGTTCGAAGCGCGCAGCGGGGTGGGTGCGGCGTCGGTGTGCCGGGTGCGCTTGAGCTCGGCGGCGAGCGCGAGGACCTCGGCCTGCTCGTCGGGGGTGAGGTCGTCGTCGCGGGTGAGGTGCCGGGTCACTGGTCGGTCTCCTGCAGGGCGGTGTCGAGGGCGGCCGGCAGCGCGGCGACGAAGGCGTCGACCTGGGCGTCGGTGAGGACCAGGGAGGGCGCCAGGCGGAGCACGTCGGGGGCGACGGCGTTGGTGAGGAAGCCGGCGGCGCGCAGCTGCGCCTCCAGCGCCGCGGCGGCCGGGGCGGTGAGGACGACGCCGAGCAGCGCGCCCCTCCCCCGCACCCCGGCGATCCCGGCGTGACCGAGTCCCTCGATGCCGGCGGTGAACCGGTGCTCGAGCTCCTTGGCGCGCTCGAGCAGGCCCTCGTCGCGCATGGTGTCGAGGACGGCGAGCGCGGCGGCGCAGGCGATCGGGTTGCCGCCGAACGTGGAGCCGTGCGAGCCGGCGGTCATGAGCTCCGCGGCGTCGCCGAAGGCGAGCGTGGCGCCGATCGGCAGGCCGCCGCCGAGCGCCTTGGCCATGGTGACGAGGTCGGGCTGGAGTCCGTCCGCCTGGTGGGCGAACCAGTGGCCGGTGCGGCCGGTGCCGGTCTGCACCTCGTCGACGGCGAACAGCGCGCCGGCGTCGGCGGCGGTGCGGGCGGCGGCGGTGAGGTAGCCCGGCGGCGGGGGCTGCACGCCGCCCTCCCCGAGCAGCGGCTCGAGCAGCACCATCGCCGTCTGCTCGCCGACCGCGCCGGCCAGCGCGCCGGCGTCGCCGTAGGGCACGTACCGGACGCCGCCGGGCAGCGGGGCGAACGCGGCGGCCTTGGACGGCTGGCCGGTGAGCGCGAGCGCGCCCATCGTGCGGCCGTGGAAGGCGCCCTCGGCGGTGACCACCTCGGGCCGGCCGGTGAGCCGGCTGATCTTGAACGCGGCCTCGTTGGCCTCGGCGCCGGAGTTGCAGAAGAACACCCGCCCGGGCCGGCCGGCCAGCTCCAGCAGCCGCTCGGCGAGGGTCACGCCGGGCTCGTGCATCGCCAGGTTGGAGACGTGCCCGAGGGTCTGCGCCTGCCGGGTGATCGCCTCGACCACCCTCGGGTGGGCGTGGCCGAGGATCGTCGTCGCGATGCCGCCGAGCAGGTCGGTGTACTCGCGGCCGTCGACGTCCCAGACGGTGGCGCCCGCGCCGCGCGCGAGCGCGACCGGCGGGGTGCGGTAGTTGCCCATCATCACGGCCGACCAGCGGGCGGCCAGCTCCTCCGTGTGGGTCATGCCGGCTCCTCTCCGCTCAGTGAGTGGGCGGGGACGACCATCGTCCCGGTGCCCTCGGTGGTGAACATCTCCAGCAGCAGGGCGTGCGGCGTCCGGCCGTCGACGACGGTCGCCCGCTTCACCCCGCCCTCGACCGCCCGCAGGCAGGCGGCCATCTTCGGGATCATCCCGGCGTCCAGGTCGGGGAGGATCTCGGCGAGCTCGGCGGCGTCGATCTGCTGCACGAGCGAGTCGCGGTCGGGCCAGTCGGCGTAGAGGCCCTCGACGTCGGTGAGGACGACGAGCTTCACCGCGCCGAGCGCCACGGCGAGCGCGGCGGCGGCGGTGTCGGCGTTGACGTTGTGCACCACGCCGTCGCGGTCGGGCGCGACCGTGGCGACGACCGGGATCTTCCCGGACTCCAGCAGCGCGGTGACCGGCGTCGGGTCGACGGCGACGACGTCCCCGACCCGGCCGACGTCGACCGGCTGCCCGTCGACCAGCGCCTGGGTGCGCTCGGCGGTGAACAGGCCGCCGTCCTCGCCGGACAGGCCGACCGCGAGCGGACCGTGCTGGTTGACCAGCCCGACCACCTCCGGGGTGACCTGGCCGGTGAGCACCATGCGGACCACCTCGACGGTCTCGTCGGTGGTCACCCGCAGGCCGCCGCGGAACTCGCTCTCGATGCCGAGCCGGCCGAGCATCTCGGTGATCTGCGGGCCGCCGCCGTGGACGACGACGGGGAGGATGCCGCAGGTCCGGAGGAACACCATGTCCTCGGCGAACGCGCGGCGGCACTCCTCGTCGACCATCGCGTGGCCGCCGTACTTGATCACCACCACGTTGCCGTGGAACTCGCGCAGCCACGGCAGCGCGCCGGTGAGGACGGCGACCTTGCGGGCGTCGCCCTCCGGGTCGTAGGTGCGCATGACCCGGGTGGTGCCGATCCGCCGGCGCGGCGGGGGCGCCTCGTCGACCCGGACGTCGGGCGGGGTGGGGTCCTCGTGGGTGCTCACGTCGAGTAGGCCGAGTTCTCGTGCACGTAGGCGATGGACAGGTCGTTGGTCCAGATCGTGGCGTGCTCGGTGCCGGCGCCGAGGTCGACGTCGATGGTGATCGCCCGGCCGGTGAGGTCGACGCCCTCCCGCGGGTCGCCGATCGCGCCGCCCCGGCAGACGGTCACGCCGTTGATGGTCACGTCGACGCGGTCGGGCTCGAACGCGGCGTCGGTGGTGCCGATCGCCGCGAGCACCCGGCCCCAGTTGGGGTCGTTGCCGAACAGCGCCGTCTTGAGCAGGTTGTTGCGCGCGCAGGCCCGGCCGGCGGTGAGCGCGTCCTCGACGCTCGCCGCGTTGCGCACGGTGATCGCGATGTCCTTGGTCGAGCCCTCGGCGTCGGCGAGCAGCTGCATGGCGAGGTCGGTGGCCGCGGCGGTGAGCGCCTCGGCGACCTCCTCCGCGGCCGGGCTGACCCCGCTGGCGCCGTTGGCCATCGCGACGACGGTGTCGTTGGTGGACAGGCAGCCGTCGGAGTCGACCCGCTCGAAGCTCACGCCGGTGGCGGTCTTCAGCGCCTCCTGCAGCACGGCCGGGTCGACGGCCGCGTCGGTGGTGAGGACGACGAGCATCGTGGCCAGGCTCGGCGCGAGCATGCCGGCGCCCTTGGCCATCCCGCCGACCGACCAGCCGTCCCGCTCGACGACCGTCGTCTTGGGCACCGAGTCGGTGGTCATGATCGCCCGGGCGGCGTCGGGACCGCCGTCGGCCGACAGCGCCTTCGCCGCGTCGGTGACCCCGGGCAGCAGCCTGTCCATCGGCAGCCGGACGCCGATCAGCCCGGTGGAGGCCACCGCGACGTCGATCGCGCCGATCTCCAGACCGGCACGGCCCAGCTCGGCCGCGGCGTGCTCGGCGGTGGCGTGGGTGTCCTGGAAGCCCTCGGGGCCGGTGCACGCGTTGGCGCCGCCGGAGTTGAGCACCACCGCCCGCAGCCGGCCGGTGGCCAGCACCCGGCGGCTCCACTGCACCGGCGCGGCCGGGAAGCGGTTGGTGGTGAAGACGGCGGCGGCGGCGTCCTGCGGCCCGTCGTTGACGACCAGCGCGACGTCGGCCGCGCCGGTGCTCTTGAGCCCGGCCGCGACGCCGGCGGCCCGGAAGCCCTGCGGTGCGGTGACGCTCACGGGGCCACCCCCACCAGCGGCAGGCCCGCGGTCTCGGGCAGGCCGAGGGCGATGTTGGCGCTCTGGATGGCGCCGCCGGCGGTGCCCTTGGTGAGGTTGTCGACCGCGGCGACGACGACCAGCCGGCCGGCGTCCGGGTCGACGGCGACCTGCACCGCGACGGTGTTGGCGCCGAGCACCTGCGCCGTCGTCGGCCACTGGCCCTCGGGCAGCAGGTGCACGAACGGCTCGTCGGCGTAGGCCTTCTGGTAGGCGGCCCGCGCGGCGTCGGCGTCGGTCCCGGGCCGCAGCGGCGCCGAGCAGGTGGCGAGGATGCCCCGGCTCATCGGCACCAGGGTCGGGGTGAAGCTGATCCGCACCGGTTCCCCGGCGGCGGCGCCGAGGGTCTGCGCCATCTCGGGGGTGTGCCGGTGCACGCCGCCGACGCCGTAGGCGCTGACCGAGCCCATCACCTCGCTGCCGAGCAGGTGCGGCCTGGCCGCCTTGCCCGCGCCGGAGGTGCCGGAGGCGGCGACCACGACGACGTCCGGCTCGACCAGCCCGGCGGCCAGCGCCGGGGCCATCGCGAGGGTGACCGAGGTGGGGTAGCAGCCGGGGACGGCGATCCGCCGCGCGCCGGCCAGCCGCTCCCGCTGGCCGGGCAGCTCGGGCAGGCCGTAGGGCCACGACCCGGCGTGGTCGCCGCCGTACCAGCGGGCCCAGGCGGCCGGGTCCTGCAGCCGGTGGTCGGCGCCGCAGTCGATGACCAGGGTGTCCGGGGACAGCTGCGCGGCGATCGCGGCCGACTCCCCGTGCGGGAGCGCGAGGACCACGACGTCGTAGCCGGCCAGGTCCTCGGGCGTGCTCGACCGGACCTCGAGGTCGGCGAAGGGCAGCAGGTGCGGCTGCAGCTCACCCAGGCGTCGGCCGGCGCTGCTGTTCGCGTGCACCCCGGCCAGGCGGAGGTGCGGGTGCCCGGCCAGCAGCCGGCACACCTCTCCCCCCGCGTACCCGGTGGCGCCGGTGACCCCGACCGTCCACGTCTGCCCTGTGTTCACGATGCATGACCATACAGGACCGTGCATGACCTTCCATGGCCGGGGGCCCGAGGCGCCTCCGCACACGCTCGTGCTCTGCCCACCCCTGTGGGCAGAGCACGAGCGCGCACGGGCGAGGGGAGGTCAGGCCAGCGGGTCGCCGTCGCCGTACGGGAGCAGCCGCAGCCGCCGGGCGTCGTCGGTCGGCGTGGTGGCGCGGAGGGTGTCGAGGTCGTCGACGCCGGCGCGGAAGAACCGCCCCGACCACTGGTCCAGCTCCCCGGCGGCGATCGCCACCACCAGGTCGACGACGTCCTCGGGCCGGGTCCACTCGGTGCGGCCCTCGTGCATCGGCATGGCGCGGGTCATCGCGGTGTCGACGACGCCCGGTGCCAGGTCGAACGCCCGCACGCCGTGCGCGGCGCCGGCCAGGTCGATCGCCTCGGTGATGCGCATCTGCGCGGTCTTCCCCGCGGAGTACGCGCTGTAGTGCGGATTGACGCGGGTGCCGATCCCGCTGGCCAGGTCGACCACCCGGCCGCCGCCGACGGCGACCATCCCGGGCAGCACGGCGCGGGCGACGAGGAACGGCCCGCGCACCTGGCTCTCCACGACCTGCCACCACTGGTCGGGGTCGGCCTCCCACAGCGGCACCTCGGCGGCGTCGATGAGGCCGGCGTTGTTCACCAGCAGCCCGACCGGCCCGAGCTCGCGGACCACCTCGCCGACGGCGGCGTCGACGGCGGTGCGGTCGGTGACGTCGGCGGGCAGCGCGAGGGTGCGGGCGCCGGTGGCGGCGGCGACCTCGGCCATCGCCGTCCGCAGCCGCTCGGGCCCGCGGGCCATGCCGGCGACGGCGGCCCCCCGGGTGGCCAGCCCCTCGACCAGGTGCCGGCCGATGCCCGCCGAGGCCCCGGTGACGAGCGCGACCAGGCCGGTGAGGTCCGCCATCAGTCGCCGCTGCGCAGGCTGATGCCCTGCAGGCCGACGACGGCGACGATGCCCTCGCGCACCCGGGCGACGTCCTCGGCGGTCAGCGTGCGGTCCGGCGCGCGCAGCACCAGGGAGTAGGCCAGCGACCGCGACCCGGCCGGGACCGGCGGGCCGGAGTACACGTCGAACAGGCGGACCGCCTCGAACAGCTCGCCCGCGCCCCCGCGGACCAGCGACTCGACGTGCGCGGCGGTGATCTCGTCGGGCACGACGAAGGCCAGGTCGAGGAAGACCGGCGGGAACGTCGAGATGCGCGGCCCGACCGGGACGGGCGCCGGCGGGAACGCGTCGACGTCGAGCTCCATGACCGAGGTGCGGGCCGGCAGGTCCAGCGCGGCGCACACCCGCGGGTGCAGCTCGCCGGCGTACCCGACCACCCGGTCGTCGACCACGAGCTCGGCGCAGCGGCCGGGGTGCCAGGGCGCCTGCTCGCCGGGGCGGACGAACAGCTCGACGCCCGCGGCGGCGGCCACCAGCCGGGCGGCCTGCACGGCGTCGGCCCAACCCGCGGCCCGGCCCGGGCCCCACCAGCCGCGCGGCTCGCGCTGGTCGGCCAGCGCGACGGCGACGTGCCAGGGCTGGTCGGGCACCGCGCCGAGCAGGGCGGCGAGGGTGTCGTCGTCCGGGCGGCGGTCGACGCCGGGCAGCGGCGCGGGGGTGCGCCGGTCGCCCGGGAAGACCGCGCCGTGCTCGAAGAGGGCGACGTCGCGCCGGCCGCGGGAGAGGTTGCGCGCCAGGGTCGCGAGCAGCCCGGGCAGCAGCGTGGTGCGCAGCGCCGGCTCCTCCTCCGACAGCGGGTTGCGCACGAGCACGACCCGGCGGCGCGGGTCGTCCTCGGCGAGGCCGAGCGCGTCCAGCGCCGGGGCGCCGACGAACGGGTAGGACGGCGCCTCGACGTAGCCGGCCTCGGCCAGCGCGCGGCCGACCGTGCGGCGGCGGCGCTGGGTCTCGGTGAGCCCGCGGCCGGGCGGGGCGGTGGGCAGCACCGAGGGGACGTCGTCGTAGCCGGCCAGGCGGACGACCTCCTCGACCAGGTCGGCCGGGTCGGTGAGGTCCGGGCGCCAGGACGGCGGGGTGACGGTCAGCGAGCCGCCGTCGGCCTCCACCGCGCAGCCGACCGCGCCGAGCAGCCCGACCACCTGGGCCGGCGAGTAGGGCACGCCGGAGACCCGGCCGGGCCTCGCGGCGTCCAGCGCGATCGACGGGCGGGGGGCGCGGGTGTCGACGTCGACCGGCGCGCCGACGACGCGCGCGCCGCCGTGCTCGGCGAGCAGCTGCGCGGCGCGGGCCAGCGCGGCGACCGTCATCTCCGGGTCGACGCCGCGCTCGAAGCGGCGCGCGGCCTCGCTCGGCAGCCGGTGCCGGCGGGCGGTGCGCGCGACACCGGTGGGCTCCCAGTGCGCCGCCTCGAGCAGCACGGCGGTGGTGCCCTCGCCGATCTCGGTCGAGGCGCCGCCCATCACCGCGGCCAGCCCGATCGGGCCGGTGTCGTCGGTGATGAGCAGGTCGTCGTCGGACAGCTGCCGGTCGGCGCCGTCGAGGGTGGTCAGCCGCTCGCCCTCGCGGGCCCGGCGGACGACGATCGGGCCGGTCACCGCGTCCCGGTCGAAGGCGTGCATCGGCTGGCCGAGCTCGAGCATCACGTAGTTGGTGACGTCGACGGCCAGCGAGATGGAGCGGATGCCGGACTGGGCGAGCCGGCGGCGCATCCACCACGGGCTGGGCGCGGTCGGGTCCAGGCCCTCCAGGGCGACCATCGAGAACCGGTCGCAGCGGTCGGCGTCGGCGACGGTCACCTCCCACGCCGGCTCGCCGGACCAGGCGGGGGCCTCCGCCGCGCCCGGGTCGCGCCACGCGACGCCCAGGCCGGTGCCCATCTCCCGGGCGACGCCGCGCATCGCCAGGCAGTAGCCGCGGTCCGGGGTGACGTTGAGCTCGATGACGACGTCGTCGAGGCCCACGACGGGGCGGGCGTCGGCGCCGGGCTCGAAGCCCGCGCCCAGCACCAGGATCCCGGCGTGGTCCTCGCCGATGCCGAGCTCGCGGACCGAGCAGATCATCCCGTCGGAGACGTGGTCGTAGGTCGTCCGCGCGGCGATCTCGAACCCGCCGGGGAGCACGGCGCCGGGCAGCGCGACGACGACGGTGTCCCCCACCGCGAAGTTGCTCGCGCCGCAGACGATCCCGCGCGGGGTGCCCTCGCCGACGTCGACCTGGCACCACCGGATCGGCTTCTTGAAGCCGGTGAGCTCCTCGATCTCCAGCACCCGGCCGACCACCAGCGGGCCGGTGACCTCGGCCGGGGTGTGGATCTCCTCGACCTCCAGGCCCAGCCGGACGAAGGCGGCGTCGAGGTCCTCGACGGTGGTCCCGGCGGGGACGTCGACGTACTCGGCCAGCCAGCCGACGGGGACCCGCATCTAGAGCTCCACTCCGAACGCACTCGTGAACCGGACGTCGCCCTCGACGATGTCGCGCATGTCGCCGACGCCCGAGCGGAACTGCAGCGCCCGCTCGATGCCCATGCCGAAGGCGAAGCCGCTGTACTCCTCGGGGTCGACGCCGCAGGCGACCAGCACCCGCGGGTTGACCATCCCGCAGCCGCCCCACTCGACCCAGCGGGGGCCGTCGCGGTGCTCGGGGAACCAGACGTCGAACTCCGCCGAGGGCTCGGTGAAGGGGAAGTACGACGGCCGCCAGCGGGTGACCGCCTCGGGGCCGAACAGCGCCCGCGCGAGGTGGTCGAGGGTGCCGCGCAGGTGCGCCATCGTCAGCCCGCGGTCGACGGCCAGGCCCTCGACCTGGTGGAAGACCGGGGTGTGCGTCGCGTCGAGCTCGTCGGTGCGGTAGACCCGCCCGGGCGCGACGACGTACAGCGGCGGCGTCCGGGACAGCAGCGTGCGGGCCTGCACCGGGCTGGTGTGCGTGCGCAGCACCAGGCCGGAGTCCTCGGGGGCGACGAACAGGGTGTCCATCATCGTGCGGGCCGGATGGTCGCGGCCGATGTTGAGCGCGTCGAAGTTCAGCCACTCGGCCTCGAGCTCGGGCCCCTCGGCCACCTCGTAGCCCATGCCGACGAACACGTCGGCGATCCGCTCCTGCAGCGTGGTCAGCGGGTGGCGGGCGCCGCGCGGGGTGCGGTCCCAGGGGAGGGTGACGTCGACCCGCTCCTCGGCCAGCGCCCGGGCGTCGCGCTCGGCCTCCAGCGCGGCCTTGCGCGCCTCGTAGGCCTCGGTGACGGCGACCCGCGCGGCGTTCACCCGCTTGCCGGCGTCGGCGCGGGCGGCCGGCGGCAGCGCGCCGAGCTCGCGGCGGGCCAGCGGCACGGGCGCGCGGTCACCGAGGTGGGCCGGGCGCACGGCGGCCAGCGCCTCGAGGTCGCCCGCTCCCGCGAAGGCCTCGCGGGCCGCCGCGACGGCGGCGTCGAGGGCCTCGGCGGACAGGGCCGCGACCTGCTTGGGATCGTAGGGGTCGTTGGCGCCGGACACGGGAGGCCATTCTGCCCGCCGCCCCGTCTCCCCCGCCCCCGGGTTCTCGGCCGGCACCCTCCGGGGCGGGGGGGGGGGGGGGGGTGGGGCGCCCCCACCCCCCCCCCCCCGGGGGGGGGGGGGGGGCGGCGGGGGGGGGGGCGGGGGGGGGCGGGGCGGGGGGGGGGGGGG
>NZ_JBJGZI010000050.1:0-15720 GCF_054050455.1 Geodermatophilus sp. SYSU D00684 | reverse complement strand
CCGACCTCGCGCTGCGGGGCGAGGTCGGGCACCGCGAGATGAGGTCGGGCGCCGCGCCGCCGTCGTCAGGCCGGCTCGAGCTCCTCGCCGCAGGCGGGGCAGCGGGTGGGCGGGTCCTCGTCGGCGATCCGCCCGCACGCCGGGCACACCCGCGCCAGCCAGCACGCCGGGTCCCCGCCCTCCTCGGGCACCTCCCGCCGGGGCGGCGTCCCGGTCACCGCGCCGGCGAACTCGCCGAGCGCGGCGAGGACCGGCCCGCGGCGGTCCGCGGGCAGGGCGGCGAGGGCGGCTCGCAGATCGGCCAGGCGCAGTGCGTCGTAGCGGTCGAGCAGCTGCTCCCCGGCGGCGGACAGCCGCAGGCTGACCGAGCGGCGGCTCGCCGGTGAGGGACGACGCTCCACCCAGCCGGCCGCGACCAGCCGGTCGACCAGCCGGCTGGTCGTCGAGACGCCGCCGCCCACCCCGGAGGCGAGGTCGGCGAGGGAGGCCCCGGACCGCGCACGCAGGACGGTGAGTGCGCGCAGCTGCACGACCGAGACCTCCCCCACCCGCGCGGCGGCCCGGGTGGAGACCCCGACGACGGCCCGTGCCAGCCCGAGCAGCACGTCGTCGTCCACAGGAGCCTCCCCGGGAGTTGCATTTCAGCAACAGTTGGCATGGTGCATCGATCGAGGAGCGCAGCGTACGGCACCGGCCCCGAGACGAGGAGGACGACGATGCCCCGCACCGCACGCGCGATGCCCGCGGCCCCGGTCCTCGCCGTGTGCGCCTGCACCGCCGAGGAGCCGCTGTCGATCCCCGCGGCCCCGAGGTGACGGGCGGTGCGATCGGTCCTGACGAGACCGTCACCGGCGACCTCTCGCTGCTGCAGGTCCAGCTCGAGTACCCGCTGGACGGGCTGTACGAGGAGGGCGAGGACGCCCGGCTGTTCCTCGGCATCGCCGACTCCGGCGCCGAGGACGACACCCTGACCTCCGTCGAGGGTCCCTTCGCGGAGGCCGTCGACGCGGACGGCGGCGCGTTCTCGATCGACGTCCCGGCAGACGACACCGTCTACGTCGGCGCGGAGGACGCCCCGTCGATCACCCTGGCGGGCCTGGAACGGTCACTGCGGTCCTCGCAGTCGATCCCGGTGACGTTCGAGTTCGCCCGGGCCGGTGAGGTGACGGTGGACGTGCTGGTCGCCGCCGAGCGCCAGCACCCCGAGCCGCCGTACGACTTCCCCGACCCCGCGGAGGACCCCAGCACCTGACCCGCAGCGCCGCACGGTGACGCGGGTCGCGGCGACCGTCCGGGGCCGGCTGGGAACATGGACGTCGTGCCGTCGCCCGCCCCGCGCCGAGAACGAGCGCGCCGCACCGCCCTGACCGCCGCCACCCTGGCCCTCCCCGCGGGCTGGCTCGCCCGCGCGCTGTGGGGCCTGCCCACGGCGATCGGCGCCGGCCGGCGGGAGATCCGGCCCACGGCGGCCGGCTCGCCGCAGTGGTCGCACGGCAAGTTCCACAACACGCTGCCCACGCCCACGCTGCCGCCGCCCAACGCCCGCCGCGGCCTGCTCCGTCAGTGGCACGACGACCGGCACGTCGGCCTGCCCGCCCGCCCGGTGCCGCTGGCCCGCCCGGAGATCCCGGCCGAGGCCGGCGAGCTCGCCGTCACCTGGTTCGGGCACTCGAGCGCGCTGCTGGAGGTCGACGGCGCCCGCGTGCTGGTCGACCCGGTGTGGGGGTACCGCGTCTCGCCGTCGCCGGTGTTCGGCCCCACCCGGCTGCACGAGCCGCCGGCGCCGGTGGAGGCCCTCCCCCGCGTCGACGCCGTGCTCATCTCGCACGACCACTACGACCACCTGGACCTGCCCACGGTGCGGGCGCTGGTCGAGCAGCAGGACGCGCCGTTCGTCGTCCCGCTGGGCGTGGGCGTGCACCTGCGCCACTGGGGCGTGCCGGAGGACCGCGTCGTCGAGCTGGACTGGGACGGCGCGACGACGGTCGGCGACCTGACGATCACCTGCACCGAGGCGCGGCACTTCTCCGGCCGCTACCTCACCCGCGACACCACGCTGTGGTCGTCGTGGGTGGTGGCCGGCCCGCGGCACCGCGTCTTCTTCGGCGGCGACACCGGCTACACGCCCGCCTTCGCCGGCATCGGCGCCCGGCTGGGCCCCTTCGACCTCACGCTGCTGCCGATCGGCGCCTACAACGAGGCCTGGGCGCACATCCACATGGACCCCGAGGAGGCGGTGCGCGCGCACGGCGACCTCGGCGGCGGGGTGCTGCTGCCGGTGCACTGGGCCACGTTCAACCTGGCCTTCCACCGCTGGGACGAGCCGGTGCAGCGGCTGCTCGGCGCCGCCGGGCGCTCGGGCGTGCGGGTGGTCGTGCCGCGGCCGGGCCAGCGGGTCGACGTCCTGGCGCCGCCGCCGCTGGAGGACTGGTGGACCGCGGTCGGCTCGCCCGGGGCCGGTCCCGCCCGGCACGACGACGCCGGCGTGAGCGAGACCGTGCTCGCCCGCGTGCTCTCCCGGCTGATGGCGCTGCGGGTCGGCTGACGCTCAGGCGCTGCGGCGCACGACCAGCTCGGAGGGGAAGAACTCCGTCTCGTGCGCCGCGGCACGGGTGAGCACGGCCCGCACCGCCGCGCCGGCGATCCGCTCCACCGGGTGCGTCGCCGTCGTCAGCCCGGTGACCCCGGCGAGGGGGACGTCGTCGAACCCGGCGACCGCGACGTCGCCGGGGACCTGCCGGCCGTGCCGGCGCAGCACCGCGAGGACGCCGAGGGCGACCTCGTCGCAGCTGGCCAGGACCGCGTCGGTGTCCGGCCAGCGGGCGAGGACCTCCTCGGCCCCCGCCTCCCCCGCCGCGGCGTCGAAGCCGCCGGGCACGGGGCGCGCCTCCAGCCCGGCCGCGACGACGGCCGCGCGGTAGGCCGCGACCGGGCGCCCGGCGCACGGCAGCCACGGCGGGCCGGTGACCATCGCGATCCGCCGTCGTCCCGACCGGAGCAGGTGCGCGACCGACGCCCCGGCCGCCGCGGCGCCGTCCACGTCGAACGACGGGACGTCCGCGCTGCCGGTGCCGATCGACACCACCCGGCCGCGCAGCCCCCGCGGCACGGCGGCGAGCAGCTCGTGCGTGGTGTTGACCAGGACGACCCCGCCGACGGTGCGGTCGCGGGCCAGGGCGTCCAGCTCGGCGCCCGGCGCGTGCAGCGGCAGCCGGCGGACGGCGATCCCGAGCCCCTCCGGGGTGAGCACCCGCGCGCCCGCGGTCACCACCCGCGCCAGGTACTCGCAGTCGAGGACCGCGTCCGACGTCCCGGTGACGGCGACGACGACCCGCGTGCCGGTGCCGGTGGCGAGGGCGCGCGCGACCGGGTCGGCCGCGTAGCCGAGCGCCTCGGCGGCGGCGCGCACGCGGCTCAGGGTCTCCGCGGACACCGGCCCGCTGCCGGTGACCACCCGGGACACCGTCGCGCGCGAGACGCCCGCGGCCCGCGCGACGTGCTCGAGGGTCACCGTGGGAGGCGGGGCGTCGGGCACCCGGCCGTCGTACCACCCCGGCGGCGCCGGAGGGGAGCCCCCGGCGGGCTGGGACCGCTCTCAGCGCAGCAGCTTGCTCATCCGCCGGTCGGCCAGCGGCTTGCCGCCGGTCTGGCAGGTCGGGCAGTACTGCAGCGAGGTGTCGGCGAAGCTGACCTCGCGGACGGTGTCCCCGCACACCGGGCACGGCAGGCCGGTGCGGGCGTGCACCCGCAGCCCCGACCGCTTCTCGCCCTTGAGCGTCGCCGCCGCCTGGCCCACCTGCCGGTCCAGCGCGTCGGTGAGCGTGGCCCGCAGCGCGTCGTACAGCCGGACCAGCTCGTCGTCGGTGAGCCTGTCGGCCATCTTGAACGGCGAGAGCCGGGCGGCGTGCAGGATCTCGTCGGAGTAGGCGTTGCCGACGCCGGCCAGCACGGTCTGGTCGGTGAGCGTGCCCTTGAGCTGCGCGTGCCGCCCGGCCAGCAGCGCGGCGAGCTGCTCGCGGTCGACGGCCAGCGCGTCCGGACCGAGCCGGCCGATGCCGGGCACCTCCGACGGCGAGCGGACCAGGTACACGGCGAGGCTCTTGCGGGTGCCCTGCTCGGTGAGGTCGAAGCCGTTGCCGTCGTCCAGGTGGATGCGCAGCGCGAGCGGGCCCTTGCCGGGCTTGGGCGGCGCGGTGGGCAGGCCGGTGCGCCAGTGCAGCCACCCGGCGCGGGCCAGGTGCACCACCAGGTGCAGCCCGGAGACGTCGAGGTCGAGGAACTTGCCGTGCCGGGCGGCGCCGGTGACCTCCAGCCCGGCCAGCGCCGACAGCGGCGGGTCGAAGGTCTTGAGCGCCTGCAGCGCGGTCAGGTCGGCGCGCGCGACCACCCGGCCGACGGCGTTCTCGCGGAGGAACGCGGCCAGCGCCTCCACCTCGGGCAACTCGGGCACCCGGCCATGATCCCCGCCGTCGTCCCCTCCCGTCGTCCCCGATCGTGTGCACTTCCGCGGAAGTGCCCGGGCGTCAGCCGACGAACGACGTCCGGTCGGTGACCGTCGCGGTGGCGCCCGGCTCGGCGCGGGCGGCGTCGGCCACCGCGGCGGCCACGGCCTGCGTGACGGCCGGGTCGAACACGCTCGGGATGATGTAGTTGGCGTTGAGCTGGTCGTCGCGGACGATCGCCGCCAGCGCCTCGGCCGCGGCCAGCAGCATCCCGGTGCTGATCTCGGTGGCGCGGGCGTCGAGCAGCCCCCGGAAGACGCCGGGGAAGGCCAGCACGTTGTTGATCTGGTTGGGCAGGTCCGAGCGGCCCGAGGCGACGACGGCGGCGTGCTGCCGGGCCCGGACCGGGTCGACCTCCGGCGTCGGGTTGGCCATCGGGAAGACCACCGCCCGCTCGGCCATCGCGGCCAGCGCCTCCACCGGCAGCACGTTGCCGGCGCTCACCCCGATGAACACGTCGGCGCCGACCAGTGCGTCGGGCAGCTCGCCGCGCACGCCCGCGGGGTTGGTGCGCCGCGCGAGGTCGGCCTTGGCCGGGGACAGCCGCTCGTCGTCGGGCGACAGGATCCCCTCGCGGTCCCACACGAGCACCTGGCCGGCGCCGGCGGCGAGCAGCAGGTTGACGATCGCCGTCCCGGCCGCGCCGGCCCCGGCGACGACGATCCGCACGTCGGCCAGCCGCTTGTCCACCACGCGCAGGGCGTTGCGCAGCGCGGCCAGCGCCACGATCGCCGTCCCGTGCTGGTCGTCGTGGAAGACCGGGACGTCGAGCCGCTCGCGCAGCCGGGCCTCGATCTCGAAGCACCGCGGCGCGGCGATGTCCTCGAGGTTGATGCCGCCGAAGCCGGGCGCGATGAGCTCGACGGTGCGCACGATCTCGTCGACGTCCTGGGTGTCCAGGCAGATCGGCCAGGCGTCGATGTCGGCGAACCGCTTGAACAGCGCGGCCTTGCCCTCCATCACCGGCAGCGCGGCGCCGGGCCCGAGGTCGCCCAGGCCCAGGACGGCCGACCCGTCGGTGACGACGGCGACGGTGTTGCCCTTGATGGTCAGCCGGCGCACGTCCTCGGGGTGCTCGGCCAGCGCCAGGCACACCCGGGCCACCCCGGGGGTGTAGGCCATCGACAGGTCGTCTCGGGTCTTGAGCGGCACCTTCGAGGCCACCTCGAGCTTGCCGCCGAGGTGCAGCAGGAACGTGCGGTCGCTGACCTTGCGCACGGACACACCGGGCACGGCGCCGAGTGCGGTGACCATCTCCTCGGAGTGCGCGGCGTCGGCGGCCGAGCAGGTCACGTCGACGGTCAGCCCGTCGGGCCGGGAGTCGACGACGTCGATGGCGGTCACCGCGCCGCCGGCCTCGCCCACCGCCGTCGCGATCCGGCCGATGCTGGCCGGGTCGCCGTCGGCGGTGAGCCGCACGGTGATCGAGTAGGAGGCCGAGGTGACCGGACCGCGGGGGACGGCGGCCGGCTCGCCGAGGGCGGTCGGGTCCGCTGCTGTGTCGCTGCTCACACCCCGATCGTGGCACCGCCGGGCACGGACCGCGCTCAGCCGCCGGGGATCGGCTCCAGTACGACCTCCAGGCCGCCGTCGGCCGCGGCCGCGACCAGCGCGGCACCGTCGAGCGGCGGCGGGCCGAGCAGCGTGGCCAGGGCGGCCTGCGGCCCGGCCGGGACGGCGACGACGACCACCCGGGCCGCGGCGTCCCCGCCGGCCAGCGACCAGGGCACGCCCCGCGGGCAGACGACGGCCGAGCCGGGCGGGCGCGGCCGCACCGGCGCGGAGCCGACCGCCACCAGCGGGCAGCCGGCGGTGACGACGAGCACCACGTCGGCGCCGCGGGCGACCAGACGGCGCGGCGGGCAACCCGGCGGGACGGTCACCGCCTCGGCGGCGGGACGGCCGGGCGGGGGGACGGCGTCGAGCGGCTCCATGCCCCGCACGGTGCGCCCGCGTGCTGGTGGGCCGCTGGTCCCGCCCCCCGCCAGCGGCCGACCAGCGCCCGACCAGCCCCGGCTCCGACGGTGGTCGCCGATCGAGACCGACCTCCCCTGGAGCCGCCATGAGCACCGCTTCGTCCCTGTCCACCTCCTCCCCGTCCACCCCGCCGGCCGCACCCGCGGCCCGCCCGTCGCCGTGGCGGGAGATCGGCGTCTTCCTCGGCGCCACCGCCGGCCTGCTCACCCTGACGACCGCCGTCGCGGCGGCCGCGGACGCCGACGTCGCGCACGTCGACCAGGAGCCGCCGCTGGTCCAGGCGCTGCTGTTCGGCCAGGCGCTGATCCCGCTGCTGGCCGCCGTCCTCGCCCGGCTGGTCACCGCCGGGACGCTGCGCCGGCCCGGCTGGGGCTTCCGCCGGACGTCGTGGCGCAGCCTCGGCACCGCCTGGCTGTGGGCCCTGCTGCCGACGCTGACCGCCGGCGGCCTGCTCTGGGCCACCGGGCTGGCCGGCTTCGCCTCCGACGGGCTGACGCCGACGGTGGCGCTCGGCCTGACCGTGCTGGTCCTGCCCTACGTCGCCCTCGCGCTCTTCGAGGACGTCGGCTGGCGCGGCCTGCTGGTGCAGCGCCTGGCCGAGGTCGCCGGCCCGCGCACCGTCGTCCTGGTCAGCGGGCTGGCCTGGTCGCTGTTCCACTGGCCGCTGGTGCTCTTCCTCGGCGGCGCGCCCGCGGGGATCCCGCTGCCGTTCGCGCTGCTGTGCCTGACCGTGGGCACCACCTCGCTGGGCGCCGTGCTCGCCTCGATGCAGCTGCGCTGGGGCATCTGGCCCGGCGTGCTGGCGCACGCGGTGCTCAACGCGCTGCTCTACCACGTGCTCGCGCCGCTGACCGCCGACAGCGGGCCCACCGAGTGGTTCTCCGCGGAGACCGGCGCCGCGGGGGCCGTCACGCTGCTGCTCACCGCGCTCGCCTGGTGGCGGGTGGCGCCCCTGCGCCGGTCCCCCGACGGCGGCACGGTGGCCGCCTGAGCCCCGGGAGGGCCGCGACCACCTACCCTCCCCGGCCGTGGACCTGCGGCTGGACGTGCTCGGGCCGACGCGGCTGCTCCGCGACGGCGCCGCGGTGGACCTCGGCGGGCGCCGGCCCGCCGAGGTCCTCGCCCTGCTGGCCGCCGCCGAGGGGCGGACCGTGCAGGCCGCCGCGCTGGCCGACCGGCTGTGGCGCGGCGCCCCGCCGGCCACCGCGACGACGACCCTGCAGGGCCACGTCAGCCGCCTGCGCCGGCTGCTCGACCCCGGCCGCGGCGCCCGCGACGCCGCCGTCCTGGTCACCCGCGGCGACGGCTACGCGCTGGTCCTGCCGCGCCCGGCCGTCGACGCGCACGCCTTCGCCGACCTGGTCACCGCCGGCACCGCCGCCGGCGACCGGGAGGCCGCCCGGCTGCTGACCGAGGCGCTGGCGCTGTGGCAGGACCGGCCCTACGCCGACGTCGCCGACGTGGACGACGTCGTGCCCGCGGTGGCACGGCTGGAGGAGCTGCGACTGGTCGCCGTCGAGCGGCTGGCCGAGGCGCGGCTGGCGCTGGGCGCGGGCGCGGAACTGGTGCCCGACCTCACCGCGGCCGCCGCCGTCGCCCCGCTGCGCGAGCACACCGCCGCGCTGCTGGCCCGGGCGCTGTACCGGGCCGGGCGGCAGGGCGACGCGCTGGACGTGCTGCGCCGCACGCGGGAGCGGGTCGCCGACGAACTGGGTCTGGACGCCTCCGCCGAGCTGCGCGACGTCGAGGCCGCCGTCCTGCGGCAGGACGCCGCGCTGGCCGCCCCGGCGCGGGCCCCGGCACCCGCCGCCGCGCCCGCGCCGCGGGCCGAGCCGGCCGGGGACGGCTTCGTCGGCCGGCCCGGCGAGCTGGCCGCGCTGGCGGCGGCGTGGGCGGCCGCGGGCGCGGGCCGCGGCACCGCCGTCGTCGTCACCGGCGAGCCGGGCATCGGCAAGACCCGGCTGGTCGAGGCGTTCGCCGCCCGCGCCGGCGCCGCCGTCCGCTGGGGCCGCTGCGCCGAGATCGGCGGCGCGCCGCCGTACTGGCCGTGGCAGCAGGTGCTCGGCGGACTGCCCGAGGCGGCGCTCGGCGCGGACACCGGCGCCCGCTTCGCCCTCGGCCTGGACACCGCCCGCCGGCTGCACGCCCTCGCCGCCGAGCGGCCGCTGCTCGTCGTCCTCGACGACCTGCAGTGGGCCGACGGCGACTCCCTGCACGTGCTCGAGGTGGTCCTCTCCCAGCTGCACGGCAGCCGGCTGCTGCTGGCGGCGACCTGCCGCGAGGAGGCCACCGCCGACCCGGTGCTCACCCGCGTGCTGGGCCTGGCCGCCCGGCTGCCCGGCGCACGGCGGCTGCGGCTGGCCGGCCTGGCCGCCGACGAGGTGGCCGACCTGGTCGCGGGGCTGCGCGGGGACACCCCGGCCGGCGCCGCCGTCGCCACGCTGGCCGAGCGCACCGGCGGCAACCCGTTCTTCGTCACCGAGCTGGCCGCGCTGCCGCCGTCGGCCGGGGAGAGCGTGCCGGCGGGGGTCCGCGACGTCGTCCGGCTGCGGCTGGCCGCGCTGCCCGCACCCGCGCGCGACGCGCTCGCCGCGGCCGCCGTCGCGGGCCGGGACGTGCCGGTCGGGCTGCTGGCCGCCGTCCTGTCCGGCGACGACGGCGGGGTGGCGGCGGCGCTGTCCGCGGGCCTGCTGGTCGAGACCTCCCCCGGCCGGGTGCGCGTGGCGCACGACCTGGTGCGCGAGGTGCTGCTGGCCGACCTCGGGCCGGTCGAGCGGGCGCGCGTGCACGGCCGCACCGCCGACGTGCTGGAGGCCGGGCCCGCGGCGGCGACCGCGGCCGGCGCCATCGCCGTGCACCGCAGCGAGGCCGCCGCCGGCGGTCCGGACCCGGCGGCCGCCCGCGCGTGCCTGCGGGCCGCCCGCGAGGCGCTGGACCGGGCCGGCGTGGAGGAGGCCGCCGCGCTGGCCGACCGGGGGCTGGCGCACGTCCCGCCCGGGGAGGCGGCGCTGGCGGCGGACCTGCACCTGGTGCGCGGCCGGGCGCTGCGCCGGCTGGGGCTGCTGGAGGAGAGCGGCGCCGCCCTGCGCGCCGCCGCGGACCTCGCCCGCGGGATCGGCGACGCGCCGCGGCTGGCCCGGGCCGCCGTCGCCTCCGCCGGCGGCGGGCTCGGCGGCTACTGGGCGTCGGTCGGCGCGCCGGCGGCCACCGACGTCGCGCTGCTGGAGGAGGCCGCGGCCGGCGCCGACGCGCTGCCGCCGGAGCTGGCCTCGGCAGTGCTCGCCGCGCTGGCGGTGCAGCGGTCCTCGATCGGCGAGGCGGGCGGCCGGGAGCTGGCCGACCGCGCGCTCGCCGCGGCCGGCGGCGTCCCGTCCGCGCGGCCGCGGGCGCGGGTGGCCCGGTTCGTGGCCGACTGGACGCCGGCGCACGCGGCGCAGCGGGTGGAGCTGGCCCGGGCGCTGCTGCGCGAGTCCACCGGCGACCCCGCCGCCGAGGCCACCGCCCTGCACCTGCTGCGCTGCGCCCTCACCGAGACGGTGCAGGCCGACGAGGCCGCGGCGGTGTCCCGCCGGTTCACCGAGCTGGCCACCCGGCGCGGCGACGGCGACCTGCTGCAGCTGGACGCCTGGTGGTCCGCGGGGCTCGCGCTGGCCCGCGGGGACGCCGACGGCGCCCGCCGCCTGGCCGACGCCGCCGTCCGCGAGGCGCCGACCACCTCCCCGGCCGCCGCCGACGTCACCCGGATGTCGCGGCAGACGATCGAGGGCATCGCCGCCTGGCACGAGCGGGCCATGGGCGCGCTGGTGCCCGAGGTCGTCGACCTGGCCGCGACCGTCGACGCCGGGTTCCTGTCCGTCCTCGCGCTGGCCCACGCGCAGGCCGGGCGGCGGGAGCAGGCGCACGCCGTCGTCGAGCGGTGGCTCGCGTTCCCGGCGCACGGCGCCCGCGAGCCGGTGCGGGCGGTGCTGCTCGCCGACGCCGCCCTGGAGCTGCGCGACCGCGACCTCGCCGCCTCCCAGCTGCCGGCGCTGGAGAGCTACGGCGACACCGTGGTGGTGCTGTGGGCGGGCACGACCGTCCTCGGCCCGACCGCGCTCTACCGCGGCGGCGTGCTCGGGCTGCTCGGCCGGCCGGGCGCCGCGGCGGAGCTGCGGCGGGCGCTGGAGATCTGCGACGCGTTCGGCTTCGCCCCGTTCGCCGCCCGCGCCCGCGCGCTGCTGGCCGAGCACGGCTGACCCCCGTCCCGGGCTCAGCCCGGGCCGCGCAGCCGGAACGGCCGGTCGGCGGCGAGCGGCTGCCGCGCCCAGGCCAGCAGCCCGGCGACGTCGATCCCGTGCGGCGGCGCGGCCGCGTAGGGCGCGACGTTGCCCGCGCCGCGCTCGACCAGCCGGGCGGCGCCGGGCCCGTTGCCCCGGGCGGCGTGGGTCAGCCCGACGGCGAGCTGCGCCAGCCCCCGCCACAGCTGCCGCTCCGTCTCCGGCGCGGACTTCCAGGCGTCCTCCAGCACCTCGTGGGCGTGGAACGGGCGCCCGGCGTCGAGCAGCCGCTGCGCCTCGGTCAGCGCCTCGTCCGGCGTGCGCGGCACCCCCTCCGGCGCGCGCTCCTCGCCCACGGCGCCGCGGGGCAGCGGGCGGCCGAGGGCGTCGCGGGGCCGGGCGTTGCGGGCCCGCCCCGCGGCGTCCCGGTCCCGGGGGGAATCCACCGGACGATCCTCGCGCGAACACCGGACGACGGCGCGGTGCGCCGCCGCTCCGGGGGTTGTCACCAGGGCCGTGTAGTGCATGGATGGGAGTCGAGGACGGCCCCTGCGCGAGGCCGCCCCCGCACCGACCCGCGGTCGTTCGCGACCGGTCCGGACCTGGAGGGGGTGGGCCCCGTGGGCCCTGCCGTGGAGGAGCGCACCGCGCTCGACCTCGAGACCGCCGTCGCCACCGTCACCGCCACCGCGCTGCGGCCCGGCCCGGCGGGCCCGGTCGGCCTGGAGCTCGAGGCGCACCTGGTCGACCTCGACGCCCCGGCCGCCCGGGTGCCCTGGGACCGGGTGTGCGCGGCGGTGGCCGGGGTGCCGGCCCTGCCCGGCGGCAGCCGGGTGACCCTGGAGCCCGGCGGGCAGGTGGAGCTGTCCGGGCCGCCGCTGCCCGGCGCCGCGGCCGCGGTGGCCGCGCTGCGCACCGACCGCGCCGTCCTCGCCGCCGCGCTGGCCGCGCGCCGGCTCGGGCTGGCGCCGGTGGGCACCGACCCGCTGCGCCGCCCGGCCCGGGTGAGCCCGGCGCCGCGCTACCGCGCGATGGAGCGGCACTTCGCCGCCGCCGGCTGCGGCCCGGCGGGGACGGCGATGATGACCGCGACCGCGTCGCTGCAGGTCAACCTGGACGCCGGCCCGCGCAGCGGGTGGAGCCGCCGCGTGGCGCTGGCCCACCAGCTCGGCCCGGTGCTGGTCGCCGTCTCGGCCTGCTCGCCGCTGCTCGGCGGGCGGGTCACCGGCTGGCGCTCGTCGCGCCAGCAGGTGTGGGGCGCCCTCGACCAGGCCCGCTGCGGCCCGATCCTCGGCGGGGCCGACCCGGCCGGCGAGTGGGCCGCGTACGCGCTCGCCGCGCCGGTGATGCTGGTCCGCGACCCGGACACCGGCGACGCCGAGCCGGTGCTCTCCCGCACCCCCTTCGCCGACTGGGTGACCGGCGCGGTCCCGCTGGGCGGGCGCCGGCCCACCCAGGCCGACCTGGACTACCACCTGTCCACACTGTTCCCGCCGGTGCGGCTGCGCGGCTACCTGGAGATCCGCTACCTCGACGCCGCGCCCGAGCCGTGGTGGCCGGCGCTGGCCGCGGTCACCGCCGCGCTGCTCGACGACCCGGCCGCCGCCGACGCCGCCGCCGAGGCGACCGCGCCGGTCGCCGGGGCGTGGACCCGCGCCGCCCGCGACGGGCTGGCCGACCCCGAGCTGCGCGCCGCCGCGGTGCGCTGCCTGGCCGCGGCGCTGCCCGCCGTCGACCCGTGCCTGCGCGGCGACGTCGCCGCGCTGGCCGGGCTGGCCGGGCGCGGCCGCAGCCCCGGTGACGTGCTGGCCGACGCCGCCCGCGCCGGCGGCCCCGCGGCCGCCCTGGCCGCCGCCACCGGGACCGCCCCGCAGGCCGCCACCGCCACCGCCCCCGTCGACCCGGAGGTGCACCCGTGAGCACGACGCACGAGCGGCTCGCCCGCGAGCTGGAGACCGCCCGGCAGCGGACACTGCTGCTCACCGACCTCGACGAGCCCGAGCTGCTGCGCCAGCACAGTCCGCTGATGAGCCCGCTGGTGTGGGACCTCGCGCACGTCGGCCAGCAGGAGGACCTGTGGCTGCTGCGCCACGGCGACGCCCGCCGCGCCGGCCTGCTGCCGCCCGCCGTGGAGAAGCTCTACGACGCCTTCACCCACCCGCGCGCGGTCCGCGACAAGCTGCCGCTGCTGCCGCCGGTGGAGGCCCGCTCGTTCGTCGCCGAGGTGCGCGGCCGGGTGCTCGACCGGATCGCGCACGCCGGGCCGGACGACGACCCGTTCGACGTCGCGATGGTCGTCAGCCACGAGGCGCAGCACACCGAGACGATGCTGCAGACCCTGGGGCTGCGCGTCGGGCCGCCGGTGCTGGGCACGGGCGGCCCGCTGCCGCCCGGGCGGTCCGGGGTGGCCGGGACGTCGGTGCTCGTGCCCGCCGGCCCGTTCGTCCTGGGCGTGGACGCCGCCGACGAGCCGTTCTCGCTGGACAACGAGCGCGGCGCGCACGTCGTCGACCTGCCCGCCTTCCGCATCGGGCGGGTGCCGGTGACCAACGCCGAGTACGCGGCGTTCGTGGCCGACGGCGGCTACGACACCCCCGGCTGGTGGTCGCCGCGGGGCTGGGCGCACCGGCAGGAGGCCGGCCTCGAGCGGCCGCTGTACTGGGGCCCGGGCGGCGCCCGCACCCGCTTCGGCGTGCTCGAGGACGTCCCGCCCGACGAGCCGGTCCAGCACGTCACGTTCTTCGAGGCCGAGGCGTACGCGGCGTGGGCCGGCGCCCGGCTGCCCACCGAGGCCGAGTGGGAGAAGGCCGCCGTCTGGGACCCGGCGACCGGCCGCCGGCGCCGCTGGCCGTGGGGCGACGCCGGCCCGACGCCGGCGCTGGCCAACCTGGGCGGGGCGGCGCTGCGCCCGGCGCCGGTGGGCGCCTACCCGGCGGGCGCCTCGGCGTACGGCGTGGAGCAGGTCGTCGGCGACGTCTGGCAGTGGACGTCGTCGGGCTTCGAGGCCTATCCCGGCTTCACGCCGATGCTGTACGCCGACTACTCGGCGCCGTTCTTCGGCGGCGACTACCGGGTGCTGCGCGGCGGCTCGTGGGCGGTGGACCCGTCGATCCTGCGGCCGTCGTTCCGCAACTGGGACCACCCAGTGCGGCGGCAGGTGTTCAGCGGGATCCGGCTGGCGTGGGACGTCGACGGGGCGGGTGCCTGACCGTGTGCCGGCACCTCGCCTGGCTGGGCCGGCCGCGGTCGGTGGCCTCGCTGGTCCTCGAGCCGCCGTCGTCGCTGCTGGTGCAGTCCTGGGCGCCGCGGCGGCAGCGGTACGGCACCGTGAACGCCGACGGCTGGGGCGTCGGCTTCTTCGCCCCCGGCCGGGCGGAGCCGGTGCGGTGGCGCTCGGCGCGGCCGCTGTGGGCCGACCCGTCGTTCGCCTCGGTGGCGCCGGTGCTGGAGTCCGGCTGCGTGGTGGCCGCGGTCCGGTCGGCGACGGCGGGCATGCCGCTGGAGGAGAGCGCCGCGGCACCGTTCACCGACGGCCGCTGGCTGCTGTCGCACAACGGCCGGGTCGACCGGGCCGTGCTCCCGCCGGTGCGCGACGCCGAGTCCACGGTGGACAGCGCGCTTCTGGCCGCCCTCGTGTTCTCCCGCGGCCCGGACGCGCTGGGCGACACCGTGCGCGAGGTGGCCGCCGCCGACCCCGCCGCCCGGCTCAACCTGCTCGCCGCCGACGGCACCCGCCTGCTGGCCACCACCTGGGGCGACACGCTCTCCGCCCTGGTCACCGCCGAGGGAACGGCGCTGGCCAGCGAGCCCTGGGACGACGACCCCGCGTGGACCGACGTGCCCGACCGCTCGCTGGTCGAGGCGACCCCGGACGGCCTGACCGTCACCCCGCTGACCTGACCCGATCGCGAGCCGAGGAGACCCGTGACGACGACCCGCCACCTCGCCCCCGACGACGTCGCGGCCGCGCTGCGCGCCGACGCCCTGGCCGGGCTGACCGCGACGCCGAAGGCGCTGCCGCCGCGCTGGTTCTACGACGCCCGCGGCAGCGAGCTGTTCGACGAGATCACCCGGCTGCCCGAGTACTACCCGACCCGCGCCGAGCGGGCGGTGCTCGCCGCGCGCGCGGACGAGATCGCCGCGGCCTCCGGCGCCGAGGTGCTCGTCGAGCTGGGCAGCGGCACGTCGGAGAAGACCCGCCTGCTGCTGGACGCCCTCACCCGGGCCGGCACGCTGCGGCGGTTCGTCCCCTGCGACGTCGACCCGTCCGTGCTGGCCGCCGCCGGGGAGGCGGTCACCGCCGAGTACCCGGGCATCGCCGTCGACCCCGTCGTCGGGGACTTCACCGCGCACCTGGGCCTGCTCCCGCGCTCCGGCCGGCGGCTGGTGGCCTTCCTCGGCTCGACGATCGGCAACCTGGAGCCCGGCCCGCGGGCGGCGTTCCTCACCGAGCTGGCCGGCACGCTCGCACCGGGCGACTCCTTCCTGCTCGGCACCGACCTGGTGAAGGACCCCGGCCGGCTGGTCCGCGCCTACGACGACGCCGCGGGCGTGACCGCGGAGTTCAACCGCAACGTGCTGCGGGTGCTCGACCGCGAGCTCGGCGCCGACTTCGACCCGGCGGCGTTCGACCACGTCGCGGTGTGGGACGCGGCGAACGAGTGGATCGAGATGCGGCTGCGCGCGCGGGCCGCGCAGGTCGTCACCGTGCCGGCGGTGGACCTGACCGTGCGCTTCGCCGCGGGCGAGGAGATGCGCACCGAGGTGTCGGCGAAGTTCCGCCGGGAGGGCGTCGAGGCCGAGCTCGCCGCGGCCGGCCTGCGGCTGACGCACTGGTGGACCGACCCCGACGGCGACTTCGCCGTGTCCCTCGCGGTCCCGGCCTAGTGGCGGGGGGGGGGGGGGGGGGGGGGGGGGGGGGGGGGGGGGGGGGGGGGGGGGGGGGGGGGGGGGGGGTGGCCGGCCCAGGGCCCCGACGCCCCCCA
>NZ_JBJGZI010000049.1:0-16981 GCF_054050455.1 Geodermatophilus sp. SYSU D00684 | reverse complement strand
CCCCCCCCCCCCCCCCCCCCCCCCCCCCCCCCCCCCCCCCCCCCCCCCCGCCCGCGCGCCCCCCCCCCCCCCCCCCCCCCGCGACACCTCGTCCCAGCGGCCGAAGAAGTCGCGGTAGTAGTCGAAGCTCGCCCGCGACCGCAGGCTCGGCCCGGTCATCGCGTACGCGCTCTCGGGGTCGCCGGGCAGGTACTCGTAGTACTGCTCGAGGGTCTGCCGCGCCTCGCCCTCCGCGTCCGACGCGGGCTCGGCCTCGTCCGCCGGCGTCGTCTCCGTCGGCTCCGGGGTGGGCTCCCCGGCGGACCCGGTCGCCGTCTCCGGCGCGGGGGTGGGCTCGGTGCCCGGCGACGTCGGGTCCGCCGTGCTCTGCGCTGCGGGGTCGGCCGACGGGCTGCCGCCGTCGCCGCGCACGGCCAGCCAGGTGCCCAGCGACGCGGCCAGAACGACGAGCAGGACCAGCGCGGCCACCAGCAGCGGGCGGCGGCGCCGGCGCCGGGCCCCGACGGTCGGCCCGGTCCGGGGCGGCCCGGGCCGGGCGGCGGATCCCGGCTCCGGGCGGTCGGCGGGCTCCGGCCCGGCCGGCGGGCCGGTGGGGGCGGCCGCGGGCTGGACGGCGGTCGGCGGGTCCGCGCGGGCCGCCGGGTCGGTCGGGGGTACCGGCCCCGGCACCGCGGCGGTCCGGTCCCGGTCGCGGGAGGACCGCAGGTCGGTGCGGGCCAGGAGCACCGTCGTCGTGTCGCCGTCGCGGCCGGCGGCCAGCTTGGCGAGCACGTCGCGGACCTCGGTCATCTCCGGCCGGTCGGCGGGGTCGCGGGCGAGCATCCGCAGCAGCGGCCGCTCCAGCGACCCGGCGCGGGCGGGCGGGCGGATCTCCCCGCCGGCGACCCGGTGCAGCAGGCGCAGCGCGTTGTCGTCCATGCCGAACGGGGGCTGCCCCTCCACACAGGTGTAGAGGGTGGCGCCCAGGGAGAAGACGTCGCTGGCCGGCGTCATCCCGGCGCCCTGCGCGACCTCCGGGGCGAGGAAGGCCGGCGTCCCCGTGATCTGGCCGGTCTGGGTGAGCGTGACGTCGCCGCTGGCGTGCGAGATGCCGAAGTCGGTGATCTTGACCAGGCCCTCGACCCGGTCGCCGCGGCCGATGAGCACGTTGGCGGGCTTGACGTCGCGGTGGACGATCCCGGCCGCGTGGACGGCGGCCAGCGCGTCGGCCAGCTGGGCGCCGACCTGCGCCACCTGGTCGGTGCGCAGCGGCCCGTCCTCGGCCAGCACCACGGCCAGGCTGCGGGAGGGCAGGTACTCCATGACCAGCCACGGGACGCCCTTCTCGAGCGCCACGTCGTAGACGGAGATGGCGTGCGGGTGGGTGAGCCGCGCGGCGATCCGGCCCTCGCGCAGCGCTCGCTGGAGGTGGTGGTCGGTCGTCTCCGGGTCGGCGCCGGCCGGCAGGAGCACCTGCTTGACCGCCACCCGGCGGTCGAGGAGCTCGTCGCGCCCCAGCCACACCGCACCCATGCCGCCGCCGCCGATCCGCTCCAGCAGGCGGTAGCGGCCGGCCACAAGGCGGCCGGGGACGGTGGCGGTCACGGGCGGCTCCTACCCCGGAGGCGGGCGCCCGGCACGGGCCGGTTCAGACCGTGCTGGGGACGCCGTAGCGGCGTGCGTACTCCTCCTGCGCCCCCTCGGGCAGGACGTCGTAGAGCTCGCCCAGCTGCGCGACCGCGTCGGGCGCCAGGTCGTCGAACAGCCGCGCCCACGTCGGCGGCTCGTCGTAGCCGCGGGTCAGCAGCAGCTCCCACGCCCGGGCCTGGCGGTCGCGCTTGCTGCGCTCGGCGGCGAACTCCGACAGGTAGCGGTCCTTGGCGGCCGCCTTCTCCTCCGCGGTCGCCGAGGGCGGCAGCCCCGCCGGGTCGGCTCCGCGCAGGACGGCGACGATGGCCTCCACGACCTCCGGTCGGACCTGATCCGGCTCGCTCATCCCGTCCTGCCTCCTCGGTTCCCCCGTGCGGCCCCGTGCGGTGCCCGTGCGGTGTGCGACCGGTCCAGCCTGCCCCGTGCCGCCCCCGCGGACCACCCGGGGCGGCGCGCCCGTGCCGGGGCGGCGGCTGACCCGCGGCCCGGCGCCCGGTACGATCGGCGCACTGGAGGATTCGCCTAGTGGCCTATGGCGCTCGCTTGGAAAGCGGGTTGGGGGCAACCCCTCGGGAGTTCGAATCTCCCATCCTCCGCACGGACACGACGGGCCCCCGGCCGACGGCCGGGGGCCCGTCGTGGTCTACGCCCCGGCCACCGGCTCCGGCGCCCGGCGCAGCTGGCGGACGTAGAGCCCGGCGACGGCGGCGAGCAGCAGCAGGCCGCCCGCGACGGCGGCCGGGGCCAGCCGCTCCCCGAGGAACGCGGTGGCCAGGACGGTCGCGGTGAGCGGCTCGAGCAGCGTGACGATCGAGGCCACCGCCCCCGGCACCGTCCGCACGCCGGTGAAGAACAGGCCGTAGGCCAGCGCGCTCGGCACCAGCCCCAGGTAGAGCAGCACCGCCAGCGCCGCGCCGTCGGTGGGCACCGACAGGCCCTCGGCCAGGACCACCGGGGTCAGCAGCAGCGCGCCCCCGGCGAAGCCGGCCAGGGTGACCGGGACGCCGGCCGGCACGCCGCCGCCGGCCAGCGTGACGACGGCGTAGCCGAGCGCCGAGCCGCTGGCCATGAGGGCGCCGAGCAGCACCGTCGTCCCGGTGTCCGCGCCGGCGGAGACGCCGACCAGCAGGGTGAGCCCGACGAGGGCGACCGTCAGCGCGACGAGCGTCGCCCGGTTCGGCCGGCCGTGGCCGAGCAGCGTGCCGCCGACGGCGATGAGCAGCGGCGCGAGGCCGAGGGCGACGAGCGTGGCGATGCTCACACCCGCCCGCTCGACGGCGCTGAAGTAGGCGAGCTGGTAGGCGCCCAGCCCGGCGCCGACGAGGGCGAGCCGGACGGCGACCGGCCGGGTCACCGGGACCGCCGTGGTGCGGCGGCGGGCGGTCGCGAGCCAGGCGACCGCGAGGGCGGCGGCGCCGATCGCGAGGCGGTACCAGGCGATGTCGAGGGCGGACAGGTCGCTGCGGTCGCCGATCAGCCGGCCGGACAGGCCGGCGGTGCCCCAGCACAGCGAGGCGAGGACGACGAGGAGGAACCCGCGACTCGCCGCGGGGGAGGAGAGGGCGGGGGAGGACAGGGTGGACACGACGCTCCTGGGCGCTGGTTCCGGACGGGGGACCGGGTCCGGAGCACGGCGCAGCGGCGGACGGCGGGGGTGCCGGCCGCGCGGGTCAGCCCGCGGTGCTCCGGGTCAGGAGCGGGGCGGGGGCAGGACGAGGGCGCGCCGGGGGGCCATGGACCGTGAGGCTAGCGGGGGGCGTCCTCTACAGTGGTGTGCAGACCCCTCGTGTGGCGTCACCCCGTGAACCTCCCCAGGGCCGGAAGGCAGCAAGGATAAGCGGGCTCTGGCGGGTGCGCGGGGGGTCCCTCACTTCCCGGGCACGGTCTCCCGCTCCCACGGCGCGGCTCACAGCCGGCTCCCAGGTCGGTGCGCCAGCATCCTCGATCCGTCGAGGAGAGGAGCTCGTCATGGCCCGTCGCCGTCGCGCGTGGTGGATCGTCGGGGGACTGGTCGCGGTCCTCGCCCTCGGCCTGGGCGTCGGCCCGCTGGTCTACGCCGCGCTCGAGGAGGACGCCGCCGCGGCGCCGACCGTGCAGGCGCAGCCCTCCGACGTCGAGCTCGCCGCCGACACCGACGGGACCTGGACGGTCGCCCCGGGCTCCTCGGCCGGCTACCGGGTCGACGAGGTGCTCAACGGGGCCGACGTGACCGTCGCCGGCACCACCGACCGCGTCACCGGGTCGGTGGTCGTGCAGGACGGGGACATCGCCTCGGCCGAGGTCGTCGTCGACGTCGCGAGCATCGCCACCGATCGCAGCCAGCGGGACAGCTACTTCCGCGACGAGGTCATGGAGGTCGGCACGTACCCGACGGCGACGTTCGCCGTCCGCGGGCCCGTGGACCTGCCCGAGCTCGGCGGCACCCCGGTGACCGTGCCGGTGACCGGCGACCTCACGCTGCGCGGCACGACCCGCCCGGTGCAGACCGACCTGTCCGTCGTCCGCACCGCCGGCGGGGTCGAGGTCTCCGGCGCCGTCCCGGTCGTGTTCGCCGACTTCGGCATCCCGGCGCCGAACCTGGGCTTCGTCCGCGTCGAGGACCGCGGCCAGGTCGAGTTCCTGCTCGAGCTCACCCCGTGAGCCCCGCCGGGCGCGCGCCCGGCCGGTCCCGCGCCCGGTGCCGGGGGCGCTGAGGCGCCGCGAAACGAGATCGTCACGCGCCGGGGTCTTGTGCGGGAACGCGATCCCCACAAAATGGACCCCGTGTCCAAAGCCGAACTGGACGCTGCGTCCACTTCCGCGGCCGGATCGGCCAAGGCCCTGGTCAAGGGCCTGTGGCTGGTCGAGCACGTGGCCGACAGCGACCGCCCGCTGCGCCTGGTCGACCTGGTCGAGGCCAGCGGGCTGCCGCGCCCCACGGCGCTGCGGCTGCTCGACGTCCTCTGCCGCGCGGAGGTGCTCCGCGTGGACGGCCAGGGCGCGTACACGCTCGGCCCGCGCGTCGCCGCCTGGGGCCAGTCCTTCCTCGACCGGCTGGACCTGCGCTCGCAGGCCGCCGAGCTCATGGAGGAACTGGTCGAGATCAGCGGCGAGACCTGCTTCCTCGGCGTCCTGGACGGCCGCCAGGTGCTCTACGTCGCCGCGGTGAACAGCCCCAAGCCGGTCCGCCCGGCCGCCCGGCCCGGCTCCCGCAACCCCCTGCACTGCACCGGCATCGGCAAGGTGCTGCTGGCCGGGCGGGACGACGACCAGGTGCTCGCGCTGCTGACCGAGCCGCTGGAGCGGCGCACCGAGAACACCCTCACGGAGGTGCCCGCGGTGCTCGCGCACGTGCGCGGCATCCGGGAGCGCGGCTACGCCACCGACGAGATCGAGAACGAGGAGGGCGTGCGCTGCGTCGCCGCCCCCGTCCGCGACCACACCGGCGCCGTCGTGGCGGGCCTGTCGGTGTCCGCGCCCGCCTACCGCTTCACCAGCGACGACGTGCAGCGCCTGGCGCCCGACGTGCTGCGGGTGACCACGGAGCTGTCCCGCCGGCTGGGCGCCCCGCTGCCCGGGGACGGCCTGGCCGGCGCCCTGACCAGCGGCCCGGAGACCCCGGGCGCCGAGAGGAGGACCCCGTGAGCGAGGACGAGAGCTGGCGCGGCAAGGTCGGCAGGCTCGACGAGGACGCGGTCGCCGCGTTCCTGGCCGAGCCGCGGATCGCCCGCCTCGCCTGCCTGGACGACCAGGGCTGGCCCTACGTGGTGCCGTGCTGGCAGGAGTGGGACGGCGAGGCGTTCTGGGTGGTGCCCCGCGAGAAGGCGGCGTGGGGCCGCTACCTCGAGGCCGAACCCCGCTGCGCGATCACCGTCGACGAGGAGGGCGCCCAGCGGAAGGTCGTGGCCCAGTGCCGCGCCGAGCTGGTCGAGCGCCCCAACGTGGGCGGGCAGTGGGTCCCCGTCGCCGAGCGCATGTCCACCCGCTACCTGGGCGAGAACGGCCCGAAGTACCTCGAGCCGACCCTCGACAAGCCGCGCTGGCTCTACCGGCTCGTCCCGGTCACGTTCCAGACGTGGCAGGGGCAGGACTGGGCGCGGCGGTACAAGTGACCGGGGCGGCGGACGGACCGGTCGGCGACGTCCTCGACGTCGTCGAGCTCGCGCGGACGCTGGTGCGGACGCCGAGCCCGAACCCCCCGGGAGACGAGCGCGCCGTCGCCGGCGTCGTCCGGGACGCGCTCCCGGCCCTCGGCCTCCCGGCCGCCGAGGTGCTGGCGCTGGACCCGGCGCGCCCCAACCTGCTGGTGACGCTGGACCTCGGGCCCGGCGGCCGCCACCTCGTGCTGTCCGGCCACCTGGACACCAAGCCGGTCGGGGACGCCGCCTGGACCGTCGACCCGCTCGGCGCCGACGTCGACGGCGACCGGCTGTACGGGCTGGGCTCGGCCGACATGAAGGGCGCGATCGCGGCCATGCTCGTGGCCGCGTCCCGGCTGGCCCGCGACCCCGGGGGGCGGGGCCGGCTGAGCCTGCTCCTCACCGCCGACGAGGAGGACGGCGCCACCTACGGCGCGCACCACGTCGCCTCCACCCGCCCGCTGGACGCCGACGCCGTGGTGATCGGCGAGCCCGGCGGGATCGAGGACGACTTCGACCGGGTGCACCTGGTCAGCCGCGGGATCGCCCGGCTGCGGCTGGTCGCCCGGGGCCGGCAGGGCCACTCGAGCCTGTCCGGCGTCCCGGGAACCCGCAACGCCGGGGTCGACGCCGCCCGCCTGGTCACCGCCGTCGCCGACGACCTGGAGCTCACCGTGCCGGCCAACGGCGACGCCCTCGAGGGCTGGTCGGCCACCGTCAACACCGGCATGACCTTCCGCGGCGGCGTCGGCTACGGCGTGCTGCCCGGCCGGGTCGCCGTCGACACCGAGGTCCGGCTCCTGCCGGGGATGGACCGGGGGGCGGTGACCGACGCGTTCACCGGGCTGGTCACCCGGGTGGCCGGCGACACCGGGGCCGACCTCGCGGTGGAGTACGACGCCGCCCCCAACGACTGGCTGCCGCCGGCGGCCGTGCCCGCGGGGCACGCCGTCGCCCGCGCCGCGCAGGAGGCCTGCGAGGCCGTGCTGGGCGGCGCGCCGCCGCTGTCGGTCTTCCCCGGCACCACCGACGCGACCTGGTTCGCCGCCGCCCAGGGGATCGCCACCCTGCCGGCGCTCGGGCCGGGGCTGCTGCGCCGGGCGCACGGGGCCGACGAGTGGGTCTCGGTCGCCGCCGTCCGGCGGGCCGTCGACCTGTACGAGCACCTCGCCCGGGCCTTCACGGCGCAGGAACGGGAGGGGACGTCGTGACCGCGGGGGCACCGACGCAGGGCACCACGGCGGGGACGGCGGCGGCCGGCCCGGGCACCGGCCGGGACCTCGTGCGCCGGGCCCTGTCGCTGGTGGCCCCGCTGGCCGGGCTCGCGATCGTCCTGCTGCTGGCGGCGATCACGACGCCGGGCTTCTACAGCGGCGGGGTGCTGCGGCTGGTGCTGTTCCAGGTCGGCCTGATCGGCGTGACGGCGATCGGCCAGACCCTGGTGCTGCTGGTCGGGGGCATCGACCTGTCGATCGGCGCCGTCGTCGGGCTGACCACGGTGATCCTCGCCGAGTACACGCAGGGCGACGACGACCGGCTGCTCGGCGCCGTCCTGCTCGCCCTCGGCGCCGGAGCGGTGGTCGGTCTGCTCAACGGGCTGCTCGTCGTCCGGCGGCTGGTCCCGGCGTTCGTCGCCACCTTCGCCACCTTCGTGCTGGTCCAGGGCGTCATCACCGCGTGGACCCGGGGCGCGCCCTCCGGCGACATCCCCGGCGGGCTCGGCGGCCTGGGGACCGGCCGGTGGCTCGGGGTCCCCGTCCCCACCTGGGTCTTCCTCGCCGTCGCGGTGGTCGCGGGCGTCGTGCTGTCCCGCACCGGCCTGGGGCGGCGGCTCTACGCCACCGGGGCGAACGCCCGGGCGACGGCGCTGTCCGGGGTGCGCACCGGGTGGATCGTCGTGGGCTGCTTCGTCGCCTCGGCCCTGCTCGCGGTCCTCGCCGGGCTGATCAACGCCGGCTACATCGGCTACGTGGACGCGCGCCTGTCCCGCAGCCTCGACCTGAACTCCGTCGCCGCCGCGGTGATCGGCGGCATCGCCCTCACCGGGGGACGCGGCCGGATCGGCCAGACGGTCGCCGGTGTGGTCCTCCTGGCCGTGCTGCTCGCCTGGCTGCGGCAGCTCGGCGCCGGGGCGGGGGCGCAGCTGGTGGTGAGCGGCGCGGTGATCCTGCTCGCCGTCTGGCTCCAGAGCAGCGGGTGGACCGTCCGGTCCCCTCGTCGGAACAAGCAGAGGGATGGAGTGCGATGAGGACACACGTCAGCACCTCGCGCCGCCTGGGCCGGCTGCGCCTGCCCCTGGCTCTCGGCATGGCGGCCGCGCTCGTGGCCGCCTGCGGCACGGAGCAGGAGGGCACGTCCGCGAGCGGGGGCGGTGGAGGGGAGGAGTGCGCCAACTCGGAGGAGGCGCAGGCGACCTACCGGGAGGCGTGGACCACGGCGTCCGAGCAGCTCGGCCTCGAGGAGCTCGAGCCCGTCGAGGAGGAGATCTGCGAGGTCGACACCTCCGAGTGGGCCGCCGAGCCGAAGAGCGGCGACACCTACCGGATCGCCTTCGCCGCGCAGGGCCCCACCAACTCCTGGGGCCTGACCAACGAGGAGGCCTTCCGCGCCCACGCCGAGGAGCTCGGCGTCGAGGTCCTCTACGCCTCGGCCAACGGCGACGCCACCGCCCAGGTCGACAACATCCAGCAGCTGGCCTCGCAGGACCCGGACGCGATGGTCGTCGTCCCCATGGGCGACGGCATCACCGGCCAGGTCCAGGCGGCCGCCGCCCAGGGCATCCCGGTGGTCCTCTGCGCCGGCCGGCTCGGCGCGGACAGCGGCGCGGTGTCCACCGTGACCCGCCAGTACGAGCTGCTCGGCACCATGTACGCCGAGTGGCTGGTGCAGCAGCTGGGCGGCGAGGGCCAGGTGGCCGTCCTCAGCGGCCTGGCCGGCGTCCCGACCGCCGAGTTCCAGAAGGCCGCGGCGCTCGAGGTCTTCTCGCAGTACCCGGGCATCGAGGTCGTCACCGAGCAGTACACCGAGTGGTCACCGACGGTGGCCAAGACGGTGGCCGCCAACCTGGTGACGCAGTACCCGGAGCTGGACGGCATCTGGTCGGACTCCGGCTACGGCGACCTGGGCGTCGTGCAGGCCTACCAGGAGGCCGGGCGCCCCGTGCCGCCGATGACCGGTGACGCGATCAACGCGTTCCTCAAGGCGGTCCAGGGCACCGACGTGAGGTTCGCGCTGTCGTCCTTCCCGCCCGAGCAGAGCACCGAGTGCCTGGACACGGCGATGTCGGTGCTCGAGGGCGAGCCGGTCCTCGACAAGGTCTACATCGACAGCCCGAGCTTCACGCACGAGCAGATCGACGAGTACGTGCGGCCCGAGTGCAGCGACAACCTGTTCGTCCCCTCCGGCCTGCCGGACGAGCAGCTGCGCGAACTGGGGCTGTGCTGAACCGATGGCGTCCTCCACGACGGCCGTCCTGCAGGCCCGGGGACTGACCAAGTCCTTCCCCGGCGTGCGGGCGCTCGACCGGGCCGACCTCTCGTGTCGGCCCGGTCGGGTCCACGCCCTCGTCGGTGAGAACGGGGCCGGCAAGTCCACGCTCGTCCGGATCCTCACCGGCAACCAGGTCCCCGACGAGGGGGAGCTGCTGCTCGACGGCGAGCCGGTCCGGTTCACCGACCCCCGCCAGGCGATGGCGGCCGGGATCAGCGCCGTCTACCAGGAGCTGACCGTGCTCCCGGCCATGAGCGTCGCCGACAACGTGATGCTCGGCCAGGAGCGGACCGCGCGGGGCCTCCTCGACCGCGCGGCCCAGGACCGCGAGGTCCGGGCCGCGCTGGCCCGCGTCGGGCTCGGCGACCTCGACCCCCGCACCCGGGCCGAGGACCTGTCGCTGGCCAACCAGCAGATGGTCGAGATCGCCCGCGCGCTGGTGCGGCAGAGCCGGGTGATCGTGCTGGACGAGCCGTCCGCGGTGCTCTCCGGCGACAAGCTCGAGGCGCTGTTCGGCGTCGTCCGCGGACTGGCCGCCGACGGCGTGGCGGTGGTGTACATCAGCCACCTCCTCGAGGAGGTCACCGACCTCGCCGACGACGTGACCGTGCTGCGCGACGGGCGGGTCGTCTCGACGGGGCCGGCGTCGGACTACGACGTGCCGCGGATCATCCGCGAGATGGTCGGCCGCGACGTCGACGCCGTCTTCCCGCCGCTGCGCGAGCCGGGCGCGGAGACGGTGCTCCGGGTGCGCGGCCTGGTCCCGGTCAGCACCCACCGGACGCCCGCGCCGCTGGACCTCGACGTGCGCGCCGGCGAGGTCGTCGGCGTCGCCGGCATGGTCGGCTCCGGGCGCAGCCGGCTGCTGCGGACCATCGCGGGGGAGCACCGCCGGGCCGCCGGCACGGTCGAGGTGGCCGGGCGCCCGGTGCCCACCGGCACCCGCCGCGCCATCGCCGCCGGCGTCGCCCTGGTCCCGGAGGAGCGCAAGACCGACGGGCTGGTCCTGCCGCTGCCGGTGCGCGCCAACACCACGCTGGCCGCGCTGGGGCAGGTGCTGCGCGGCGGCTTCCTCTCCACCCGCCGGGAGCGGGCGGTGTTCGAGGAGGAACAGGCCCGCCTGGGCATCCGGGCGTCCGGTCCGGAGCAGGGCACCTGGCAGCTCTCCGGCGGCAACCAGCAGAAGATCGTGCTGGCCAAGTGGCTGCGGCGGGGGCCGCGCGTGCTGCTGCTGGACGAGCCCACCCGCGGCGTCGACGTCGGCGCCAAGGCGGAGATCTACCGGCTCATCGCCGGCCTCGCGGCCGAGGGGATGGCGGTGGTCGTGGTCTCCAGCGACCTGCCCGAGGTCCTCGGGCTGTCCCACCGCGTCCTGGTCTGCCGCGCGGGGGGCGTCGTCGGCGAGCTGGCCGGCGAGGACGTCACCGAGGAGAACGTCATGCACCTCGCCCTGGACACCGCGGGGGTGACGCGGTGAGCGCCGCGGCCGGGGTCGCCCCCGCCCGCACGCGCGGGTCCCTGCTCGCGAGCCTCACCCGCACCGGGGCGGCGGTCTGGATCGTCGTCCTGGTCGCGGTGCTGGCCCTGACCGTGGCCGACGCCGGCGGCTTCTGGGCGCCGGCGAACATCGCCAACGTCCTCACGGCCACCGTGGTCCTGGGGCTGGCGGCGCTCGGCCAGCACCTCGTCGTGCTCAGCGGCGGGATCGACCTGGCGGTCGGCTCGCTCGCCACCCTGTCGGCCCTGCTGACGGCGATCCTGATCAACGGCTACCCGATCCGCACGGCGCCCGTCGTCGTCGGGATGCTCCTGCTCGGCGCGCTGGTCGGCCTCCTGCACGGCGTGCTCGTCGCCCGGGTGGGGCTGCCGCCGTTCATCGTCACCCTGGCCACCCTCTACCTCATCCAGGGCGCGGCCTTCACGATCAGCACGACGCCCACCGGCCGGGTCACCACCGCGCTGTCGACGATCGCGCTGCAGCGGGTCGGCCCGGTGCCCTACTCCTTCGGCGTGCTGCTGCTGGCCCTCGCCGTCGTCGCGTTCGTCCTGCACCGGACGGCGTTCGGGCGGCAGCTGTTCGCCGTCGGCGGGGACCAGGCGGCGGCCCGGTCCAACGGCGTCCCGGTGGCGCGGGTCCTGGTCACCGCCTACGTGCTGGCCGGCGTCCTGGCCGCCCTGGCCGGCGTGCTGCTGGCCGCGCGGGCCACCGTCGGGTCGCCCACCGCCGGGCAGGGCCTGGAGCTGTCGGCCATCACCGTCGTCGTCCTGGGCGGCACGTCGCTGCTGGGCGGCCGCGGCAGCCTGGTCGGCACGATGGGCGGCGTGGTGCTGCTGTCGCTGGTCAGCAGCTCGGTCACCCTGCTCCAGCTGCCGGCGACGCTCACCGACCTCATCCGCGGCGTCGTGATCCTCGCGGCGGCGGCGGTGTTCGTCACCCGGACCCGGCGGTGAGCGGTGTGGTCGACGGGCACGCGCACGTCTTCCGGTCCGCCGCCGTGTCCCCGCGGGGCGTCGACGAGCTGGCCCCGGCGGACCGGGAGGCGCCCGCCGAGGACCTGCTCGCCCGGATGGCCGCCGCGGGCGTCGACGCGGCGGTGCTCGTCGCCCTGGACACCCACGACGACGACGTCGCCGACGCCCTCGCCCGGTTCCCCACCCGGTTCGCCGGCGTCGCCGTCGCCACCGGGGCCGAGCTGGGGACCACCGGCGCCGACCCGGTCGCGGCGCTGCGCCGGCGGCGCGAGCGCTGGGACCTCGGCGCCCTGCGCACCGGCTGGCTCGGCGACCCGTCCCGGCCCGTCGCGGAGTCCCCGGCCCTGCCGGTGCTCCGGCTGATGGCCGAGGAGGGGCTGCCGCTGTGGAGCTACCTGCCGCCGCCGCAGCTGCCGCTGCTCGAGGAGCTCGTGCGGCTGCTGCCCGACCTCGTCGTCGTGCTCAACCACCTGGGCTTCTGCCCCCACGACATGTGGGTGGACGAGCACCGCCGGCCCCGGTTCGACGACCCGCTGCCCGAGCCCCTGGTCCAGCGGCTGCTGCGGCTGGCCGACGCGCCGCGGGTGCACGTGCTCGTCTCGGGCCAGTACGCGCTCTCGGCCGAGGAGCCGCCGTACGCCGACCTGTTCCCGGTCACGCGCCGGCTGGCCGCCGCCTACGGCGCCGACCGCCTGCTGTGGGGCTCGGACCACCCGTGGCCCAGCGACGTCCCGGGGTACGACACCCTTGCCGGGCTCGTGGCGTCCGCGCTGCCCGGCCTGACCGAGCGGGAGGCGGCCCGCGTGACGGGCGGCACCGCCCGCGCGCTGTTCCCCCGCCTGGCCGCTGCCGCGGCCTGACCCGACCCGACGAGGAGACGACCGACCCATGCCCAGCCTGGCCACCGGGGCGGAGACCATGCCGCGCTCCGGCATCCGACAGGTGATGGACCTCGCGTGGAGCCTGCCCGGCCCGGTGATCGGGCTGCACGTGGGGGAGCCGAGCTTCCCCTCGCCGGCGCACGTCGTCGAGGCCGCGCGGGCGGCGTACGCCGCCGGGGAGACGCACTACGTCCCGAACGCCGGGATCGACCCGCTGCGGCGGGCGATCGCGGAGAAGGTCAGCACCGTCAACGGCTTCCCGACGACGCCCGCGCAGGTGGTCGTCTCCGCGGGCGGGGCGCAGGCGCTGCACAACGCGCTGTCCCTGACGCTCAGCGCCGGCGACGAGGTGCTCATCCCCGACCCCGGCTGGCCGAACTACGCCATGGCGGTGCAGCTGCTGCAGGCCGTCCCGGTCCGCTACCCCCTGCGGCCGGAGAACGGCTTCCGCCCCGACCCCGGCGAGCTGGCCGGCCTGGTCACCGACCGCACCCGCCTGATCGTGGTCAACACCCCGTCCAACCCGCTCGGCACGGTGCTGCCGGCCGCCGACGTCGAGGCGCTGGTCCGCTTCGCCGAGGACCACGACCTCTGGCTGCTGTCCGACGAGTGCTACGACGCGCTGACCTTCGACCGGCCGCACGTCAGCCCCGGCCGGTTCGACCGGGACGGCCGCGTGCTGAGCGCCTTCAGCTTCTCCAAGACCTACGCGATGACCGGGCTGCGCGTCGGCTACCTGGTCAGCCCCGGGGAGGACGTCGCCCGGCAGGCGGCCAAGCTGCAGGAGCCGCTGCTGGCCTGCGTCAACGCCCCCGCCCAGGCCGCGGCGCTGGCCGCGCTGCAGGGCCCGCAGGACGACGTCGTCGCGATGCGGGAGACCTACCGGCAGCGGCGCGACCTCGCCGTCGACGCGCTCGGCGCCTGCGGGATGGGGTACCTGCGCCCCGAGGGGGCCTTCTACCTGTGGGTCGACGTCCGGGACCGCAGCGGCGGGGACGTGGGGGCGTGGTCCCTGGAGCTGCTGCGCCGGGACTCCGTCGCCGTCGCGCCCGGCACCACGTTCGGGCCGCTCGGCGAGGGGTGGGTGCGGCTGTCGCTGGCCACCGACACCGACGACCTGCTCGAGGGCATCCGGCGGATGGGTGCGGCGCGGTGACCGGCGCCCGCCTGCAGCCCGGGCCGGTGCTCACCGGGAGCGGCCTGGTCGCCATCCTGCGCGGCCGCTCCGGGGAGCGGCTGGCCGCCGCCTGCGAGGTGCTCCTCGACGCCGGCGTCCGCTGCCTCGAGGTCACGATGAACACCCCCGGCGCCCTGGACGTGGTCGGCCGGCTGGCCGCCGACGCGGGCGCGGGGACCGAGATCGGCGTCGGCACGGTGCGCCGGCCCGAGGAGGTGGACCGCGCCGCCGACGCCGGCGCCGTCTTCGTCGTCGCCCCGAACACCGACGAGGCGGTCGGGCGGCGCGCGGCCGAGCGGGGACTGGCCTGGTACCCCGGCGCCCTCACGCCCACGGAGATCGCCCGCGCCTGGGAGCTCGGGGCGACCGCGGTGAAGGTCTTCCCGGCGGGGTCGGCCGGCGGCCCGCGGTACCTGCGCGAGGTGCGCGGCCCCCTCGACGACGTCCCGCTGGTGCCCACCGGCGGCGTCGGCGTCGAGGACGTGCCCGGCTACCTGCAGGCCGGCGCGCTCGCCGTCGGGATGGGCGGCCCGCTGCTGGGCCGGGCGCTCGAGGACGACGCGGAGCTGGCCGGGCTGGCCGACCGGGCCCGCGCCGCGCTCGACGCGGTGGCCCGCGGGCGGTCCGGCGCGTGAGCGCAGCGGGGGACCCGGCCGTCGCCCGCGGCGTCGTCACGCTGGGGGAGACCATGGCGCTGCTGTGGCCGCCGGAGGTCGGCCTGTTGCGGCACGCGCCCGCGCTGCGCCTCGGCATCGCCGGCGCCGAGTCCAACCTGGCCGTGGGGGCGGTGCGGCTGGGCGTGCCGGCCACCTGGATCGGCCGGGTCGGGGACGACGAGTTCGGCCGCCTGGTCACCATGACGCTGCGCGGGCAGGGCGTCACCACGACCGCCGTCGTCGACCCCGGCGCCCCGACCGGGCTAATGGTCAAGGAGCGGCGGGCCGCGCGGGCCACCCGCGTCCTCTACTACCGCTCCGGCAGCGCCGGCTCCCGGCTGTCCCCGGACGACGTCGACCCCGCGGTCGTCGCCGCGGCCGGTGTCCTGCACGTCACCGGGATCACGCCGGCTCTCAGCGCCACCGCGCGGCAGGCGGTCCTCGCCGCCGTGGAGGAGGCCCGGTCGGCCGGCGTGCCGGTGTCGGTGGACCTCAACTACCGCAGCGCGCTGTGGTCCCCGGCCGAGGCCGGGCCGGTGCTGCACGAGCTGGTGCGCGCCGCGGACGTCGTCCTGGCGACCGAGGAGGAGGCCCGCCTGCTCGTCGAGGGCCCGGACGACCGGACGCTGCTCGCCGGGCTGCGGGCGCTGGGACCCCGCCAGGTGCTGCTGAAGAAGGGCGCGGCGGGCTCGCTGTCGAGCGTCGACGGCGTCATCCGCCTCGTCCCGGCCCGCCGGGTCGACGTCGTGGACCCGGTGGGGGCCGGGGACGCGTTCGGCGCGGGGTACCTCGGCGGCCTGTGCCTGGGGCTGCCGCCGGAGGAGCGGCTGGCGCTGGCGACCTCGGCGGGGGCGTTCGCGGTGACCGTGCCCGGCGACTGGGAGGGGCTGCCGTCGCGCGCCGACCTCGCGCTCCTGGACGCCGACCCGGACACCGTCGTGCGCTGATCAGGACCGGCGGACCAGAGGTCCACCGGGCTGTCCGCGGTGCCGCGTAACCTCGCCGCGTGGCTCTGGCGCTCTACCGGAAGTACCGCCCGGCGACCTTCGCCGAGGTGGTGGGCCAGGAGCACGTGACCACCCCGCTGGTCAACGCCGTCGACGGCGGCCGGATCAACCACGCCTACCTGTTCAGCGGCCCGCGCGGCTGCGGCAAGACGTCGTCGGCGCGGATCCTCGCCCGCTCGCTCAACTGCGAGCAGGGGCCGACGTCGACCCCGTGCGGGGTGTGCGGGTCCTGCGTCGCGCTGGCGCCCGACGGCCCGGGCTCGCTCGACGTCATCGAGATCGACGCGGCCAGCCACGGCGGTGTCGACGACGCCCGCGACCTGCGGGAACGCGCGTTCTTCGCGCCGGTGAACAGCCGCTACAAGGTCTACATCGTCGACGAGGCGCACATGGTCACCACGCAGGGCTTCAACGCCCTGCTCAAGGTGGTCGAGGAGCCGCCGGAGTTCCTGGTCTTCGTCTTCGCGACGACCGAGCCGGACAAGGTGCTGCCGACGATCCGCTCGCGCACCCACCACTACCCGTTCCGCCTGGTGCCGCCGACGACGCTGCGCGGCCTGCTGGAGAAGACGTGCGCCGCCGAGGGCGTGCAGGTCGAGCCCACGGTGTTCCCGCTGGTCGTCCGGGCCGGCGGCGGCTCGGTGCGCGACTCGCTGTCGATCCTCGACCAGCTGCTCGCCGGCGCCGGGCCCGAGGGCGTCACCTACGCCAGCGCCGTCGGGCTGCTCGGCGTCACCGACGACGCGCTGCTCGACGAGGCCATCGACGCGCTGGCCGCGCAGGACGCCCCCGGCGTCTTCCGCGCCGTCGACCGCGTGGTCGAGGCCGGGCACGACCCGCGCCGCTTCGCCACCGACCTGCTCGACCGGCTGCGCGACCTCATCGTCCTCGACGCCGTGCCCGACGCCGGCGCCAACGGCCTGCTCGACTGCCCGCCCGACCGGCTGGACCTGATGGTGCAGCAGGCCAAGGCGCTGGGGTCGGCGACGCTGTCCCGGCTGGCCGACACCGTGCACGCCGGGCTGACCGAGATGCGCGGCACCACCGCGCCGCGGCTGCTGCTGGAGCTGGTCTGCGCGCGGATGCTGCTGCCGGCCACCGACGACACCGCCGCGGGTGCCCTGCAGCGGCTCGAGCGTCTCGAGCGGCGGCTGGCGATCGGCGGCGTGCCGGAGGCCGGTGCCGGTACCGGTGCCGCGGCCGCGGCATCGGCACCGGCACCCGCCCGCGAGACCGCGCGGCCCGCGCCGGTCCGCGAGGAGCCGGCGCCGGCCGAGCGCGGCGGCCCGCCGCGGCGCGAGTACGTCCGCCCCTCCCAGCGCGCCGCGCAGCCCCCGGCCGCACCCGGGCCGGCCGCGCCCGCGGCGCCTGCGGCCGCGCCGCCCGCGGCCCCGCCCGCCCCGGCGGCCGCGGGCCCGCTGCCCAGCCCGGCGCCCGCCGCGGCGTCCCCCGCGGCCGCCGACGACGACTGGCCCGAGACCGCGGCGCCGGGCGCCGGCGGCCCGGGCCCCGCTCCGGCCGCCGCCCCGGCCGCCCCCCCCGCCGCGGCCGC
>NZ_JBJGZI010000048.1:0-23909 GCF_054050455.1 Geodermatophilus sp. SYSU D00684 | reverse complement strand
GCGGCCCGCGCGCGCCGCCGCCGCCCCCCCCCCCCGCCCCCCCCCCCGCCCCCCCCCCCCCCCCCCCCCCCCCCCCCCCCCCCCCCCCCCCCCCCCCCCCCCCCCCGGGGAGCTCAGCTGCGGCGGGCGGCGTTGGCCTGGACGGCGGTGCTCACCCACTGCGCCAGCCCGGGCGCGACCTGCTCGTAGGTGGCGGTGAACCGCTCGTCCTCGACGTACATCCGGCCCAGCGCCGCGTGCATCTCCGGCGGGCAGTCGTAGAACCACCGGGAGATCTGCTGCCGCGCCTCCTCGGCCAGGTCCATGCCCTGCGGCGAGTCGGGCGCCACGCCACCGCGCAGCGCCTCGGCCATCCGCCGGTTGAGGTCCTCGCCCTCGGCCCTGATCCGGACCCAGTCCTCCTTCGTGTAGGCCGCGGTGCGCCGCGCGGACTCGCGGTAGGCGTCGGTGTCGCCCCACCGCTCCTGGACCTCGGCCTCGTACCGCTCCGGGTCGTGCTCGCCGAACACCTCGAACCGCTCCTCGGGGGTCAGTGCGATCCCCATCTGCCTCGCCTCCATCTCCTTCTCGACGGCCGCGACCATCGCCCGCGTCCGCTCCAGCCGGTCCCGCAGCAGCCGGTGCTGCCGGCGCAGGTGCTCGGCGGGGTCGGCGGACGGGTCGTCCAGCAGGGCCGCGACCTCCTCGAGGGGGAACCCGAGCTCGCGGTAGAGCAGCACCTGGTGCAGCCGGTCCAGGTCCGCCGCCGAGTAGCGGCGGTAGCCGGCCGCGGTGCGTCCCGACGGCGACAGCAGGCCGATCCGGTCGTAGTGGTGCAGCGTGCGCACCGTGACGCCGGCCAGCGCCGCCACCTCGCCCACCTTCATCCCGGTCCCTCCTCCCTGACGGCGACGAGTGCACAGCCTGACGTCGCGTCAGGGTCAAGCGCGATCGTCGCGTCGGGGTCGAGCGCGATCCCCGGACGGCGGGCGAGCGGCGCCTGGGCGAGGATCGCCGCATGGCCGACCAGGACGATGTCGTCTCGCCCGAGGACCCCTTCCCCCGGCGGCGGGTGACCGTCCGCGGCACCGAGATGGCCTGCGTCGACGTCGGTGAGGGCGACCCCATCGTGTTCCTGCACGGCAACCCGACGTCGTCCTACCTGTGGCGCAACGTCATCCCGCACGTGCAGCACCTCGGCCGCTGCATCGCGCCGGACCTGGTCGGCATGGGGGAGTCCGGCAAGCTGCCCGACCCGCGGCGCGGCACCTACTCCTTCGCCACGCACGCCGCGCACCTGGACGGCCTGCTGGAGGCGCTCGGGGTGGAGCGGCGGGTCACCTTCGTGCTGCACGACTGGGGCTCGGCGCTGGGCTTCTCCTGGGCGCACCGCCACCCCGAGGCGGTCCGCGGCCTGGCCTTCACCGAGGCGATCGTCACCCCGATGACCTGGGCCGACTGGCCGGCGGACGGCCGCAAGATCTTCCAGGCCATGCGCAGCGACGACGGCGAGGTCGTCATCCTCGACAAGAACGTCTTCGTCGAGCGCATCCTCCCGGCGTCCGTGCTGCGCGGACTCCCCCCGGAGGCGCACGAGCGCTACCGGCAGCCGTTCCGCGAGCGCGAGGACCGCTGGCCGACGCTCGAGTGGCCGCGCCAGCTCCCCATCGCCAACGTGCCGCCGGCCGTCCACGACGTCGTCGCGCGGTACGGGCACTGGCTGCGGACCAGCGCCGTGCCGAAGCTGTTCGTGAACGCCGAGCCCGGCTGGCTGCTGACCGGGCGGGCACGCGCGCTGGTGCGGAAGTGGCCCTCGGTCAGCGAGGTCACCGTGCCCGGCTCCCACTTCGTCCCCGAGGACTCGCCGCACGCCATCGGCCGGGCGCTGGCCGACTGGATCCCGACGCTGCCCTGAGCGGGGTGTCGGGTTCGTCCAAGACGGCACCCGGTCGCGGCGGGCAGGGTGCGGGCATGGCGATCACCGACGGCCGCCCGGACGGCTACACGACCCTCACCCCCTTCCTCGTCTGCTCGCCCGCGGCGGAGGCGATCCGCTTCTACGAGGAGGTCTTCGGCGCGACGACGGTCGGCCGGATGGACGCCCCGGACGGCACCGTGCCCCACGCGGAGCTGCAGTTCAGCGCCGGCCGGCTGCAGCTGGGCGACCCGAACCCGCAGTTCGGCCTGGTCGCGCCGACCGGGCAGGCCGAGGACCGGGTCAGCGCCTCGACCTGCGTGTACGTCCCCGACGTCGACGCGGTGGTCGCCGCGGCCGTCGAGCGCGGCGCCACCGTGCGGGAGCAGCCGGCCACGTTCGTCACCGGCGACCGGTTCGCCTCGATCTACGACCCGTTCGGGCACCGCTGGGCGGTCATGACCCGGGTCGAGGACGTCAGCCCCGGGGAGGCCGAGCGGCGGCTGGCCGAGTGGGCGGCCTCCGGCGCGCTGGAGCAGTCCGGCTAGACGGCGGCCAGCGCCGCGTCGACCGTCGGCGCGGCGCCGTTCCCGGGCAGCGTCCGGTTGCCGAACGACGCCAGCCGCGGCGCCCAGCGGCGCATCGCCGAGCGGTGCGGGTCGGTGCGGGCGAACGCGCGGACGGCGGCCTCGTCGTCCCACCAGGAGACGGTGGTGAACGTGCGCGCCAGCGGCCGAGCGCGCAGCAGCAGCGACCGGGCGCCGGGGGAGCCGGCCACCTGGCGGCGGATCGCCAGCGAGGCGGCGAAGAAGGCCGGGACGTCGGCCAGGCGCCGCAGCCGCAGCTCGGTGACCAGCACGACGCCGGGGCCCGCGGGCTGCCGGTCGGCGGTCCAGGGCAGGTCGGGGATGACGGCCATCGGGGTCCTCCTTTACAGATGTAAAGCGACGGTAGGCCCGCCGCTTCACATCTGTAAAGTCGATTCCGTGGCCCGGGACCTGCGCTCCGACCTGGTGACCGCCGCGACCGCCCTGCTCGAGCGGACCGGCGCGGTCGAGACGGTCACGCTGCGCGGGGTCGCGCGCGAGGCCGGGGTGACCGCGCCCGCCGTCTACGGGCACTTCGCCGACCTGGCCGCGCTCCTCGACGCCGTCGTGGACCGGGGGTTCGCCGACCTGGTCGCCGCGATCCGCGAGGCGACGGCCGGCCTGGACGACCCGGCCGAGCGGCTGCGCGCCGGGTGCCGGGCCTACGTGCACGCGGGCCTCGCCGCGCCGGCGCGCTACCGGGCGATGTTCGGCCCGCGGCGGCCGGCGTCCGGGGCGCGCGCCTTCGACGTCCTCGTCGCCGCCGTGGCCGCCTGCGTGGCCGCCGGGGTCTCCGCCGGCCGGGACCCGCGGGCCGACGCCGCCCTGGTGTGGACGGCGCTGCACGGGCTGGTCACCCTCCGCGCGAGCAGGCCGGACGAGCCCTGGCCCGACCCCGGCGCGCAGGCCGACGTGCTGGTCACGCGCCTCGCGCTGCTCCGCGACGGGAGCGCTTGACCGCGTACATCGCCGCGTCGGCGCGGCGCAGCAGGCTGTCGGCGGTGTCGCCCCGCCGGGAGAGGGCGACGCCGGTGCTCGAGCGCAGCGGCGGGCCGCCGTCGGTGGGGGAGGCGAGGGTGGCCGCGATCCGGCCGACCAGGCGCCGGGCGGCGGCCTCGGTGCCGGTGCCGGGGCACAGCACGACGAACTCGTCGCCGCCGATGCGGGCCACGGTGTCGCCCGGGCGCACCGCCGCCCGCAGCGCCGCGGCCATCCGCAGCAGGGCGGCGTCGCCGGCGGCGTGGCCGAGGGTGTCGTTGATCCCCTTGAACCCGTCGAGGTCGCAGTAGAGCAGCGCGGCCGCCAGGCCCTCGCGCGCCTGGACCTGCAGCGCCTGCCCGAGCCGGTCCAGCAGCAGTGCCCGGTTGGGCAGGCCGGTGAGCGCGTCGTGCAGGGCGGCCTCGCGCAGCCGGGCCTCGAGCTCGCGCTGGGCGGTCACGTCCATCATCGCGACGACGGCGCCGGTGGGCCGGCCCGCGGCGTCGCGGATGCGGGTGCCCGAGGCGCGCACCACCCGCAGGGGGACGCCGGGCAGGTCGATCGCCATGTCGGCGTCGCGGACCCGCCCCTCGGCGTAGACGCGGGCCAGGGGGACCTCGGCGAGGCCGAGCCGGCGCCCGTCGGGGGTGCTCAGCCCGAAGGCCTCGACGACGTCCTCGGTGAGCCGGGCGCCCTGGACGCGGTCGGCGGAGGCCTCGGGGAGCCCGTGCCACTGCCGGCAGAGCCGGTTGAACAGCGTGATGCGCCCGTCGGCGTCGGCGGCGACGACCCCGACGGGCAGCGCCTCCAGCAGCGCGCGGGTGAACGCCTCGGAGCGGGCGGCGTGGGTCGCGGCGGCCTGGGCCTGGTCGCGGGCGGCGGCGCTGGCGGTGGCGAGGTCGGCGAGCTGGCGGGCCTGCCGGCGCCGCTGGAACAGCGCCACCACGACCGCGGCGAGGTCGGCCAGGCGGTCCCCGGCGCCGGGGGCGAAGGCGTGCGGCTCGGAGTCGAAGACGCACAGGGTGCCCACCGTCGCCCCGTCGACGACCAGCGGCGCGCCGGCGTAGGCGCGGACGCGGGCGCGGCGGCCGTCCACCCAGGGGTTGCCCGCGTACCGCGGCTCGGCGGCCAGGTCCTCGATCACCTCGACCCGCGGGCCGCCGGCGTTCACCGCCGCGCACAGCGACTCCTCGCGCGGCGACGAGCAGCCCAGGAAGCCGTGCGGCACCAGCTGGTGCTGCTCGCAGGCGTCGAGCAGGTTGACCGTCGCGTACCGCACACCCGCCACGTCCGCGGCGACGCGCACGACGGCGGCCAGCTCGGCGTCCCGGGCGAGCTCGCGCACGTCGAGGTCGGCGGCGACGGCGTCGCGGTCGGGCGGGGTGGAGACGGTCATGGAGGAGGCAACGGACCTCGCGCCCGCCGTCCGCACCGCCCGGCCCGCGGCCGTCCCCCGATCAGGTGAGGGCGCGGACGGTCTCCACGGCGGCGAACACGGCGAAGACGACGAACAGCCCCGCGGCCACCCGGCGGATGAGGGCCACCGGCAGCCGGTCGGCCAGCGTCTTGCCGAGGAACACCGCCAGCCCGGAGACGGTCAGCAGCGCCGCCCAGGCGCCGACGAACACCGACACCGGCGCGTCGAACCGGGCGGCCAGGCCCGCGGTGGCCAGCTGGGACAGGTCGCCCCACTCCGCGGCGAACAGCACGCCGAAGGAGATCGCGGCGGCCCGCAGGAACGACGTCCGCTCCCGGGCGTCGGCCGCCTCCCCGCCGTCCTCGGGCCCCTCGGACGCGCTGCGCCACAGCAGGACCGCCCCGACGAGGAACAGCACCGCCACGACGCCGCTGACCAGCGCCTCCGGCAGCAGCGAGAGCAGGCTGCCGGCGGTGACGGCGATGGCGACCTGCAGGCCGAAGGCGGTGCCGACGCCGACGAACACCGGCAGCGGCGGGAACCGGGTGGCGAGGACGAGGCTGGCGAACAGGGTCTTGTCCGGGAGCTCGACCGGCAGGACGAGGGCGAACGCCGTCACGACGACGGACCAGACGATCACGGGTGGTTCTCTCTTCCGCTCGGCACGGCCGGGCGGGGGCGCACGCCTCCGACCGGCAGCGCGACGACTGCTCAGGCCGGAGGTCTCGCCCACCCGCGCGGGGCGCGGGCCCGCTGACCGGGCGGCTCCCGCGGGAGCGCGCCAGCATGTCGACCAGCGGACGGGGGGCTACTCCCCTCCTCGGCCGCCCAGGCTAGTCGACGGGCCCTCGTAAACCCGGTGCGCCCGGGTGTGGGGCTGGTTACCGTCGTCCCGTGCCGTTCCGTTGACGCCCGTCGTCCACCGCACCGCCGTCGCCCGCCCGGCCGCTGGCCCGCCTGGCCGTGGCCTGGACCGCGCTGTCCGGGCTGGTGCCCGTCTACCCGCTCTACGCGCTGCTGTTCCTGGACACCGGGCTGACCCCGGCCCAGGTCTCGGGGCTGTTCGGGCTGTGGTCGGTCACCGCCCTGCTCGCCGAGGTGCCCACCGGGGTGCTCGCCGACCGCTGGTCGCGCCGCGGCGCGCTGGTCCTCGCCGGGGTGCTGGAGGCCGCCGGCTTCGTCCTCTGGACCGTGGCGCCCGGGCTGCCCGGCTTCGCCGCCGGGTTCGTCGTGTGGGGCGTGGGCGGCGCGCTGGTCTCCGGTGCCGCCGAGGCGCTGGTCTACGAGGCGCTGGCCGCCGTCGGCGCGGAGGAGGACTTCGTCCGGGTCCGGGGCGCGATGACGGCGACCGAGCTGCTCGTGCAGGTGCCCACCGCGCTGCTGGCCGGCGTGCTCGTCGAGGCCGGCGGCTACACGCTGGTCGGCTGGGCGAGCGTCGGCGTCTGCCTCGCCGCCGCTGCCCTGGCCACCCGCTTCCCCGAGACCACGCCCACCCGGGACGAGGACGACGACGCCGGCCCGGGCCTGCGCGCCGCCGTCGGCGAGGCGCTGCGCCGGCCGACCCTGCGGCTGACCGTGGTCGCCGTCGCGCTGCTCGGCGGGCTGGACGCGCTGGAGGAGTACTTCCCGGTCATGGCCCGCGACCGCGGCGTCCCCACCGAGCTGGTGCCGGTGGCCGTGCTCGGGGTCGCGCTGGCCGGCGCGGCGGGCGCGGCGCTGGCCGGCCGGCTGGGGCGGCTGCCGTCGCGGGCGCTGCCGGTCCTGCTGGCCGTCTCCGCGGCGCTGCTGGCGGCCGGGGCGCTGGTCGGGACGCCCGTCGCGCTGGCCGCCGTCGCGCTGTCCTACGGCCTGTACCTCGCCGTGCTGGTGGTGGGCGAGGCGCGGCTGCAGGAGCAGGTGCCCGGCGCGGCGCGGGCCACGGTCACCTCGGTCGCGGGCCTGGGCATCGAGCTGGCGTCGCTGCTGGTGTTCGGCGCGTGGGCGCTGGGCTCCGCGCTCGCCGTCGCCGTCCTCTTCCTCGCGGTGGTGCCGATCACGTGGTCGGCCTTCCGGCCGACACCGCGGCCAGGTGCCGTCCCCGAGCGGCGTTGAGCCCTGCCACGCCGTCCCGGTCGGGAGCCTCCGGCCCCGCGACCGGTCCGCCGTCCTCCGCAGGGCGGCTCGCCACCCGACGCGGCGCCCCTCCCTACCTGGCGGTGCGCCTCGCGATGCGGGCGGCGAAGACGCCGGCGGCGTGGCCGTTGTCGATGTTGCTGACGACGACGCCCGGCGAGGCCGAGTTCAGCATCGTGAGCAGCGCGCCGAACCCGCCGAACGAGCCCGGCTGCCCGGTCGAGGTGGGCACCGCGACGATCGGCACGTCGGTCATCGCGCCCACCGTGCCGGCCAGCGAGGCGTCCAGGCCCGCGACCACGACCAGGCAGTCGACGTCGTCGAGCAGGGTGCGGTCGGTGAGCAGCGGCCGCAGCCGGCTGCCGCCGACGTCGTCGACCCGCACGACCTCGGTGCCGGTCACCCGCGCGACGAACGCGGCCTCGGCGGCCACCGACGCGTCGGCGGTGCTGGCGCACAGGACGCCGACCCGGCCCAGCGGCTCGGGGATCGGCCCGACGGCGGCCGACATCGCCGCGGCGTCGACCGTGGTGGAGCCGTCGTACGCGGCGGCCAGCGCGACCAGCGTGTCGGCGGTGGCCCGGACGACCAGCGCCGGCCGGTCCGGGTGCGCCGCGCGGGTCTCCCGGACCAGGGCCAGCACCTGCTCGGTGGACCGGCCGACACCCCAGACGACGTCGGGCTCGGCCGGCGCCGGGCGGGCCGGGGCGGCCGCGGGTGCCGGGGCGAGCGCGGGCCGGCCGGCGCTGCCGAGCGACAGGGGCGGGTCGGCCAGCAGCGCGGCGAAGCCGCCGACCGGGTCCAGCGGCGAGGACTGCACCGGGCCGACCTGCACCGACGCGCGCCCGGACGGGCGGGCCGGCGCCGGCGGGGGCTCCGCGGGCGTGTCCGGGGCCCGGGTCTGGGTGACCGCCGACAGCCGGACGACGCGGTCGCGGCCGCTGCGCTTGGCGTCGTAGAGGACGCCGTCGGCGGCGGCGAACAGCGTGCGGCGGTCGTCGCCGCGGGTGGCCGAGGCGATGCCGACGCTGATCGTCACCGGTACCGGCAGGCCGAGCGCGGTCCAGTCGTGCGCGGCGACGGCGCGGCGGATCCGCTCCAGCGCCCGCTCGGCCTGCTCGGCGGTGGTGTCGGGCAGCAGCACGACGAACTCGTCGCCGGCCCACCGGCACACCTCGTCGGTGTCCCGGCACCCGGCCAGCAGCAGGTCGGCGACCGCGCGCAGCACCGCGTCGCCGCCGGGGTGCCCGACGGCGTCGTTGATGGCCTTGAACCGGTCGACGTCGACGACCGCCAGCGCCGGCGTGGTGCCCGCGCTGAGCAGCCCGTCCAGCCGCGCCTCGGCGTAGCGCCGGTTGGGCAGGTGGGTGAGCGGGTCCTCGTAGGCCTGGCGGCGCAGCTGCCCGGCCGCGCGCTCGTTCTCCAGCAGGCTCTTGCGCCGGCCGAACAGCTCGACCCAGCGGGTGCGCCGCTCGTCGACCCGGTCCAGCTCGTCGGCGAGGTAGGCCTGCAGGTAGGGCAGTGCGCGGCCGGCGTCGTCGAGCTCGGCGTGCAGCGTGCACAGCTCGCGCAGCGCCGCCCGCCGCAGCCGGGGCAGTCCGTGCTCGGTGGCCAGCGCCAGCGCCCGCGCCAGCTGCTCGTCGGCGCTCCGGCCGTCGCCCTGCCGGCGCAGCGCCCGGCCGAGCCCCAGCAGCGCCGAGGCCAGCAGCGCCCGGTCGCCGGTGGCGCTGGTGGTGCGGACGGCGGCGCGCAGCGGGCCGGCTGCGGCGGCGGACTCGCCCAGCCCGACCAGCGCCCAGCCGTGCACCACCTGAGCGGCGACGACGCCGTCGGCGTCCGGCGGCAGCTGGGCCAGCGCCTGCTCGGCCAGCCCGCGGGCCTCGGCGAAGTGGGTCCGGGCGGCCTCGGGCTCGCCGTCGTCGAGCAGCGCCTCGCCCAGCTCCGCGCACAGCTCGCCCAGGCAGGTGGCCGCCCGGGCCACCAGCACGTCGGGGTCGCCGTCGTCGGGGCCGAGCGTGCCCTGCCCGGCGGCCGCGCCGGCCGCCTCCAGGGAGCGGCGCTGGTAGTCCAGGGCCAGCGGCATGAGCTCGAGGTCGGCGAGGACCCCGGCCAGCGTGCCGAGGGTGTCGACGAGCAGCGCGTCGGGCGGGAGCGCGGGGTCGAGCAGGCTGGCCGCCTCGACCGCCTCGTCCATCGCCGCGTCGATCCGCCGCGACAGCAGCTCGATGCGGGCGTGCCGGGCCAGGCCCGCGGCGCGCTGCACGGCGTCGTCGGTGGCGTCGAAGGCGGCCTTGGCCGAGCGCACGAGGGCGATGGCCTCGGCGGCGTGCGCGGCCGACTCCGAGCGCGGGTCGCCGTCGCCGGCGGGCCGGTCGGCGCGGTCGTCGCCGCGCTCGAGCAGGCCCGCGACGCCGGCGTGCAGGTCCAGCGACTCGGTCGCCTCCGGCGCGTCCAGCGGCTCGCCGACCAGGGTGAAGCCGGCGACGCGCAGCCGGCGGACCAGCAGCTCGGCGCGGAGGGTGTCGGCCCAGGCGCGGCCGAGGGAGGGCTCGCCGTCGCGCCCGGTGGCGGCGCCGGACGGCCCGGCCCCGTAGGGCGTCGACGGGTCGACGACCGACAGCAGCCGCTCGGCGTCGTCGAGCTGCCAGTTGGCGAGGGCGGCGGTCACCCGGTGGTGCAGGGCTCCCGGTGGCACCACCGCACTGTGCACGCCGTCGCGCGGTTCCGCGGGGAGCGCGGGCCGGGCGCGCCGTGTGGCACCGGTCCCGTCGCCCGTCGCGTCACTGGCGTCCCAGGCGCGCCCGGCGCTCACGACGGCGCCCCCTCGGCCGCGCCCCCGTCCGCCGTGCCCCCGTCGGCCGGGCCCCCGTCCACGAGGCCCGGGGCGCGCACCCGGTTGCGCCCGCCCCGCTTGGCGGAGAACAGGTGCAGGTCGGCGGTGTCGAACAGCGAGCGCCAGCCGACCGGCGCGGCGTCGTCCTCGGCCGCGGGCGCGGTGGCCACGCCGATGCTCACGGTGATCGGCTCGGGGAGCGCGAGGTCGGCCCAGTCGGCGTCGGCGACCGCGGCGCGCAGCCGCTCGGCGGCGGCCAGCGCCTGGGCGGGGCCGGCCGTGGGCAGGACGACGAGGAACTCGTCGCCGGCCCAGCGGTAGACCTCGTCGCCGACGCGGCTGTGCTCGCGCAGCAGCGCCGCCACCCGGCGCAGCACCTCGTCGCCGTGCGAGTGGGAGGTGTCGTCGTTGACCTCCTTGAACCGGTCGACGTCGACGACGGCCAGCGACAGCGGCTCGGCGCCCAGCCGCAGCCCGGCCAGCCGGCGCTCGGCGCTGCGCCGGTTGCCGAGCCCGGTCAGCGGGTCCTCCAGCGCGTGCCGGCGCAGCACGGCGGCCTGCCGCTCGACCTCGCGCAGCCGGCTGCGGCGGACGAACATCTCCGCCCACAGCTCCCGGCTGCGCGCGTGCGCCCGGCCGGTGTCGGCGCGGTAGGCGTCCAGCCAGTACAGCGCCTCGGCGGGCCGGCCCATCGCGGCGGTGGCCTGGCCCAGCTCGAGCAGGCACTGCCGGTAGCGGCGCCGGTCGGCGGTGGCGGCGAAGGCCCCGGCGGCGTCGACGAGCAGGTCGGCGGCCTCCTCGCCGTGCCCGCCGCCGGTGTGCACCTGCGACAGCCGGGACAGCAGCCGGGACAGGGCCAGGTCGGCGTAGCCGCGCAGCCAGGTGCCGCCGGTGCGGTGCACCCGCCGGTGCACGCTGCGCAGCGGGCCGAGGGCGTCGTCGAGGTCGTCGTGGCAGGCCAGCGCCCAGGCCTGGACGACGTCGAGCAGGTCGAGGTCGCCGGGGTCGGGCTCGACGTCGAGCGCGCGGGCGTCGCCGGCGCAGGCCAGCGCGGCGCCGGCCAGCTCGCGGGCCCGCCGGGCCTTCCCGCGGCGGCGCAGCGTCTGGGCCAGCTCGGTGTTCTGCCGGGCGCACAGCTGCAGCAGCTGCCAGAGGTCGGCGGGGTCGGCCAGGGCGGCGGCCACCCGGTGCCCGCGCTCGGCCTGCGCGACGGCGAGCTCCTCGAGGTCCAGCGCGGTGAGGGTGAGCGACAGCCACAGGTGCGCCTGGGACAGCGCGCGGGACGGCTCCTCGGCGGGCGGGGACAGCTGCTCGGTGAGCAGGCTGGCGTCGACGGCGAGCAGCATCGCCGCGTCGGGGTGGTCGGCGGTCGCCTCGACGTGCGCGAGGTAGGCCAGGACCAGGGCCGTCGAGGCCGACGGCGGGCAGGCGCCCAGCGCGTCGCGGGCGGCGGCCACCCCGGCGCCGGTGGCGTCCCGGTCGCCGTCGAGCAGGCCGCGGCGGGCGGCCAGCGCGTGGCGCCAGGCCGCCCAACGGGGGTCGCTCGCGGCGTCGAACGCGGCCTCGGCGTCGTCGAGCCCGTCCCGGAAGGCGTCGGCGTCGTCCCGGCTGCTCGCCGTCAGCAGGCGCCGCAGTGCAGCATCGAGGTCACCGTCGGTGACGGGTGCGGGGCCGGGGGTCACGCATCCCTCCTCCTCGACGCCGGGCGACCGGCCGCACGGGCCGGCGGCGAGGCAGTTCCCCCCGGACCCGGACTGCGCCCCGGCCCGACCGCACTACCCTCGTCGGGTGCCCCAGACGCCTCCGACGCGGTTCGCCTATCTCGGGCCCGAGGGTACCTTCGCCGAAGCCGCGCTGAGCAGCGCCGTTGCCCCTGGGGAGGGAGTGCGGCAGCCCGCGGCCAGCGTCGCCGCCGCGCTGGCCGCGGTCCGCGCCGGGGACGCCGACGCCGCCCTGGTGCCGCTGGAGAACTCGGTCGAGGGCTCGGTCCCGGCCACGATGGACGGCCTGGCCGACGGCGACCCGCTGGTCATCACCCGCGAGGTCTTCCTCCCCGTCGCGTTCGTCCTCGCCGCCCGCCCCGGCACCCGGCTCGGGGACGTCCGCGCCGTCGTCAGCCACCCGCACGCGCTGGCCCAGACCGCGCGCACGCTGGCCGAGCGGCTGCCCGGCGTCCCGGCCCTGCCGGCCTCCTCCACGGCGGCCGCCGCCCGGGCGGTCGCCGAGGGCGAGCACGACGCCGCGGTGTGCGCGCCGATCGCCGCCGAGCGCTACGGGCTGGTCCCGCTGGCCGACGACGTGGCCGACTTCCCCGGCGCGGTCACCCGCTTCGTGCTCGTGTCCCGCCCCGGGGCGCTGCCGGAGCCGACCGGCGACGACAAGACCTCGCTGGTCGCCGTCGTCGCCGACCGCACCGGCGCGCTGCTCGACGTCCTGCGCGAGTTCGCCGTCCGCGGGATCAGCCTCACCCGCATCGAGTCCCGGCCCACCCGCGACCGGCTGTGGGTCTACTCGTTCTCCCTGGACTGCGAGGGGCACGTCGCCGAGGCGCGGGTGGGGGAGGCGCTGGCCGCGCTGCACCGGGTCTGCGAGGACGTGCGGTTCCTCGGCTCGTACCCGCGCGCCGACGGCCGCACCAACCGGCCGGTGCCCGCCGAGGCCGCCGACGCCGCGTTCACCGACGCGGCCGACTGGCTCGCCCGCCTGCGCGCCGGCGAGGTCTGAGCGGGCACTTCCGCGGAGATGCACCGTGCATCTCCGCGGAAGTGCGCGGTCACGCCGGCTCGAGCTCCCGCTCGGGCTCCGGCGACGGGCGGCGGGACAGGCGGCTCGGCCACCAGGTGCGGTCGCCGAGCAGCGCCACCGCCGACGGCACCACCAGCGAGCGGACCACGAAGGTGTCCAGCAGCACGCCGAACCCGACGAGGAACGCCAGCTGGGTGAGGAACAGCAGCGGCAGCACCGCCAGCGCCCCGAACGTCGCCGCCAGCACCATCCCGGCGCTGGTGATGACCCCGCCGGTGACGGCCAGCGCGCGCAGGACGCCGTCGCGGGTGCCGTGCCGCACGGACTCCTCCCGCGCCCGGGTCATGAGGAAGATGTTGTAGTCGATCCCCAGGGCGACGAGGAACACGAACCCGATCAGCAGGATGCCGGGGTCGCTGCCGGGGAAGCCGAAGACGCCGTCGAACAGCAGCGCGGCGACGCCGACCGTCGCGCCGACGCTGAGCACCACGGTGGCCACCAGCAGCAGCGGCGCCACCAGCGAGCGCAGCAGCAGTGCCAGGACGACGGTGATCACCACGAGCACGCTCGGCACGATCACCCGCAGGTCGCGCGCGGCGGTCTCCCGGGCGTCGAGGTTGCTCGCGGTGTCGCCGCCGACGAGCGCGGCCGGGTCGGCGTCGTCGAGCGTGGTCCGCAGGTCCTGGACGAGGTCGATGGCCTCGGTGCTGTCGGCCGGGACGGCGAGGGTGACGTCGAGGCGCACCAGCCCGTCGACGACGACCGGGTCGCCGCCGGGCGGGCCGCCGGTGAACGGGGCGACGGACGCCACGCCCTCGGTGGCCGCGGCCGCCTCGGCGACCTCCGGCCATGTCCCCTCCGGCGTGACGACGACGGTGGGGCTGCCGGAGCCCGCGTCGAAGTGGCGGGCCAGGGCCTCCTGCCCGTCGACGCCGTTGGACTCGCCGCGGATCGCGTCGCTGAAGGTGATGCCGCTCGCGTCGTAGGTGGGCGCGAACACCGCCGCGGCGACCAGCGCCAGCGTGCTCAGCGCCAGCACGCGCCGCGGCCGGCGGCCGACCAGCGCCGCGACCCACTGCCACCCCCGGCCCTCCCGCGGCGGCTCGCCGGCGTGCGGGCGGAACGGCCAGAACGCCGCCCGGCCGAGCAGGGCGAGCGCGGCCGGAAGGAAGGTGAGCGCCGCGACGACGGCGAGCGCCACGCTGACCGCCGAGATCGGCCCGAGCCCCCGGTTGGACGCGAGGTCGGAGAACAGCAGGCACAGGACGCCGAGGACCACGGTCGCGCCGGAGGCCACGATCGGCTCCCACGAGCGGCGCAGCGCCACGCGGATCGCGGTGAACCGGGACGCCTCGCGCTGCAGCTCCTCGCGGAAGCGCGCGACCAGCAGCAGCCCGTAGTCGGTCGCGGCGCCCACGACCAGGATCGCCGCGATGCCCTGGCTCTGGCCGTTGACGGTGATCAGGCCGGCGTCGGCGAGCAGGTAGGCGACCGCGTTGCCGGCGGTGAGCGCGAGGCCGGCGGTGCCGATGACCAGGAAGGGCAGCAGCGGGCTGCGGTAGACCACCAGCAGGATGAGCAGCACGACGCCGAAGGCCGCGGCCAGCAGCAGCCCGTCGATGCCGGCGAAGCCGTTGGCGAAGTCGGCGAAGATGCCGCCCGGGCCGGTGACGAAGGCGTCGGTGCCGTCGACGGCGATCGCGGCGCGCAGGTCCTCGACCACGGTCATGATCTCGTCGCCCAGCTCGGGGGTCAGCGGCAGCACCGCCTGCACCGCCTCGCCGTCCTCCGACGGGATGGGCGGGGAGGCCTGCCCGGCCAGGGCGCCGGCGTCCTCGGCGACCGCGGTGGCCTCGGCGAGCGCCTGCCCGACGGCGTCGAGGGTGGCCGGGTCGAGGGGGCCGTCGGCCTCCCACAGCAGGACCGCCGGGATCGCCTCGGTGGGGGAGAACGCCTGGGACAGCTCCGCGACGCGCGTGGACTCCGCGCTGTCGGGGAGGAAGGCGGCGGTGTCGTTCTCCTGCAGGCCGGTGAGCTGCCCGCTCAGCGAGCCGAGCGGGCCGGCGGCCCCCAGCCAGGCGAGCAGGACGAGCAGGGGGAGCAACCAGCGGACCCGACGGGCCATGGTGGAATCCTCTCGAGGGCCGATAATCTCGATGTTCGAGAGATTAGGGGGTGGGCGGATGACGCGCAACGACGGCGAGCGGGTGGAGGTCACCCTGCTGCTGCGGCGGCTCACGGTCGAACTCGACGCCGTCGGTCAACGCTTCGCCGACACGCACGGTCTCGGACGCACCGACGTCCGGGCGGTGACCGCGATCATGGACGCCGCCCGGGCCGGGCAGCCGCTGACCGCGGGCGGGCTGGGCGCCGCGGTGGGGCTGAGCTCGGCGTCGGTGACCGCGCTGGTCGACCGGCTGGAGCGGGCCGGGCACGTGCAGCGCGTGCGCGACCCGGAAGACCGGCGCCGCGTCGTCCTGCAGATGACCCCGCCGACGATGGCGGCCGGCGCCGCCTACTTCGGCGGGCTGCAGCGGGAGCTGCTCGCGGCGATGGAGGACCTCAGCGATGCCGACGTCGCCGTCGTCCACCGCTGGCTGACGGCGATGACCGACGTCGTCGTCGCCCACCGCTGACCCGCGGTGCGTGCACGCGGCGTCAGAGGTAGAGGCCGGTGGACTCCTCGATCCGCTCCGCGGCGACGGCGTGCACGTCGCGCTCGCGCAGGATGATCAGCTCCTCGCCGTGGACCTCGACCTCGTGCTGGTCCTCGGGGGAGAACAGCACCTGGTCGCCGACCTTCACCTGGCGCACGCTCGCGCCGACACCGCGCGCCTCGCCCCAGACCAGCCGCTTGGCCACCTGGGCGGTCGCCGGGATGAGGATGCCGCCGGTCGAGCGCCGCTCCCCGTCCTCCTTGCGGAGCGCCACGAGGATCCGGTCGTGCAGCATCTTGATCGGCAGCCCGCTGCCCTTGGCGACGTCGGATGGCACGGTGATCACGGTACGCGGGCGCCGGCCCCCGCCGACCCCGGCAGGGGTGCCGGCCGGGGCGCGTGGAGCGGGGCCCCGGCGGAGGGCGTCCCGCCCCCGGTCGGCGCCCCGGTCCGCCTACGGTGCAGGGACATGACGGTCTACCGGATGGACCACGTCGGGGTCGTGGTCGAGGACCTCGCGGCCGCCGTCGCGTTCTTCGTCGAACTGGGCCTGGAACCGGAGGGTGAGACGGCGGTCGAGGGCGACTGGGTGGACCGGCTCCTCGGGCTGGACGGCGTCCGGGCAGACCTCGCCTTCCTGCGCACCCCGGACGGCCACGGCCGGGTCGAGCTGTCCACCTTCCGCACGCCGGCGGCCACCGGCACCGCGCCGAGGGCGCCGGTGGACACCCCGGGCATCCCGCGCCTCACGTTCGTCGTCGACGCCGTCGACGACGTCCTCGCCCGCCTGCGCCCCCACGGCGCCGAGCTCGTGGGCGAGGTCGCGCGGTACGGGGACGTCCACCGGTACTGCTACGTCCGCGGCCCGGCCGGCGTCGTCATCGGGCTGGTCGAGGACCTCGCCTGACCGGCACCCGGACCCGCGCCCGCCGGGCTCAGCCCCAGCCGAGCTCGTGCAGGCGCTCGTCGTCGATGCCGAAGTGGTGGGCGATCTCGTGGACGACGGTGACCGTCACCTCCTCGACCACCTCCTCGGCGGTCGAGCAGACGTCGCAGATCGCCTCGCGGTAGATCATGATCCGGTCCGGCAGCGCGCCGCCGTACTGCCAGCCGCGCTCGGTCAGCGCGTACCCCTCGTAGAGGCCCAGCAGGTCCGGCTCGTCCTCGTTGCGGTCCTCGACCAGCACGACGACGTTGTCCAGCAGGGCCATGAGGTCGGGCGGCACCGCGTCCAGCGCGTCGGCGACCAGCGACTCGAAGACCTCCCGGGGGAGCGGCCTCACCAGCTGGTGGGCAGCGGGCGGCCCTCCTCGTACCCGGCCGCGCTCTGCACCCCCACCACCGCCCGCTCGTGGAACTCGTCGATGGTGCGGGCCCCGGCGTAGGTGCACGACGAGCGCACCCCGGCGACGATCCCGTCGACCAGGTCCTCCACGCCGGGACGGGCCGGGTCGAGGTACATCCGCGACGACGAGATGCCCTCCTCGAACAGCGCGGCCCGGGCGCGGTCGAAGCCGCTCGCCTGCGCCGTCCGGGCCTTGACCGCGCGCGCCGAGGCCATGCCGAAGGACTCCTTGTACAGCCGGCCGCTGCCGTCGTCGTGGATGTCCCCGGCGCTCTCGTAGGTGCCGGCGAACCACGAGCCGACCATCACGTTGGCCGCTCCGGCGGCCAGCGCCAGGGCGACGTCGCGGGGGTGGCGCACCCCGCCGTCGGCCCACACGTGCTTCCCCAGCCGGCGGGCCTCGGCGGCGCACTCCTCGACGGCGGAGAACTGCGGCCGGCCGACGCCGGTCATCATCCGCGTGGTGCACATGGCGCCCGGCCCCACGCCGACCTTGACGACGTCGGCCCCGGCCGAGATCAGGTCGCGGGTGCCGTCGGCGGTGACCACGTTGCCCGCCACCACCGGCACCGGCCCGGCCACCGACCGGGCCGCCCGCACGGCCTCGACCGCCTTCTCCTGGTGGCCGTGCGCGGTGTCGACGACGAGCACGTCGACACCGGCGGCCAGCAGCGCGGAGACCTTGCCCGCGACGTCGCCGTTGATCCCGACGGCGGCCGCGGTGAGCAGCTGCCCCTGCGCGTTGACCGCGGGCGTGTAGACCGTCGAGCGCAGCGCGCCCTTGCGGGTGATGACGCCGACCAGCCGCTCGCCCTCGACCACCGGCGCGGCGCTGACCCGCTCCTCGGCCAGCACGTCGAAGACCTTCGGCAGCTCGGTGCCGGCCGGGACGGTCAGCGGCTGCGCGGCCATGACCTGCGAGAGCTGGCTGAACCGGTCCACGCCCTGGCAGGCGCCGTCGGTGACCACGCCGACGGGCACGCCGTCCTCGACCACCACGACGATGCCGTGCGCGCGCTTGGTCATCAGCGACAGCGCCTCGCCCACGGTCGAGCCGGGGGACAGGGTGATCGCTGTGTCGTAGACCGGGTGCCGGCCGTGCACCCAGGAGACGACCTCGCCGACGACGTCGACGGGGATGTCCTGCGGCAGCACCGCGAGGCCGCCGCGGCGGGCGACGGTCTCGGCCATCCGCCGGCCGCTGATCGCGGTCATGTTCGCGACGACGACCGGGATGGTCGTGCCCACCCGGTCCGGCGTGGTCAGGTCGACCTCCAGCCGGGAGCCGACGGTGCTGTGGTTGGGCACCATGAACACGTCGGCGTAGGTGAGGTCGGTCGCCGGGCGCTGGCCGTTCAGGAACTGCATGCCCCCAGTGTCCCGTACCGGACGCCGGAGGCGCCGGTCCTCACGCGGTGCGCCGGGCTCCCAGCACCGCCGAGACGGCGACGGCGGTCAGCCCGGCGCCGGTCACCAGCACGAGCGCGGTGGCGCCGGCGCCGGCGCTGGAGACGAGGGCGCCGACGAGGGCCCAGGCGGCGGCGAGGACGAACGCGGGCTGCCCGTGGAGGAGCCAGGCCAGGACCGCGGCGGTGAGCGCGGCGCCCACGACCAGCAGCGCGGGGACGAGCGTGCCGACGGTCAGCCTGCCCGGGAGGACGGTCGCCGCGTTCACCCACACGGCCGCGCTGGCCCACCCGGCGTAGAGGCCGACGCTGCCGGTCAGGAGGAGACGGGTCACCCGGTCGGCCGGCGTCCCGACGAGCACGCGCAGGCACACCAGCAGGGCGGCCAGCATGCCGGCGAAGACCGGCACGGTGAGCCCCGGCAGCCGGGCCGCGGCCACCAGCCAGACGACGAACCCCACCTGCGCCACCGACAGCGGGACCTGCACCCGCCGCCACGGGTCGGCGGTCGCACGGCGCAGCGGGAAGCCGTACACGGCGGCGGCGAGGCAGCCGAGCACCACCGGACCCCAGATGGCGAAGAACGGTCCCGGCGGCACGATCACCGGGTCGCTGCCCGAGCCCTGGTCGAACCCCGCCAACGGCGGGCTCGCGGCCTGGCCGAGCGCGGTCGCCAGCAGCAGCCAGCGCCCGCGGCTGCCCGGTGGGGTGGCGGTCACGGCGGTCTCCTCCCGGTCGGGTGCACCGTCTTCGCGCGCGGGGGTGCGCCCGGATGCGGACGTGCGCCGGAGTGCGCGCCGGCACCGAGCACGCCGGGCGTGCGACGGGTGACGGGACGGGCGGCCGACCGGGGGGACCGGCTGCACGAGGACCCCGCCGTGCTCACGCAGGAGATGGACCGGTGCCGGGACCGCGCCGCGGCCCGGACCGGGAGTCCGGGGGCGCCGGCCGGGTCCCGTGCCCGGGCGACGAGCGCGCCGCCCTGACGTGGGCGCCGGCCGCGTCCACCCCGCCGGGGGTGGGCGCGGCCTGCGTGCGCGGGGCGGCTCCGCGCGACCCACCTACGATCGGGACGTGATCGACCTGCGCCTGGTGCGCGAGCACCCCGACGTCGTCCGTGCCAGCCAGCGCGCCCGCGGCGCCGACGAGTCCCGGGTCGACGCGCTCCTGGCCGCCGACGAGGCCCGCCGCGCCGCCGTCAAGCGCGCCGACGACCTGCGCGCGGAGCAGAAGGCGGCCTCCCAGGCGGTGCGCGGGGCGTCGAAGGAGGAGCGACCCGCCGTCCTGGAGCGGGCGAAGGCGCTGGCCGCGCAGGTGAAGGAGGCCGAGGAGGCCCAGCGCGCGGCCGACGCCGCGCTGCGCGAGGCGCACCTGGCGCTGGCCAACGTCGTCCACGACGACGTCCCGCCCGGCGGCGAGGACGACGCGGTCACCCTGCGCACCGTGGGCGAGGTCCCCTCCTACGACTTCGAGGTGCGCGACCACCTGCAGATCGGCGAGGCGCTCGGCGCCATCGACATGGAGCGCGGCGCGAAGGTCTCCGGCGCCCGCTTCTACTTCCTCACCGGCCCCGGCGCGCTGCTGGAGTTCGCCCTCGCCCAGCTGGCGGTCACCCGGGCGGTGGCCGCCGGCTTCACCCCCGTCGTCGCGCCGGCCCTGGTCAAGCCCGAGGCGATGGAGGGCACCGGCTTCCTCGGCGAGCACGACGAGGAGGTCTACCGGGTCGAGCGCGACGACCTGTACCTCGTGGGCACCTCCGAGGTGGCGCTGGCCGGGATGCACGCGAACGAGGTGCTCGACCTGTCGGCGGGGCCGCGCCGCTACGCCGGCTGGTCGTCCTGCTTCCGCCGCGAGGCCGGCTCCTACGGCAAGGACACCCGCGGGATCATCCGCGTGCACTGGTTCGACAAGGTCGAGATGTTCAGCTTCTGCCGGCCCGAGGAGGCCGCCGCCGAGCACCTGCGGCTGCTCGCCTGGGAGGAGGAGTTCCTCCAGGCGCTCGAGCTGCCCTACCGGGTGGTCGACATCGCCGCCGGCGACCTCGGCACCAGCGCCGCCCGCAAGTACGACATCGAGGCGTGGTTCCCCAGCCAGGGCACCTACCGCGAGCTGACCAGCACCTCGGACTGCACCACCTTCCAGGCCCGCCGGCTGGCCATCCGCTACCGCGACGAGGACGGCAAGCCGCAGACGGCGGCCACGCTCAACGGCACGCTGTGCGCCATCGCCCGCACCATCGCCTGCCTGCTCGAGGTGCACCAGCGTGCGGACGGCTCGGTGCACGTGCCGGCGGCGCTGCGGCCGTGGCTGGGCGGGCACGAGGTCCTCACCCCCGGCATGACCCTGGCCGCGCCGGTGCCCGCGTGAGCAGCCAGCCGCCGGCCGCGCTCCCGGTCCCCGGGGCGGCGGTGCCGGAGGCCGGTGACGTCGTCGACCTCGGCGGCGTGCTCGACGAGCTCGGGACGTGGCGGCCGCGGCTGGTGGCCACCGACCTCGACGGCACCCTGCTCGACTCCTCCGGCGAGGTCAGCCCCCGCACCCGCGCGGCGCTGGACGCCTGCTGGGCCGCCGGCATCCCCGTCGTCGGGGTCACCGGACGCGGGCCGCGGCTGGTCGACAGCGTGCGGGCGGCGCTCGGCGGCCGCGGCATCGCCGTCCTCGCGCAGGGCGGGTACGTGGTCGACCTCGAGCGCGACGAGGTGCTGCGCACCGTCGGCCTGCCGCGCTCGCAGGCCGAGGCCGTCGTCGAGCGGATCGAGGAGGTGGCGGGGGACCTCGTGCTCGCCGTCGAGGACGCCGCCGAGCAGGCCGAGGCCCGGGCGGCGCTGCGCGTGCAGCACGGCTTCGACTGGCCCTACCCCGAGCCCGCGCACCTGCTGCCCCGGCACTCGGTCCTCCCCGAGGGCGCGGTGCTCAAGGTCTTCCTCCGCTCGTCCACCCTCGGGCAGGACGAGCTGCTGGCCCGCGCCCGGCGCGTCGTCGACCCGGCCGAGGCCGAGCTGACCCACGCCGGCCTCGGCTTCATCGAGGTGCTGCCGCCGGGCGTCACCAAGGCCACCGGCCTCGCCGTCGCGCTCGACCACCACGGCGTGGACCTCGGCGACGTCCTCGTCTTCGGCGACATGCCCAACGACCTGCCGATGATCGGCGCGGTCACCGACGCCGGCGGGCACGCGGTCGCGGTGGCCAACGCGCACCCGGCCGTCCGCGCGGCCGCCCGCGGCCGCACCGGCGGGCACGACGCCGACGGCGTGGCCCGCTACCTCGAGGCGGTGCTGGCCGGTGTCTGACTGGCGCCCCCGGCTGATCGCCAGCGACATGGACGGCACGCTGCTGCGCTCGGACGACACCGTGAGCCCGGCGACGGTCGCCGAGCTGGAGCGGTGGCGGGCCGACGGCGTCCCGGTCGTCCTGGCCACCGGCCGCCCGCCGCGCTGGATGCACCGCATCCGGCAGGTCCTGGGCCGCGGCACCGCGGTCTGCTGCAACGGCGCGGTGCTGCTGGACCTGGAGACCTTCGAGATCCTCGAGGAGGAGGCGCTCCCGCCCGCGGTGCTGGCCGACGTCACCGCGGGCCTGCGCCGGGTGCAGCCGGGCACCTGGTTCGCCGTCGAGTACGGCCTGGAGTTCCGGCACGAGCCGGTGTACCGGCCGCGCTGGGACGTCGACGCGCCCGGCGTCGCCGAGGCGCCGCTGGAGGAGATCGTCGCCGTGCCCGCGGCCAAGCTGCTGGCCCGCCACGAGGACATGGGGCGCGACGAGTTCGTCGCCCTGGTCGAGGACGTCGTCGGCGACCGCGCGACGGTCACCAACTCCTCCTCCGACGCGCTCGCGGAGATCTCCGCCCGCGGGGTCACCAAGGCCACCGGGCTGGCGCGGGTCGCCGCCCGGCACCGGATCGACCCGGGCGACGTCGTCGTGTTCGGGGACATGCCCAACGACATCGCGGCCTTCGACTGGGTCCGCGAGGGCGGCGGCCGGGCCGTCGCCATGGCGCACGCCCACCCGGACCTGCTCGCCGCCGCCACCGACGTCACCGGCACCAACGACGACGACGGCGTGGCCGCCTTCCTCGCCTCGCTCTGAGCCGCCTCGCTCCGGGCCGCCTCGCTCCGGGCCGCCTCGCTCCGGGCCGGCTCAAGCCCGCGGCCGGGCTGCCGATGTGGAACGCGACCGATCGCGCGCCACGGAGGGCAGCACATGAGCACCACCCCGACCCGCGTCCCGCAGACGCCTCCCGCCGAGACCACGACGGGAGGGTGGGGCCTGCGCACGCGACTGCTGGGCGCGATCCTCGTCGTCGCGCTGACGACGATCGGCATCGGCGTCTTCGGGATCGACCGGATGGCCAGCCTCAGCGACCGGGCCGACCGGGTCTACACCGACGGCGCGCTGCCGGTGGCCGGCCTGCAGCAGCTGCAGGTCGACTGGTGGCAGCTCATGACCCACACCGCGCGGGCCAACATCGTCACCCTGCCGCCGGAGAGCCGCGCCTCGGCGCAGCAGAAGGCCGGGGAGACCGCGCAGACGCTCACCGAGGACACCGCCGCGGCGGCCGAGCTGCCCATGTCGGCGGAGACCCGCGCGTCCTACGAGGAGTTCGTCGCCGCCTCGCAGGCCTACCTCGCCGACCTGCAGCTGCTCGTCGCCGGCGCGACCCCGACCGGCAGCACCCTGCCCCTGGCGGAGCAGCAGGCGATCATCACCCGCCTCAACGCCAACGAGGCCGTCATCGCCGACTCCCTCGCCGCGGCCACCGAGACCGCCCGCGTCGACGCCGAGGCGACCGCCACCGACGCCGCCGACGCCTACGCCGCCGCCCGCACCCTGACCCTCGTGATCATGGTCCTGGGCCTGGTCGTGGCGATCGTGCTCGCGGTCCTCGTCGCCCGCAGCGTCACCCGGCCGGTCGAGCGGATCCGCGAGGTGCTCGGCAAGGTCGCCGGCGGCGACCTGCGGGTGCGCGCCGGCGAGACCGGCGGCGGCGAGCTCGGCGAGGTCGCCCGCTCGCTGGACCGGACGCTGGACTCCCTCAGCGGCGTGCTCGTGCTCGTCCGCGACTCCGCCGGCCGGCTGCAGGGCGCCTCCACCCAGCTCGACGCCGCCGCCAGCGGCATCGCCGAGGTCTCCCGCGCCGCCTCCGACCAGACCGACGCCGTCGTCGCCTCCGCCGGCGAGGTGGCCGCCAGCGTCGACACCGTCGCCACCGGCTCCTCGCAGATGGAGACCGCGATCCGGGAGATCGCGCACAACGCCGCCGAGGCCGCCCGGGTGGCCGGTCAGGCCGTGGACGTCGCCGAGACGACGACCCGCACGGTCGGCAAGCTCGGCGACTCCTCGCAGGAGATCGCCACGGTCGTGAAGCTGATCAACGGCATCGCCGAGCAGACCAACCTGCTCGCGCTCAACGCCACCATCGAGGCCGCGCGCGCCGGGGAGGCCGGCAAGGGCTTCGCCGTCGTGGCCAGCGAGGTCAAGGAGCTCGCGCAGGAGACCGCCCGGGCGACCGAGGACATCTCCCGCCGGGTCGAGGCCATCCAGGCCGACACCGCCGGCGCCGTCGAGGCGATCAGCCGGATCAGCGCCGTCATCGGCGAGATCAACGACTTCCAGGCCACGATCGCCGCGGCGGTCGAGGAGCAGACGGCCACCACCAACGAGATGAACCGCAACGTGGCCGAGGCCGCGGGCGGCTCGCGGGACATCGCCACCGCGATCGGCGGGCTGGCCGCCGGCACCCAGCAGACCGGTGCCCGGGTCGCCGACGCCCAGCGCGCCGCGGCCGAGCTGGCCCGCATGAGCGGCGAGCTGCAGGAGGCCGTGGCCCGCTTCGCGGTCTGAACCCCACACCACACGACGGCGGGGGGGGGGGGGGGGGGGGGGGGGGGGGGGGGGGGGGGGGGGGGGGCGGGGGGGGGGGGGGGGGGGGGGGGGG
>NZ_JBJGZI010000047.1:0-25504 GCF_054050455.1 Geodermatophilus sp. SYSU D00684 | reverse complement strand
CGCGCGCGCCCCCCGCGCGCCCCCCCCCCCCCCCCCCCCCCCCCCCCCCCCCCCGCCCCCCCCGCCCCCGCGTGGGGGCCCCCCCCCCCCCCCCCCCCCCCCCCCCCCCCCCCCCGGCCCGGCACGCGGCCGGGCCTCGCATCACTCCATCGGCAGGAGGCTCAGAGCTCAGCCACCGATGAAGACGTTGCTGCCCGCGAGCGCGAGGGCAGCCGCGATGTTCGCCTGGTCGCCGCCCACGTTGACGTTGCCGGCGTTCACGGCCGCGGCGACGGCGGTGTTGAAGTTCTGTGCCGCGAAGAACTGCATGGTGGTGCGCTCGGGCAGCAGCTCGACGGTCTGGTCCTCGAACATGGGATCTCCTCAGGATGCGGTACTGGGGATGAGGCCTGCCGGGATCAGGACTGCGGCGTCGCCGCCGGACCTCCCCGATCGCCCCGTGGACTGCCGATCCCGGCCGCGGTCCGGCATCGGCAGGCGGAAGTCTCGGGCCGCACTGCGGACGGCGACATCGGTGGCGCCCACCTATCTCGGCCGGGTTGCCTCCCGGTCCCGGCTGAGTCCGCCACGGTGCCGGCCCCGTGCGGTACGTAGAACGGAGAGCGGGCACGGATCTGCGGGAGTCGTCGTTCCCGCCCCCGCCGGTCGCGTCGTAGTGTCTGCGGCCCCTGTCCGTCCCGGGTCGCCGGCCGGCGAGCGCCGGTCGACCCCGTCGGTGCTGCCCCGGCGACCCGGTGACCCGGATCGACCGTCCGAACGGATCGTGAGCGCTCGATGAACCGTGGCATCCGCTGCCGAGCCCTCGGTGCTGTCGTCCTCGCCGTCGCGCTGCTGCCCGCCTGCTCGGCACGGGACAGCGCGGACCTCTCGGTCTACGGGCAGTCGGTACGCGCCCCGGACGCCGCGGCAACCGACGGCGACCAGCCGGTGCCGGTGCTGCGGCCGGAGGTCCTGGCCGAGGTGCCGCACGACCCGTCGGCCTTCACCCAGGGGTTCGAGGTGCACGAGGGGGCCCTCTACGAGGGCACCGGGCTCACGGGCCGGTCCCAGCTGCGCGAGGTCGACCCCGCGACCGGCGAGGTGCGGCGGTCCGCCCCGCTCCCCGGCCGGCTGTTCGGCGAGGGCATCACGGTGGTCGACGACCGCATCTGGCAGCTGACCTGGCAGGACGGTGTGGTGCTCGAGTGGGACCGGACCACGCTCACCCTCCGGCGGGAGGTGCCGCTGGAGGGCGAGGGCTGGGGGCTGTGCTTCGACGGGACCCGCCTCGTGCGCAGCGACGGCACGGACCAGCTGCGCTTCCACGACCCCGTCACCTTCGCCGAGACCGGCTCGGTCGCCGTCACCTTCGACGACGAGCCGGTGACCCAGCTCAACGAGCTGGAGTGCGTCGACGGACAGGTCTGGGCGAACGTGTGGCAGTCCGACGTCCTCGTCCGCATCGACCCGGCGAGCGGGCGGGTGACCGCGCTGGTCGACGCCGCCGGCCTGCTCGACCAGGAGCAGCGCGCGGACGCCAACGCGGTCCTCAACGGCATCGCCGCCCTGGGCGACGACGAGTACCTGCTCACCGGCAAGCTGTGGCCCGTCTCGTTCCGCGTGCGGTTCGTGGAGTAGTCCGGTCCGCCGGTGCGGGCGCGCCCCGGTCCCGGGCACCGTGTCGTCCCCGGCCGTCCCGCACCAGCGGGCGAGCACCACCGACGCAGCCGGTCGGCACCACCGAGGTGCGGGCAGGGACCACGGGACCGGTCCGGGGACCGCACCCCGGGCCGCCGCGACGTGCTGGGATGGCGCGACGAGGGGTGCGTCGCCCGACGGCGGCGTCCCGACGACCACCCCACGACCGTCCGGAGGTACCCGTGGACAGTCGGCTCCCCGTCCTGCTCTCGGCGCTGCTCCTGGTGTGCGCCCCGTTCACCTGGAGCAGCTCCGCCGGTCCTGCCGGTCCGCTGTCCGGGTGGCTGAGCTCGATCGGCGTCAGCGCGGCCGCGGGGGGCGGCTCCGGGTCCGTGAGCCTGGTGTCCTGCTCCGGGGACTCCTGCTCGGTGACGCTGGGAGGGAGCGGCGCCCGGGCACACGTGCTCGGGACGACGATCCGGATCATCGACGTCGACGGCGACCGGGCGACCCTCCGGGTCGGGGACCAGGACCTGCCCTGCACGGCGGGGCGGACCACCTCCGCGGGCGGGCTCCGCCTGACCTGCACGGAGGTCGCGGACGGCCGGGTGGCGATCACGGTCACCCGCGGCTGAGCTCCGACCGCCGGCGGTGACCTCGGCCCACCGCCGCGCGATCGGCCGGCCCGCTCAACCCGTCGGCACCTCGGCGTCGAGGATGGCGCCGAGGACTCCGTTGACGTAGGCCGGCGAGTCGTCGGTCGACAGCGCCCGGGCCAGCTCCACGGCCTCGTCGATGACGACGGCGTCGGGCACGTCGTCGGCCCAGAGGAGCTCGAACACCGCCATCCGCAGGATCGCGCGGTCGACGTCGGGCAGCCGCTCGAGCGACCAGCCGCGGGCGTGCTGGCCGATCAGCTCGTCGATGCGCCCCTGGTGTGCCGCCACGCCCTCGACCAGCCGGACGGCGTGGTCGGGGACGGGCGGCGACGGGTCGGCGATGCGCTCGCGGAGCAGCTCCACCGGGTCGGTGCCCCGCAGGTCCGCCTCGTAGAGGACGTCGACGGCGCGCTTGCGCGCCTTGGTGCGGGCAGCCATGGCTCGGGGCGGTGCGTCAGTTGGCGCGGCCGAGGTACCGGCCGTCGCGGGTGTCGACCTTGAGCTTGTCGCCGGTGTTGACGAACAGCGGCACGTTGATCTGCGCGCCGGTCTCCAGGGTGGCGGGCTTGGTGCCGCCGGTGGAGCGGTCGCCCTGCAGGCCCGGGTCGGTGTGCTGGACGACGAGCTCCATGGTCACCGGCAGCTCGACGTAGAGCGGGGTGCCCTCGTGCACCGCGACGACGACCTCGGTGTTGTCCAGCAGGTAGTCCGCGCCGCCGCCGACGGTCTCGGACGGGACGTAGATCTGCTCGAAGGTGTCCCCGTCCATGAAGACGAAGTCGTTGCCCTCGCGGTACAGGTAGGTCATGTTCCGCTTGTCGACGGTGGCCGTCTCGACCTTGGTGCCGGCGTTGAAGGTGCGGTCGACGACCTTGCCCGAGAGCACGTTCTTCAGCGTCGTCCGCACGAACGCGCCGCCCTTGCCGGGCTTGACGTGCTGGAACTCGGTGACGGACCACAGCTGGCCGTCGAGGTTGAGGACCATGCCGTTCTTGAGGTCGTTGGTGGTAGCCATCTAGAGGACCAGCAGTTCCTTGCTCGTGAGGGTCAACAACTCGGGCGCGTCCGCCGTGACGACGAGCGTGTCCTCGATCCGGACACCGCCGTGGCCGGGGAGGTAGACCCCCGGCTCCACGGTGACGGCCATGCCGGCGGCCAGACTACCCGCGCCCAGCGGGCCGATGCCCGGCGCCTCGTGGATCTCCAGGCCCACCCCGTGCCCGAGGCCGTGGGTGAAGTGCTCGGCGTGCCCGGCGGCGGCGATGACGTCGCGGGAGGCCGCGTCGACGGCGACGACGTCGGCCCCGACCGCCAGCGCCGCCCGCCCGGCCGCCTGCGCCTCGGCCACCAGCGCGTAGACCTCGCGCTGCCAGTCGGCGGCGTGCCCGAGCACCAGCGTGCGGGTCATGTCGGAGTGGTAGCCGTCGACGGTGGCGCCGAAGTCGAGCTTGAGGAGGTCGCCGCCGGCCAGGACCGTGCGGTCGGGCCGGTGGTGCGGGATCGCGGAGTTCGCGCCGGTGGCCACGATCGTCTCGAACGACGGCGCCTCGGCGCCCAGCGCCAGCATGCGGGCGTCGAGCTCCCGGCCGACCTCCAGCTCGGTGCGCCCGGGCCGCAGCGCGCCCTCGGCGGCGAGCTCGGCCAGCGCCTGGTCGGCGACCGCGCAGGCCCGGCGCAGCGCCGCGACCTCGTCGTCGTCCTTGACCGCGCGCAGCTCCTCGACCGCGCGGCGGACCGACACCAGCTCGGGCACCGTCCCGCCGGCGGCGGCGTCGGCGAGCACCCGCTCGAGCTGGGCCAGCCCGTCGACGGTGACCTCGTGGCTCTCGTAGCCGATCCGGCCGGCGCCGCGGCGCACCGCCTCCTGCGCGAGCGCAGGCACCGTGCCGCGGTCGACCAGCAGCTCGACGTCGGGCACCTGGGTGCCGGCCTGCGTGGTGTACCGGCCGTCGGTGCCGAACAGGTCGGCGCCGTCGGTGCGCAGCAGCAGCGCGCCGTTGGAGCCGGTGAACCCGGTCAGGTAGCGGACGTTGAGCAGGTTGGTCACCAGGACGGCGTCCAGCCCGCGCTCGGCGGCGGTGGCCCGCAGCCGCTCCCGCCGCTCGGCGGTGCGCATCACGAGACCCCCTTCGCGGCCAGGTGGCGCAGTGCCAGCTCGTAGCCCTGGACGCCGAGCCCGGCGATGACGCCGTCGGCGACGCGGGAGACGTAGGAGTGGTGCCGGAACTCCTCGCGCCGGTGGATGTTGCTGATGTGCACCTCCACGACCGGCGCGGTCACCGCGGCCAGCGCGTCGTGCAGCACCACCGAGGTGTGCGACCAGCCGCCCGGGTTGATGACGACCGGGTCGCCGGCGTCGGTCGCCTCGTGGACCCAGCCGAGCAGCTCGGCCTCGGAGTCGGTCTGGCGCACCCGCACCGTCAGCCCCAGCTCGGCGGCGGCCGCCTCGACCGTCGCCACCAGCTCGGCGTACGTCGTCGTGCCGTACACCTCGGGCTCGCGGGTGCCGAGCCGGCCGAGGTTGGCGCCGTTGAGGACCTGGATCGTCACGCTGTCTCCGATACTGCGGCCCACGCCGCGTCCAGCCACGCCTGCTCGGGGTCGGTCAGGATCGTCGGGTTGCCGATGCCGTCGAGGACGACGAACCGCAGCGTCGCCCCGCGGGCCTTCTTGTCCACGCGCATCACCGCCTGCAGCGCCGCCCAGTCGCCCCGGTAGCGGGTGGGCAGGCCCATCGCGGCCACCAGCTCGCGGTGCCGGTCGGCCTCGGCGCGGGTGAGCAGGCCCGCCTGCGCGCCGAGCTCGGCGGCGAAGACCAGCCCGACGGCGACCGCCTCGCCGTGCCGCCAGCGGAAGTCCTCGACCCGCTCGATGGCGTGGCCGAGGGTGTGCCCGTAGTTGAGGAACTCGCGGACGCCGGTGTCGAACAGGTCCTGGCCCACGGCGTCGGCCTTGACCCGCACCGCCCGCTCGATGAGCTCCCCGGTGTCGCGGCGGCCGGTCGGGTCGGCGGCGAGCAGCTCCAGGATCGCCGCGTCGGCGATGAACCCGCACTTGACCACCTCGGCCATCCCGGCGCGGAACTCCGCCTCGGGCAGCCCGGCGAGCACGTCGGTGTCGGCGAGCACGCCGGCCGGCGGGTGGAACGCCCCGACGAGGTTCTTGCCCGCGCCGGTGTTGATGCCGGTCTTGCCGCCGACCGCGGCGTCGACCATGCCGAGCACGCTGGTGGGCAGGTGCACCACGCGGACGCCGCGGGTCCAGGTCGCGGCGAGGAAGCCGGCGAGGTCGGTGACCGCTCCCCCGCCGACCCCGACGACGGCGTCCGAGCGGGTCAGCCCGAGCCGGCCGAACTCCTCCCAGGCGGCCGCGGCGACCGCGGCGGTCTTGGCGGCCTCGCCGTCGGGGACGACGACGGCCTCGGCGGCCACCCCGGCGGTCTGCAGCGTCTCGACGGCGGCGCCGGCGAGCGCCGCCAGCGGCGGGCTGTGCACGACCGCGGCCTTCGGCGTCCCGGCGAGCAGCAGGCCCAGCTCGGCCTGCGCGCCCGGGCCGATGACGACGTCGTAGGGCTCCTCCCCCGCGACGGTCACGCGCCTCACCGGGCGCTCCCCGGTCCCTGCGGCAGAAATGGCCACTTCTGCCGCAGGGACGGCGGCAGGGCGGACAGCACGTCCGCGACGACGTCCTCCGGGGTGCGGCCGGCGGTGGGCACGACCACGGTGGCGACCTCCGCGTAGAGCGGGGCGCGCTGCTCGAGCAGGGTGCGCAGCATCGCCCGCGGGTTGACCGCCAGCAGCGGGCGGTCCCGGGACAGGCCGGCCCGGCGGGCGGCCGAGGGGACGTCGACGTCGAGGTGGACGACGGTGCCGCCGGCGCGGCCGTAGCCGGTCAGGAGCCCGCGGGTGGCGGCGCTGAGCACCGCGCCGCCGCCGAGCGCGAGGACGCCGTCGTGCTCACCGAGCGCGCGGGCGACCGCCTGCTCCTCCAGCGCCCGGAAGTGCGGCTCGCCGTGCGTGACGAACAGGTCGGCGACCGTGGTCCCGGCGGCGGCCTCGACGTCGGCGTCGGTGTCCCGGAACGGCACGCCCAGCGCGGTCGCCACCGCCGTCCCGACGGTCGTCTTGCCCGAGGCCGGCGGCCCCACGAGCACCAGCAGCGGCCGGCTCACCGGTACGGCAGCGCGTCGAGGTAGGCCTGCGCGTTGCGGCGGGTCTCGGCGACGGAGTCGCCGCCGAACTTCTCCAGCGCGGCGTCGGCGAGCACGAGGGCGACCATCGCCTCCATCACCACGGCACCGCGCGGCACCGCGCAGGCGTCGCTGCGCTGGTTGATCGCGACCGCGGCGTCCCCGGTGGCGACGTCGACGGTGGCCAGCGCCCGCGGCACGGTGGAGATCGGCTTCATCGCCGCGCGGACCCGCAGCGCCTCGCCGTTGGTCATGCCGCCCTCGATGCCGCCGGCGCGGTCGGTGACCCGGCGCAGCCGGCCGTCCTCGCTGACGATCTCGTCGTGGGCCACCGAGCCGCGGCGGCGGGCGGTCTCCAGGCCGTCGCCGACCTCGACCGCCTTGACCGACTGCACGCCCATGAGGGCGGCGGCCAGGCGGGCGTCCAGGCGGCGGTCCCAGTGCACGTGGCTGCCCAGGCCCGGCGGCAGCCCGTGGACGACGACCTCGACGACGCCGCCGAGCGTGTCGCCGTTCTTCCGGGCGTCGTCGACCTCGGCGACCATCGCCTCGCTGGTGCCCGGGTCGGCGCAGCGCACCGGGTCCTCGTCGATGCGCGGGTTGTCGTGCGGGCCGGGCAGCACGCCGTCGGGGACGGTGACCGGGCCGATCGCGACGACGTGGCTCACGACCTCGACGCCGAGCGCCTGCCGCAGGAACGCCTTCGCGACGGCGCCGAGCGCCACCCGGGCGGCGGTCTCGCGCGCGCTGGCCCGCTCCAGCACCGGGCGGGCGTCGTCGAAGCCGTACTTCTGCATGCCGGCGAGGTCGGCGTGGCCGGGCCGCGGCCGGGTCAGCGGCGCGTTGCGGGCCTGGCCCTCGAGCACCGCGGGGTCGACCGGGTCGGCCGACATGACCGTCGTCCACTTGGGCCACTCGGTGTTGCCGACCTGGACCGCGATCGGCCCGCCCATGGTCAGCCCGTGCCGGACGCCGCCGGTCAGGGTCACCTCGTCCTGCTCGAAGGACATCCGCGCGCCGCGGCCGTGGCCGAGCCGGCGGCGGGCCAGGTCGACGTCGAGGTCGGAGGTCTGGACCTGCACGCCGGCGGGCAGGCCCTCGAGGATGGCGGTGAGCTGCTGGCCGTGCGACTCACCGGCGGTCAGCCAGCGCAACATGGCGCCGATTCTGCCAGTTGAAGGACCCCCTCCCTCCCCACCCCTCGCAAGCTCGGGGCGAGCCCCTGGGAGGGGGCCGTTCCATCACGTCACCAGCGGCCCCTCCACCGGGAGGGCGGGGACGGGCGCGGGGAGCGGCCCGCGCGGGACCGGGAGGCTCAGCGGGCGTCCAGCGCCGCGCGCATCGGGCCCAGCGGCGCGGGCAGCCCGGTCATCAGCTCGACCTGCACGGTGGCCTGCCAGAACAGCACCTCGATGCCGCTGACCACCGTGGCGCCGGCCCGGTCGGCCGCGGCGGCCACCGGCGTGGGCCACGGCGCGTAGAGCACGTCCAGCACGGTCTGCCCCGCGCGCCAGCCGAGGCCGGCGAGGTCGCGGTGCGCCCCGATCGGCACCGTGCTGACGACGACCGGCGCCTCCACCGGGCCGGGCTCCAGCCGCCGGACCACGGCCTCCACGCCGAGGACCCCGAGCACCCGGGTGACGTCGGCGGCGCGGGAGGGGTCGCGGACCAGCACGTCGACCGACTCGGCGCCGAGCTCGGCCAGCGCGACGGCGGCGGCCGCGGCCGTCCCGCCCGCGCCGACGATCGCCGCGTGCGCGACCCGCTCGACGCCGCCGGTCTGCAGCGCCATGCCGACGCCGTGGACGTCGGTGTTCTCCGCCCGCCACCCGGCGTCGGTGTGCAGGAGGGTGTTCGCCGCGCCCAGCAGCCGGGGCAGCGGCTCGACGGCGTCGGCGACGGCGACCGCCGCCTGCTTGCACGGCATGGTCACCGAGAACCCGCGCCACTCGGGGCCGAGCCCGGCGACCAGGTCGGGCAGGTCCTCGGCGCCCACGTCGAGGGCGTCGTAGGTCCAGCCGGTCAGGCCCAGCGCGGCGTACGCGGCGCGGTGCAGCAGCGGGGAGAGCGAGTGCCCGACCGGGCGGCCGAGGACGGCCGCCCGGCCGGGCGGGGCCGGTGCGGGCACGGGCCGGTCAGCCACCACACCCGAGGCCGGCGTCGGCGCACCGCTGGCGGGCCACCAGGAACTCGTCGTAGCTGGCGGTGAAGAAGTGCCGCCCGTCCGAGGACTCCAGCACGTAGTACAGGAGGTCCCCGGTGGTCGGCGCCAGCGCCGCCTCCAGGCTCGCCTCGCCCGGTGCCGCGATCGGCGTCGGCGGGAGGCCGGCCCGGGTCCGCGTGTTGTACGGGCTGTCGGTCTGCAGGTCGCTGACGGTCAGGTCGTTGCCGTTCTTGCCGAGCCCGTAGGCCAGCGTCGCGTCGATCCCGAGCGGGATGCCCTGCGCCAGGCGGTTGTAGACGACCTGCGCCACGTTCGCCCGCTCGTCGTCGACCTTGGTCTCCCGCTCGATCATCGAGGCGACGACGACGACGTCGTACACCGAGCGCCCGGCCGCGGCGGCCCGCTGCTCGAGCTGCAGGTCGGTCGCCATGTCGGTGAACCGGGAGACCATCGCGCGCAGCACGTCGGTGGCGGTGTCGTCGGGCTCGACGTCGTAGGTCGCCGGGAACAGGAAGCCCTCGAGCTGCCCGTTCGCGTAGGCCGGCAGGCCCAGCGCGGCCGGGTCGGCCGCGGCGGCCGTCAGCTCCTCGAGGGGGACACCGGTGGTCTCCGAGATCCGCTGCAGCGTGATCGCGAGCGTGGAGCCCTCGGGGACGGTGACCCGCGAGACCTGGCGGGCGGCCGGGTCGAGCAGCAGGTCGAGGGCGGCCTGGCCGCTCATCTGCGACCGCAGCTCGTAGACGCCGGGCTGGATGCCGGTCGCCGCCGCGTTCGCCTCGGCGGCGTCGACGAACGGCTCGGAGGAGGCGATGACGTCGGCCTCGACGAGGGTGCGGGCGATGTCGCTGAGGGTGTCGCCCTCGCCGACGCGCACCTCGACGCTGCCGGTGCCCGCGCCGGTGTAGTCCTCGGCGGCGGGGTTGACCAGGCCGATCAGGGCCCGCCCGCCGAAGACGATGCCGGCGACGAGCGCGGCGAGGACCAGCAGCGCGAGGACGTTGGCCAGCGGGCTGCGGCGGCGGCCGGAGCGCCGGCGGGGCGCGGGGGCGTCCGTGGCGTCGTCGTCGGGCAGGTCGTGCGAGCCGGTCTCGTCGGGGTCGTCGCCGAAGACGGCGGCGTGCCCGTGCTCCTCGGCCTCGTCGCGGGCGCGCCGGCCGCGCCGGCGTCCGCGGTCGGCGTCACCGGCGCCGAGGACCTCGAGACCGCCGGTGGGCTCCTCGTCGTCGGCGGGCTCGTCGTGCGGGCCGACGGCGGCCGCGGCCACGGTGGGCGCGTCGTCGGGGTCGGCGGTCCCGTCGCGGCGGGCGAGCCTCGACCACGGGCCGGACGGCCGCGGCGGGACGCCGGGCAGCGGCGGCACGGGCTGGCTGTCGCCGGGCAGCGGGCCGGTGCGGTCGTCCTCGGGCGCGCCGTCCCGGGCGCCGGCGTCGTCCGGGGCGGCGTGCCGGCCGGCGGTCGCCGGCCGGACGTCGCGGTCCAGCAGGCCGGCACGGGTGGGGCTGCCGGGCCGGACCGGGCCGGGGCCCACCGGCAGCCGCGTCGTCGGCGGTCCGGGCGGCCACGCGCCCGGGGAGGGCGCCGGGACGTTCGGCATGCCGGGGAGGCCCCGCCCGTACGGCGGGACCGGACCGCTCACGAGCGCCCTCGCTGGGAGTCGAGATACGCCTGGAGGATGACCACGGCGGCGGCCTGGTCGATCACGGGGCGCTGGGCGCGGCTGTCGAGCCCGTTCGCCCGCAGGGAACTGGCTGCGGTCACGGTGGAGAGCCTCTCGTCGACGAGGTGCACGGGCACGCTGCCGATGCGCCCGGCGAGTGACCGAGAGTAGGCACGTGCCTCCCGTGCGGAGGCACCCGACGCACCCGAGAGGTGCCTCGGCTCCCCCACGATCACCTCCGTCACCTCGTGTTCCTCGACGAGAGCGGCGATCCGGTCGAGGTCGCCGCCGTCGCGGCGGCGCTCCACGGTCTCCAGCGGGCTGGCCAGCGTGCCGGTGGGGTCCGACAGCGCGACGCCGATCCGCACCGTGCCGACGTCGAGCCCGAGCCGGCGGCCCTGGCGGGTCCGGCGCGGCGGCAGCGGCAGCCCGGCGGGCAGTCCCTGCGACAGGTCGATCTCGGTGGTCTCGTTGCGCACCGGCGGGAAGCCGGCGCGCAGGTCGATCTGCTCGGTGCGGTGGTGCACCGGCTGCTGCGCCGGGGGCGGGGTCTGCCGGGGCCGCGACGGCGGCACCGCCGGGCGGCCCTGCACGCGCCGCTCCCCCACCGGACCGGTCTCGTCGGGGCGCTGCTCGGGCACTCCGCTCACCTCCCTGTGGCGGTCGCGACCGCCTCTTCGCCGGCCTGCAGGGCGGCGGGGATGCCGCCCGGGTCCGTGCCGCCGCCCTGGGCGACGTCGGGCTTGCCGCCACCGCGGCCCCCGACCGGGGCCGCCGCGGCACGCAGCACGTCGCTGGCGGACAGCCCGCGCTGCTGGGCGGCGGGGTTCAGTGCTGCGACCAGAGCCACCTTGCCCCCCGACTCCGAGGCCAGCAAGACGACCCCGGGGCGCTCCCCGAGCCGCCCGCGGACGTCGAGGGCGAGGGTGCGCAGGTCTCCGCCGGAGAGGCCGGCCGGCGCCGCGGTGACGACGGCGACCCCGCCGACGTCCGTCGCGCCCGCGGCCAGCTGACCGGCCGCGGCCTGGGTCTGCTGGGCGCGCAGGTCGGCGACCTCCCGCTCGACGTCGCGCAGCCGGGACAGGATGCCGCCGACCCGGTCGACCAGCCCGTCGGTGGGTGACTTGAGCAGCTCGCCGAGCTGGCGGACCAGGTCGCGCTCGCGGGCCAGGTAGCGGAAGCCCTCGAGGCCGACGACGGCCTCCACGCGGCGCGCGCCCGACCCGACCGACGACTCGCCGGTCAGCGCGAGCGTGCCGATCTGCGCGGAGCCGGCGACGTGCGTGCCACCGCACAGCTCGCGCGACCAGGGGCCGCCGATCTCGACGACCCGCACCTGCTCGCCGTAGGTCTCGCCGAACAGCGCGAGCGCGCCGATCGCCTGGGCCTCGGGCAGCGTCATGTAGGTGGCGGTGACCCGGTGGTCGGCGCGCACGGCCGCGTTGGCGACGTCCTCGATGTCGTGCCGCTGCTGCAGCGTGAGCGCGCCCTGCCAGGCGAAGTCCAGCCGCAGGTAGCCGGGGCGGTTGTAGGAGCCCGACTGCAGCGCCTGCGGGCCGAGCACCTGGCGCAGCGCGGCGTGCACCACGTGCGTGCCCGAGTGCGCCTGGCAGGCCGACAGCCGCCACTCGCGGTCCACCTCGGCGGTGAGCTCCGCGCCCTCGGCCAGCTCGCCCTCGAGCACCCGGACCTGGTGCACGACCAGGCCCTTGACCGGCCGCTGCACGTCGAGCACGTCGGCGCGGCCGCCGTCCCAGGTCAGGGTGCCGGCGTCGGCGACCTGACCGCCGGACTCGGCGTAGAACGGCGTCCGGTCCAGGACCACGCGGGTGACCTCGCCCGGCCCGGCCGGCGCGGCCGGGGCGCCCTCCTCCGCGGCGAGGTCGGCGACCAGGCCGAGCACGCGGGAGTCGGTGCGCAGGGTGGAGTAGGCCCGCCAGTCGGTGGGGCCGTGGTCGGCCAGCAGCCGGCGGTAGGCCAGGACGTCGACCGAGCCGGTGCGCTTGGCGCGGGCGTCGGCGCGGGCCCGGTCGCGCTGCTGCTGCATGAGCGCGCGGAAGCCCTCCTCGTCGACGGTCACGCCCTGCTCGGCGGCCATCTCGAGGGTGACGTCGATCGGGAAGCCGTAGGTGTCGTGCAGGGAGAACGCCTGCTCGCCCGACAGCGACGGCGTCCCGGCGGCCTTGGCCTGCGCGACGGCGGTGTCGAACAGCGCGGTGCCCGAGGTGAGGGTGCGCCGGAACGCCTCCTCCTCGGCGTAGGCGACCGCGGAGATGCGGTCGAAGTCGGCGACCAGCTCCGGGTAGCTCGCGCCCATCGCGTCGCGGGAGACCGGCAGCAGCTCGGGCAGCGTGGCGGCGTCGACGCCGAGCAGCCGCATCGAGCGGACCGCGCGGCGCAGCAGCCGGCGCAGGATGTAGCCGCGGCCCTCGTTGCCGGGGGTGACGCCGTCGCCGATGAGCATCAGGCCGCTGCGGACGTGGTCGGCGACCACGCGCAGCCGGACGTCGGCGTCGTGGTCCTTGCCGTAGGTGACGCCGGCGAGGTCGGCGGCGCGGTGCAGCACCGGCGCCACCTCGTCGATCTCGTACATGTTGTCGACGCCCTGCAGCAGGAAGGCCACCCGCTCCAGGCCCATGCCGGTGTCGATGTTCTTCTTCGGCAGCTCGCCGACGATCCGGAAGTCCTCCTTGCTCCGGACGTCGGTGAGCTCGTACTGCATGAAGACGAGGTTCCAGATCTCCAGGAACCGGTCACCGGCGGTGTCCACCAGCGGGCCGCCGTCGGGGCCGAACTCGGGACCGCGGTCGTAGTAGATCTCCGAGCAGGGGCCGCCGGGGCCGTCGGCGCCGGTGTGCCAGTAGTTGTCCTTCTTGCCCAGCCGCTGGATGCGGTCCATGGGCAGGCCCGCGATGCGGTGCCAGGCCTCGGCGGCCTCGTCGTCGTCGAGGTAGACGGTGACCCAGATGCGGTCGGGGTCGAAGCCCAGCCCGCCGTCCTCCACCCGCCCGGTGACCAGGTCCCAGGCGTGCTGGATCGCCCCCTCCTTGAAGTAGTCCCCGAAGGAGAAGTTGCCGTTCATCTGGAAGAACGTGCCGTGGCGGGTGGTCTTGCCCACTTCCTCGATGTCGAGGGTGCGCACGCACTTCTGCACGCTGGTGGCCCGCGGGAACGGCGCGGGCTCCCGGCCGGTCAGGTACGGGATGAAGGGCACCATGCCGGCGACGGTGAACAGCAGGGAGGGGTCCGGCGACACCAGCGAGGCGCTGGGGACGACGGTGTGGCCGCGCTGCTCGAAGTGCTGCAGGAAGCGGCGGCGGATCTCGGCGGTCTGCATGGCCTACTCGGTCCTCGGGGCGGGGGCGGCCCCCGCGGGGTGGGTGCTCAGCGGTCGGCGGCGTGGGCGCCGCGCCGCCCGGGGAGCTGGAGCTGGGTCGTGTCGCGCTCCGGCAGCGGCGCGTCGAGCCCGGTGCCCGAGCGCAGCTCCTCCTCGCGCACGGCGGCCGCGGCGCGCACGTCGGCGCCGAACTCGCCGATCGCGTCGGCGAGGTCGCGCAGCCCCTCGGCGATCGAGGCGCCGATGCCGGCGGGCGTCATCCTCTCGGCGGCGCGGGACAGCTTGCGGACGACGAGCGCGCCGATGGTGATGCCCATCGCCAGCCAGAACAGCCGGCGCATCAGGCGGCCCGCCGGGCGGCGCGGCGCGCGCGGCGCTCGGCCTTGTCACGGGCGGCGGCCTCGGCGATCGCCTGGCCCTCGCGGCGCTTCCGGGTCGCGCTGCGGACGCCGTAGCTGAACGCGGCGACCTTGATCAGCGGGCTGCCCACGGTGGCGGCGACGACGCTGGTCAGCGCCGCGACGTTGCTCGACACGTTGGCCGCGTTGCCGGTGATGTCGTCGACCCGCTCGAGGTTGCTGTTGACCTGGGCGATCGTCGTCTGCGCCTGGGTGAGGATCGGCCGGCTCTCCTCCCGGGTCTGCCGGATGGTCAGCGTGGCCTCGTCCAGCGTGCGTCCCAGCTTCAGCAGCGGGACGGCCAGCAGCAGCACCAGCAGCACCAGCGCCAGGGCGGCGATCAGTCCGGCCCACTCTCCTGCGGACACGCGGCGTCTCCTCTTCTCCGTCGGCGGCCGGCGTGGTCGGCAACGACCGGCGTGGCCACAGTAGTCGCGGTCTCCGGCGCCCCTCCGGTGCGCCGGACAACGCCGGCCCGTCAGGCGCCGCGGCCGGCCCGCTCCGCGCCGCGGCTCTCCCGCGGGTGCCGGCGGACGATCGCCCGGAGCTTGCCCAGGCGGGCGCCGATGCCGGCCTCCACGCCCCGGGGCGTGGGCCGGTAGTAGTCCCGGCCGACCAGCCCGTCGGGCGGGTACTGCTGCGGCACGATCCCGTCGGGCGCGTCGTGCGGGTAGACGTAGGTCGAGCCGTGGCCCAGCTTCTTGGCCCCGGCGTAGTGGGCGTCGCGCAGGCCGGCCGGGACCGGCCCGCCCAGGCCCGCGCGGACGTCGGCCACCGACTCGCCGATCGCCACCGTCACCGCGTTCGACTTCGGCGCGGTGGCCAGGTGGACGACGGCGTGCGCCAGCGGGAAGTGCCCCTCGGGCATGCCGATGAGCTGGACCGCCTGCGCGGCGGCGACCGCGGTCTGCAGCGCCGTGGGGTCGGCCATGCCGATGTCCTCGCTGGCGGAGATGACCAGCCGGCGGGCGATGAACCGCGGGTCCTCCCCCGCCACGACCATGCGGGCGAGGTAGTGCAGCGCGGCGTCGACGTCGCTGCCGCGGATCGACTTGATCAGCGCGCTGGCGACGTCGTAGTGCATGTCGCCCTGGCGGTCGTAGCGCACCGCGGCCTGCGCGACGGCGCTCTCCAGGGTGGCCAGGTCGATCTCGGCCGCACCCGCGGCCCGCGCGGCGCCCGCCCCGGACTCCAGCGCGGTCAGCGCCTTGCGCCCGTCGCCGCCGGCGACGCGGACGAGGTGCTCCTCGGCCTCGGCGCTCAGCGTGAGCCCGCCGCCGAGGCCGCGGTCGCTGGTGAGCGCCCGGTGCAGCAGCGTGCGGACGTCGTCGTCGGACAGCGGCTGCAGCGCGAGCACGAGGCTGCGCGACAGCAGCGGGCCGACGACGGAGAAGAACGGGTTCTCGGTGGTGGCGGCGATCAGGCTGACGATGCGGTCCTCGACGGCCGACAGCAGCGAGTCCTGCTGGGTCTTGGAGAACCGGTGCACCTCGTCGATGAACAGCACGGTGCGCCGGCCGGCGTAGGTGAGCTCGCGCTTGGCCGCGGTGATGACCGCGCGGACCTCCTTGACGCCGGCGTCCAGCGCGGACAGCTGCACGAACTGCCGCTTGGTGGCCAGCGAGATGACGTGCGCCAGCGTGGTCTTGCCGGTGCCGGGCGGGCCGTAGAGGACCAGCGACATCGGCTCGTCGGCCTCGACCAGGCGGCGCAGCGGCGCCCGCGGGCCGAGCAGGTGGGACTGGCCGACCACCTCGTCGAGGGAGCGCGGGCGCATGCGCACCGCCAGCGGCGCACCCGGGTCGACGGCGTCGCCGGTGACCTCCGCCGGCTCGTCGAACAAGGACGTCACGGGTAGCGACGCTACCCGCGGGGCACGACAGCCCCGTGCACCAGCGACGCATCGGAGACCGCACCGTCAGCGCGATCGGCCTGGGGGCCATGCCCCTGTCGACGAAGACCGACCGGCCGGGCCGCGAGGAGGCGGTCGCCGTCGTCCACGCGGCCCTGGACGCCGGCGTGACCCTGGTCGACACCGCCGACGCCTACGCCCGCGACGAGGCCGAGTTCGGGCACAACGAGACTCTCGTGGCCGAGGCGCTGGCGTCCTACGGGCCGGGCGCGGGCGACGTGCTGGTGGCCACCAAGGGCGGGCACACCCGGCGGGGCACCGACTGGGAGCTCGACGGCTCGCCCGCCTACCTGCGGAAGGCGTGCGAGGCCTCGCTGCGCCGCCTGGGCGTGGACGCGATCGGGCTGTACCAGTACCACCGGCCCGACCCCGACACGCCGTGGGAGGAGTCGATGGGCGCGCTGCGGCAGCTCGCCGACGACGGCCTGGTGCAGATGGTCGGCATCTCCAACGCCGACGTCGCGCAGATCGACGTCGCCCGCTCGATCGTGGGGCCGGCGCTCGCGGCCGTGCAGAACCAGTTCTCGCCGGGGTGGCGCTTCTCGGCCGGCGAGGTCGAGCACTGTGCGGCGCACGGGCTGGCGTTCCTGCCGTGGAGCCCGTTCGGCGGCGTCACCGCGGCTGGGTCGCTGTCGGCCACCGCGCCGGCGTTCGCGGAGGTGGCGGCCGAGCTGGGCGTGTCGGTGTACCGGGTGACGCTGGCCTGGCACCTCGCCCAGGCCGACGTCGTGGTGCCCATCCCCGGCGCCTCGCGGCCGGCGTCCATCCAGGACTCCGCCGCCGCGGCCGACCTCGAGCTGACGCCCGAGCAGCTCGCCCGCCTGGACGGGTCCGCACCGAGTTGATCACCGGCTGCGTGCACGACACCGCGCGGGACACGCCGCGCACCCGTGCACACATCCGATGATCACGGACGACGACGCGTCGCCACGCACAACCGGCCGGCCCGTCCACAGATGACGCGGGCGTCGGCCGGCGCGGCCGGCCACGCCCGACGGTGGCCGGGTGGAACCCCTGGACCTCGGGTCGAGCTGGACGTGGCAGGACGCGCGGGCCCGCGGCGCCACCCGCCGGCAGATCGCGGCGGGCGGTGAGGAGCTGAGCCGCGGCCTCTACCTCTCGCACGCGGAGGTGGCGTCCTTCCGCGCCCGGTGCGCGGCCTGGACCCGCCTGCTGCCGCCGGACGCGGCCTTCGGGCTGCAGAGCGCCGCCGTGCTGCTCGGCACCCACTCTGACCCTCCACCTGAGGTCCAGGTGGTGCTGCGCCCGCGGCCGGTCCTCCCGCAACGGCGCGGACTGGTCGTCGCGGTGCGGCAACTCCGGGGCGAGGACGTGGTCGTCTCGGGTGGCCTGCGCGTCACCTCGGGCGCGCAGACCCTCCTCGACCTCGCGCCCGGCCTCCCGCCCGCCGAGCTGGTCGCGGTCGGCGACGCGCTGCTGCGCACCGGGGCCCTGACCCGCGAGTCGCTCGACGCGCGCCTCCGCCGCGCCGACCGGGTGCGCGGCGTCGTGCGGGCGCGCGAGTGCGCCGCCCTGCTCGACGGCCGGGCCGCGTCCCGTCCCGAGAGCCTGCTGCGGTACTGGCTCGCGACCAGCGACCTGCCCGCACCCGAGCCCCAGCTGCCGGTCCACGACCGCCGGGGCCGGGTGGTGGCGCACGCCGACCTCGGCTGGCGCCGCTACCGGGTGGCCGTCGAGTACGAGGGCCGGCAGCACGCCGACGCGGGCCAGTTCGGGCGCGACGTGGACCGCTACTCGCTCATGGCGGCCGACGGCTGGCTGGTGCTGCGGTTCGCCGGACGGCACCTGTCCGGACCGGCCGTGGTGGTCGAGCGGTCCCGCGGCGCGTTGGTGAGCCGCGGCTGGCGCCCCGGCACCACGCCGTCGTGATCATCGGATGCGTGCACGCGACACGCGCCGACACGCCGCGCGGCCGTGCACGCACCCGATGATCGACTCCCGGGCGGCAGGACTCAGCGGCCCAGGACCTCGCGCAGCGCGGCGAGCACGAGGGCGACCGTGTCGGGGCGGGCGTTGTGGCCCATCAGCCCGATCCGCCAGACCGTGGCCGCGTGGGCGCCGACGCCGCCGCCGATCTCCAGGTCGTAGCGCTCGAGCAGCTCCTTGCGCACGGCCGCGGAGTCGACGCCGTCGGGCACCCGCACGGTGGTCAGCTCCGGCAGCCGGTGCCCCTCCGCGGCGAACAGCTCCAGGCCCATCTCCTGCAGGCCCTCGTGCAGCAGCCGGCCGGCCTCGGCGTGCCGGGCGTGCACCGCGTCCAGGCCCTCGTCGAGGATCCGGCCGAGCCCGGCGTGCAGCGACACGACCATCCCGGTCGGCGCGGTGTGGTGGTAGGTGCGGCCACCCGACCCGGCCGCCTCCCCCGCGTAGCCGCCGAGCATGCCGAGGTCGAGGTACCAGCTGCGCGGCTTCTCGACCCGCCGCTCCCACGCCCGGTCGGAGACGGTGAACGGCGCCAGCCCGGGCGCGACGCCGAGGCACTTCTGCGAGCCGGAGTAGGCGAGGTCCACGCCCCAGTCGTCCAGCCGCACCGGGATGCCGCCGAGTGAGGTCACGCAGTCGGCCAGCAGCAGCGCGTCGCCCTTGCCGGCCGCCAGCGGCTCCAGGTCCGACAGCACGCCGGTCGAGGTCTCCGCGTGGACGGCCGCGATCAGCTTCGGCGACGGGTGCGCCTCCAGGACCCGGGAGGCGTCCACGGGGGTGCCCCACTCGTGGTCCACGCGCACCACCTCGGCGCCGCACCGCGTGGCGACGTCGACCATCCGCTCGCCGAACAGCCCGTTGACCGCCACGACGACGACGTCGCCCCGCCCCACGGTGTTGACGAACGCCGCCTCCATCCCCGCCGACCCCGTGGCCGACAGCGGCAGCGTGCGCCGGTTGGCCGTGCCGAACACCGTGCGCAGCCGGTCGGAGGTCTCGTCCAGGACGCCGAGGAACACCGGGTCGAGGTGGCCGAGCAGCGGCTGCCCGAGGGCGACCGTCGCCTCCGGGTAGGGGTTGGAGGGGCCGGGACCGAGCAGGGTGCGGGCGCGCAGCGGCATGCGCCGCACCCTAGGACCGGCCTCCCGCGACCGCTCCCCGACACCCCACGGGCGGGTGCCCCGAGGATGGGCCGGTGAGCAGCCACGACCGGACCACCGACGACGCACCGGGCGCACCGCGCCGCGAGGAGGCCGCCGCGATGTGGGCGGCGTACACGGCGAGCCGCCCGGCCGGCGGCCCGCCCGAGGACGAGCCGCCCGTCGAGCGCTTCGGCGACAGCCGCGCGCTCGCCGACGAGCTGATCGGGCTGGTGCTCGCCGGCACCAAGCGGGCCACCGCGGGCCTGGTCGCCGACTTCGCGCAGGCGGGCGAGCCGCTGCCCCGCATCGGCGGGCACTGGATCGCCTGCGACGGCGAGGGCCGCCCGCGCGCGGTCCTGCGCAGCACCGAGCTGCGCGTCGGCCGGCTCGACAGCGTCGACGACGCCTTCGCCCTCGACGAGGGCGAGGGCGACCGCACCCGCGCGAGCTGGCTTGAGGGCCACCGGCGCTACTTCACCCGCACGCAGGAAGCCCGCGGGCAGGCCTGGGACGACGCGCTCGAGGTCGTGTTCGAGCGCTTCCGCGTCGTCTGGCCGCCCGAGGTGGCCGACCGGGCCGGCTGAGCAGCCGGCCCGGCCGGGACCTCACCTCGTCGGGTCGCTCGGCCCCGGGGCGCCGGGCTCGCCGGGCAGCGCGGGCTCGTCGGCGGTCGCGTCGATGCCCGCCTCCTTGCGCTGCGCGTCGGTGATCGGCGTCGGCGCGCCGGTCAGCGGGTCGTAGCCGGCGCCGGTCTTCGGGAACGCGATGACCTCGCGGATCGAGTCGACCCCGCCCAGCAGCGCGGTCAGCCGGTCCCAGCCCAGCGCGGCGCCGGCGTGCGGCGGCGGGCCGTAGGCGAACGCCTCGAGGAAGAACCCGAACCGCTCGCGGGCCTCCTCGCGGGACATGCCGAGGGTCTCGAACACCCGCTCCTGCAGCTCCGGGTCCGCGATCCGGACCGAGCCGCTGGCCAGCTCGTTGCCGTTGACGACGAGGTCGTAGGCGTCGGACAGCGCGTTCGCCTTGTCCTCGGCGAACCGCTCCCGCCACTCCGGGGTGGGCGAGGTGAACGGGTGGTGCATGAACGTCCAGTCGCCGTCCTCGGTCTCCTCGAACATCGGGAAGTCGACGACGAACAGGAACGACCACGACCCCGGCTCGACGAGCTCCAGCCGCTTGGCGATCTCGTTGCGCGCGGCACCCAGCAGCTCCTGCGAGGACCGGCGCGGGCCCGCGGCGAAGAACACGCAGTCGCCCGGCTGCGCGCCCACGGCCTCGACCAGCCCCGCGCGCTCGGCGTCGGAGATGTTCTTGGCCACCGGGCCGCCCAGCGTGCCGTCCTCGGCGACGGTCACGTAGGCCAGGCCGCGGTAGCCGCGCGAGCGGGCCCAGTCCTGCCAGGCGTCGAACGCCCGCCGCGGCTGCGAGCCGCCGCCGGGCATGACCACCGCGCCGACGTAGGGCGCCTGGAACACCCGGAACGGCGTGGCGGCGAAGAACTCGGTCAGTTCGGTGAGCTCGATGCTGAAGCGCAGGTCGGGCTTGTCCGACCCGAAGCGGTCCATCGCCTCGCGGTAGGTCATCCGCGGGATCTCGGGGACGTCGTAGGCGGCGAGCTCCCGCCACAGCGCGCGGACGACGTCCTCGACCACGGCCAGGACGTCGTCGCGCTCGACGAAGCTCATCTCGAAGTCGAGCTGGGTGAACTCCGGCTGCCGGTCGGCGCGGAAGTCCTCGTCCCGGAAGCAGCGGGCGATCTGGTAGTAGCGCTCCAGCCCGCCGATCATCAGCAGCTGCTTGAACAACTGCGGCGACTGCGGCAGGGCGTACCACTTGCCCGGCTGCAGCCGGACCGGCACGAGGAAGTCGCGCGCGCCCTCGGGCGTGGAGCGGGTGAGGTCCGGCGTCTCCACCTCGGTGAAGCCGTGGCCGGCCATGACGCCGCGGGCGATCCGGTTGACCTCGCTGCGCAGCCGCAGGATCCGTGCCGGGCCCTGCCGGCGCAGGTCGAGGTAGCGGTACTTGTAGCGGACGTCGTCCGAGGCGGCCTGGTCGGTCTCGATCGGGAACGGCAGCGGCGCCGCCGGCGACAGCACGCGCAGCTCGGCGGCGGCCACCTCGATCTCGCCGGTGGGCAGCTCGGGGTTCTCGTTGCCCGCCGGCCGCTGCCGGACCTCCCCGGTCACCAGCACGCAGAACTCGTTGCGGAGGGCGTGCGCCTCCTCCTCGCGGACGACGACCTGGACGTAGCCCGAGGCGTCGCGCAGGTCGACGAAGACGACGCCACCGTGGTCGCGCCGGCGGGCCACCCAGCCGGCGAGGGTGACGGTGGAACCGGCGTCGGACGCGCGCAGCGTGCCGGCGTCGTGGGTGCGGAGCACTTCAGGGCCTCTCGGGTAAGGGGTGTGTCACCAGCGGTCGTGCACGTGCTGCCGGACGCGCTCGTCGTAGAGCCGCTCGAGGTCGGCGAGCTCGGCGTCGGTCAGCGGCGCGAGCCCGGCGGCGGCGACGTTCGACCGCACCTGCTCCACCGAGCGGGCGCCGGGGATGACGCAGGTGACGCCGGGCTGCTGGACCACCCAGCGCAGCGCCACCTGGGCGGGCACCCGGTCGCCGCAGATCGCGGTGAACTCCCGCGCGGCGGCCACGCCGACCTCGTAGGGCACGCCGGCGAAGGTCTCGCCGACGTCGAAGGCCTCGCCCTGGCGGTTGTAGTTGCGGTGGTCGTCGGCGCCGAACGTCGTCGACTCGTCGTACTTCCCCGACAGCAGGCCGCTGGCCAGCGGGACACGGGCGAGGATGCCGACGCCGCGCGCGGCCGCGGCCGGGAGCAGCTCCTCCAGCGGCTTGCGGCGGAAGACGTTGAGGATCACCTGGATGCTCGCCACGCCGGGGTGCTCCAGGGCGGTCAGCCCCTCGGCGGCGGTCTCCACCGACACGCCGTAGGCCGCGATCGCGCCGTCCTCGACGAAGGAGTCGAGCGCGTCGTACACCCGCTGGTCGGAGTAGACCGCGGTCGGCGGGCAGTGCAGCTGCACCAGGTCGAGGGTGTCGACGCCGAGGTTGCGCCGCGACCGGTCGATCCAGGCCCGCAGGTTCTCGGGCGTGTACTGCGCCGCCTCGAACGGGTCCGCGCGGCGGCCGGCCTTGGTGGCCACGAACGGCCGCTCCGACCGGGCGGCCAGCGCCTTGCGGATGCGCTCCTCGCTGCGGCCGTCGCCGTAGACGTCGGCGGTGTCGAGCAGCGTCACGCCGGCGTCGAGGGCGGCGTCGAGGACCCCGCCCGCGGTCTCCTCGTCGACGTCGCCCCAGTCACCGCCCAGCTGCCACGTGCCCAGGCCGACGACGCCGACCTCCGCGCCGGTCCGTCCGAGGGGTCGGGTCTCCATCACTCGCTCACCACTCCCGTAGCAACTGCAGCTCTCAGCGCCTCGAACAGGTCACCCACGGGGACGGCGCGCTGCTCCCCCGTGCGCAGGTCCTTCAGCTGGCCGACGCCCTCGGCCAGGTCCCGCTCGCCGACGACGACCGCGTGCGAGGCACCCGACCGGTCGGCGGCCTTCATCGCGCCCTTGAGCCCGCGGTCGCCGTAGACGGTGTCCGCGGACACCCCGGCCTCGCGCAGCCGCCCGACCAGCCGGACCGCCAGCCGCTTGGCCTCGGCGCCCAGCGGCACGACGAACGCCTGCACGCCGGGGGCGGCGGCGACGTCGAGCCCCTCGGCCTGCACGGCCAGCAGCGTCCGGTCGACGCCGACGGCGTAGCCGATGCCGCTCACGTCCGGGCCGCCGAGCGCCGCGGACAGCCCGTCGTAGCGGCCGCCGCCGCCGATCGCCGACTGCGCGCCCAGCCCGTGGTGCACGAACTCGAACGTCGTCTTCGTGTAGTAGTCCAGCCCGCGCACCAGCCGGGGCGCCTCGGTCCAGGTCACGCCGAGGTCGGTGAGGTGCTGGCGGACGGCGTCGTAGTGCGCCTTCGTGGAGTCCGACAGGTGGTCCACCATCAGCGGGGCGTCGTCGAGCTGAGCCTGCACCTCGGGCCGCTTGTCGTCGAGCACGCGGAGCGGGTTGATCTCCGCCCGGCGCCGGGTCTCCTCGTCGAGGTCCAGCTTCTCCAGGTGGGCGACGAGCAGCTCGCGGTACTGCGGCCGGCAGGTCGCGTCGCCCAGCGAGGTGAGCAGCAGCTCGAAGTCGGTGAGCCCGAGGTCGCGGAAACCCTGCACGCCCAGCGCCACGACCTCGGCGTCCAGCGCCGGGTCGTCGACGCCGAGCGCCTCCATGTCGACCTGCGTGAAGTGCCGGTAGCGGCCGGCCTGCGGGCGCTCGTAGCGGAACGCCGAGCCGACCGTCCACAGCTTCACCGGCAGCGGGCCGGTGTGCAGCCGGTGCTCGATGAACGCCCGCATGAGCCCGGCGGTGAGCTCGGGGCGCAGCGTGAGCGAGCGGCCGCCGCGGTCGTCGAAGGTGTACATCTCCTTCGTCACGACGTCGGTGGACTCCCCCACGCCGCGGGAGAACACCGCGGTCTCCTCGAACACCGGCGTCTCGACATAGCCGTAGCCGGCCCGCCGCAGCGGCGCGGTGAGCGTCTCGCGGACGGCGAGGAAGCGCGCCGAGTCCGGCGGGAGGACGTCGAAGGTCCCCTTGGGCGCGGACAGCCCCGTCACAGACCTCGTCCCTTCGGTGCGCTCGCGGCCTCGGCCAGGTACGGGTTGGTCGCCCGCTCGCGTCCGATCGTCGTCGCCGGGCCGTGGCCGGGCAGCACGACGGTCTCGTCGTCCAGCGGCAGGACCACCTCGCGCAGCGAGGTGAGCATCGCCTCCCAGGAACCGCCGGGCAGGTCCACCCGGCCGACCGACCCGGCGAACAGCACGTCGCCGGCCAGCAGCCCGGGGGCACCGCCGAACTCACTGCCGAGGTCGAGGGAGAAGACCACCGAGCCCTGCGTGTGGCCGGGCGCGTGGCGGACGGTCAGCTCGACGCCGGCCAGCGAGAGCACGGCGCCGTCGGCGAGCGGCTCGACCTCGGTGGGGTCGGGCAGCCGGACGCCGGTGATCAGCGGCGCCAGCGCCGGGCCGTGCCAGCGCGCGGGGTCGGCGAGCATGCCCGAGTCGTCGGGGTGCAGGTAGGCCGGGATGTCGTAGCCCTCGCAGACGGGCAGCACGGAGAAGGTGTGGTCGAGGTGGCCGTGGGTCAGGACGACGGCGACCGGCTTGAGGCCGTCGTCGGCGAGCATCCGGGCCAGCGGCTCCACCGCGTCCATGCCCGGGTCGACGACGACGCACTCCTGGCCGGGCCCGGGGGCGACGGCGTAGCAGTTGGTGCCGAAGGCGCCGGCCGGGAACGAGCGGATGAGCACCCGTGCAGGTTACGCGGGGGATCGGGGCCACTCCGGTCCGGCAACCGAGGGTCCACAGGAGCGGCACCTACACTCGCGGATCGACCAGCGGGGAGACCGCGGAGCGCGGCCGAGGCCGGATCCGGACCCCGCGGAACGTCCCGTCCGTCCGAGGAGTGTCCCGACCCGTGCCGACCAACAAGCAGCGGCGGGTTGCCGCCCAGCGCCGCCTGCAGCGCCAGCTCGAGCGGCGCGCCGAGCTCGCCCGCAAGCGCCGTCGCAACCTGCTCGTCGTGGTGACCGTGATGGCCGTCGTGCTCGTCGCCGGGGCGGTGGCCCTGGTGGCCGGGCTCGGCGGGGACGACGACGACAGCGCCCAGGCCGCCGCCAGCAGCAGCTCCGCCGCCACCGAGGGCAGCGAGGCGACCGCGGCCCCGGCGGTCACCAACGCCGACGGCACCGTCACCTGCACGTACGCGCCCGACACGTCCGGCAACCCGAACCTCACCGACGTCGGCACCCCGCCGGACCCGGCCTCCACCCCGGCCAGCGGCACGGTGCAGCTGCTCATGAGCACCGACCAGGGCGACGTCCCCCTGACGCTGGACCGCGCCAAGGCCCCGTGCGCCGCGGCGAGCTTCGCCTTCCTCGCCTCGCAGCAGTTCTTCGACGGCAGCACCTGCCACCGCGAGGTCAACCAGCCGACCTTCGGCGTCCTGCAGTGCGGCGACCCGACCGGCACCGGCTCCGGCGGCCCGGCCTACAAGTTCGCCGAGGAGGTCACGCCGGAGACGACCTACCCGCGCGGCACGATCGCCATGGCCAACAGCGGCACGCCCGGCTCCACGGGCAGCCAGTTCTTCCTCTGCTTCGTCGACACCGACCTGCCGCCGGACTACACCGCGGTCGGCACCGTCGACGAGGCCGGCCTCGCGGTGCTCGACACGATCGCCGCGGCGGGCAACGACGGCTCCTTCGAGCCCAGCCCCGGCGGCGGCGCGCCGAACCTCCCGGTGACCATCACCTCGATGACCGTCGTCGCGTGAGGCCGGCGCGGGCGGGCGCCGGTCTCACCGGCGCGCTGCTGGCGCTGTCGGCCTGCACGAGCACGGTCCCCGGCTCGGCGTCGCCGGTCCCTGACGGGACCG
>NZ_JBJGZI010000046.1:0-26552 GCF_054050455.1 Geodermatophilus sp. SYSU D00684 | reverse complement strand
CCCCCCCCCCCCCCCCACCCCCCCACCGCTCGCAGGCTCGCGGCGGGCCCCTGCGAGGGGGCCGTTCCAGCACGTCACCACCCCGGGCATACCGCACCCCCTCCGCGGGTTACTCCCCGCGGAGGCCGACAGACCTCGACCGCGACAGAGGAGAACGACCATGGCAGGCAACACCGTGACGGTGACCGACGCGACCTTCGCCAACGAGGTGCTGGGCAGTGACAAGCCCGTCCTCGTCGACTTCTGGGCCGAGTGGTGCGGGCCGTGCAAGATGGTCGCCCCGGTGCTCGAGGAGATCGCCAAGGAGCACGGCGAGAAGCTGACGATCGCCAAGCTCAACATCGACGAGAACCCGCAGATCGCCCGCGACTACCAGGTCATGTCGATCCCGACGATGACGGTGTTCCAGGGCGGCAAGCCGGTCAAGAGCATCATCGGCGCCAAGCCGAAGGGTGCGATCCTCTCGGACCTCGCCGACTACATCTGAGTCGCAGGCTCCGACACACGGCTCCCGAGGGCCCGTCTGGGGAACGTCCCAGGCGGGCCCTCGCCGTTGCGCCGGCCGGGACCCCCGGCTGGGCCGGCAGGCGTCGCGGAGGCGACAATCGTGGGCACGATGGGTAGCGAGAGCGACATGCAGCCGCTGGGTCCGGGCAGCCACGGAGCCGCCGTCGCAGACGTACAGGCCGCGCTGCGCAGCCTGGGCCTGCTCCAGCCCACCGACGGCGCCGGGCCCACCGACGGCGTCTACGACGAGGCCACCGCGCTCGCCGTCCGCCACTTCCAGCAGGTCCGCGGGCTGTCGGTGGACGGCCGGGTCGGCGAGGAGACCTGGCGGGCGCTGACGGAGGCGCGCTGGTCGCTGGGCGACCGGCTGCTGCACCACGACCCCGAGCGGCCCATGCGCGGCGACGACGTCACCAACCTGCAGGAGCGGCTGCTCGAGCTCGGCTACGACGCCGGCCGCGCCGACGGCATCTTCGGCCGCGAGACCGAGTCCGGCCTCCAGGCCTTCCAGCGCGACTACGGGCTGACCGCCGACGGCACCTGCGGGCCCGCCACCCTGCGGGCGCTGCGCCAGCTCGGCCGCAAGGTGACCGGCGGGCGCCCCCAGCTGCTGCGACAGAGTGCCGAGTTCGTCGAGAGCGGGCCGCACCTGATCGGCCGGCGCATCGTCGTCGACCCGGGGCACGGCGGCGCCGACACCGGCTTCGCCGCCGGCGAGACCACCGAGGCCGACCTCGTGCTCGACCTCGCCAGCCGGATCGAGGGGCGGCTGGCCGCGGCCGGCGCCACGGTCTACCTCACCCGCGGCCGCGAGCAGAACCCGTCGCCGGCCGAGCGGACCGCGTTCGCCAACGACGCCCGCGCCGACCTGTTCATCTCCCTGCACCTGGACGCCTACGACTCGCCGCACGCCCGCGGGGTGGCCAGCTACTACTACGGCACCGGCTCGGGGACGTCGTCGACGGTGGGGGAGCGCTTCGCCGACCTGGCCCGCCGCGAGGTGGTGGCCCGCACCGGCATGCTCGACCTGGGCGGGCACCCCAAGACCTGGGACCTGCTGCGGATGACCCGGATGCCCGCCGTCCGGCTCGACGTCGGCTACCTGTCGCACCCGGTCGACCGGCTGCTGCTGCTCGACGCCCGGCTCCGCGGCACCGTGGCCTCGGCGGTGCTGGCCGCCGTCCAGCGGCTGTTCCTGCCCGCGGAGGCCGACCCGCCCACCGGCACGTTCGTCCTCCCGCAGAGGGTGTGACGGCTGGGGCGCCTGGCACCCCAGGTGTGACGGGTCCGTCTCAGCCGCCGTGTCCGGACGGGCGCGCGCGGCGGCCTCCCTACACTCGGTCCGTGGCCCCTCTCCCGCCGTCGCACGGCCAGCCGCACCGCACGCCGCCGCAGCAGCACGGGCACGTGGTGCCCCGCCACCCGCGGCTGGACCCGCTGGCCGACCGGTACGCAGCTCGCACGCACGGCATGAAGAGCTCGGAGATCCGCGCACTCTTCTCCGTCGTCAGCCGGCCCGAGGTGGTCTCGCTGGCCGGCGGCATGCCCGCCGTCACCGCGCTGCCGCTGGACGCCGTCGGCTCGATGATCGGCGAGCTGGTCAGCGGGATGGGCGCACAGACCCTGCAGTACGGCTCCGGCCAGGGCGACCCGCGGCTGCGCGAGCGCATCTGCGACGTCATGGCGCTCGAGGGCATCACCGACGCCTCGCCCAGCGACGTCGTGGTGACCGTCGGCTCGCAGCAGGCCCTGGACCTGGTGACCCGCGTCTTCTGCGACCCGGGCGACGTCATCCTCGCCGAGGGTCCCTCCTACGTCGGCGCGCTCGGGGTCTTCCAGGCCGCCGAGGCGCGGGTGGAGCACGTCGCCATGGACGACGACGGGCTGGTGCCCGAGGCGCTGGAGCAGGCGCTGCTCGAGTGCCGCGCCAACGGCGACCGGGTCAAGTTCCTCTACACGGTGCCCAACTTCCACAACCCGGCCGGCGTGACGCTGTCGGAGCCGCGCCGCCAGGCGATCATCGACATCGCCGACCGGTACGACCTGCTGGTCATCGAGGACAACCCCTACGGCCTGCTCGGCTTCGACCACGAGCCGATGCGCGCGCTGCGGGCCCGCAACGCGCAGCGGGTCATCTACCTCGGCTCGTTCTCCAAGACCTTCTCCCCGGGCCTGCGGGTGGGCTGGGTCCTCGCGCCGCTCGCCGTCCGCGAGAAGCTGGTGCTGGCCACCGAGGCGCAGGTGCTCTGCCCGCCCTCGCTCACCCAGTACGCCGTCGCCCGCTACCTGGACACCCAGCCCTGGCGCGAGCAGATCAAGCTGTTCACCGAGCTGTACCGGGAGCGGCGCGACGCCACCCTGGAGTCCCTCGACGCCCTGATGCCCCCCGGCACCACCTGGACCCGGCCCGACGGCGGCTTCTACGTGTGGCTGAAGCTCCCCAACGGCCTGGACGCCAAGCTCATGCAGCCGCGGGCGGTGGGCGCGCACGTGGCCTACGTCCCGGGCATCGGCTTCTACGCCGACGGGTCGGGCCGCGAGTACATGCGGCTGTCCTACTGCTACCCCGAGCCGGACCAGATCCGGGAGGGCGTGCGCCGGCTGGCCCGGGTCATCGAGGCCGAGCTGGACCTGCACTCCACCTTCGACGCCGTCGACACCGGCACCTTCCGCGCCGTCGGCCGGACCGACAGCACCGCCGAGACCATCGTCGGCCCCGCCAGCAGCGACCGGATCGAGGACTGACGTGACCGAACCCGTGACCGACCCCGCCGCACCGGCCGCCCCCGAGGTCGAGGAGACCCCGCTGCGCGCCGTCGTCCTGGCCGGTGGCCTGACCTTCGAGCGCGAGGTCAGCCTGTCCTCGGGCACCCAGGTGGTGGAGGAGCTGGCCCGCGTCGGTGTCGACGCCGAGCTGCGCGACGCCGACGCCGAGCTGCTGCCCGGCCTGGCCGCCGCCCCCGCCGACGCGGTGTTCATCGCCCTGCACGGCGCCACCGGCGAGGACGGCGCCCTGCGCGCGGTCCTCGACCTGGCCGGCGTCCCCTACGTCGGCTCCCCGGCCGCGGCCTGCCGGCTGGCCTGGGACAAGCCCGCGGCCAAGTCGGTCGTGCGCACGGCCGGGGTGACGACGCCGGACTGGGTGGCGCTGCCGCACAGCACCTTCCGCGAGCTGGGCGCCGGTGCCGTTCTGGACCTCATCGTCGCCCGGCTCGGGCTGCCGCTGATGGTCAAGCCGGCCTCGGGCGGCTCGGCGCTGGGCGCGCAGAAGGTGACCCGCGTCGAGGACCTGCCCGCGGCGATGGTCAGCTGCTTCGCCTACGGCGACACCGTCCTCGTCGAGCGGTTCGTCGACGGCGTCGAGCTCGCCCTGTCGGTGGTCGACCTGGGGGAGGGGCCGCAGGCGCTGCCGGCGGTGGAGATCGTCCCGGAGTCCGGCGTCTTCGACTACACCGCCCGCTACACGCCCGGGCTCACCGAGTACCACGCGCCGGCCCGCGTGTCCGACGAGGTCGCGGCCCGCGCCGCCGACGTCGCGGTGCGGGTGCACCGGGCGCTGGGTCTCGCGGACCTGTCCCGCACCGACGCGATCGTCTCGCCCGACGGCGAGGTGCACTTCCTCGAGGTGAACGTCTCCCCGGGGCTGACCGAGACCTCGATGTTCCCCATGGCGGTCGAGGCCGCCGGGCACGACCTCGGCGAGGTCCTCTCCGGACTGCTCACCCGCCGGGCGCGCAGCGCCCGCTGACCCGACGACAGAGGCCGGTTTCCGTCGGTGACGGAAACCGGCCTCTGTCGTGCGTGGGTCCTACTGCTCCTCGCGGCGGCCGGTCAGGTCCGGGGCCATCTGGCCGATGATGCGCTGCAGGTCGTCCACCGAGCCGAACTCGACGACGATGCGGCCCTTGGCCCGGCCGATCTGGATCTTCACCTTCGTCTCGAAGACGTCGGAGAGCCGGCCGGCGAGGTCCTCCACGCCGGGCGCGCTGATCCGGCGGGCGCGGCGGCGGGAGGCCGGCTGCTCGGCCACGGCGAGCGCGACCGCCTCCTCGGTGGCCCGCACCGACAGCCCCTCGGCGACGATCCGGGCGGCCAGGGCCTCCTGCGCCTCCGCGTCGTCGAGGCCCAGCAGCGCCCGCGCGTGCCCGGCGGAGATGACGCCGGCGGCGACCCGGGTCTGCACCTTCACCGGCAGCTTGAGCAGCCGGATGGTGTTGGTGACCTGCGAGCGGCTGCGGCCGATCCGCTGCGCCAGCTCCTCGTGGGTGGCGCCGAACTCCTCCAGCAGCTGCTGGTAGGCCGCCGCCTCCTCCAGCGGGTTGAGCTGGACGCGGTGGATGTTCTCCAGCAGCGCGTCGCGGAGGAGGGCGTCGTCCTCGGTGTCCCGGACGATCGCCGGCACCGTCTCCAACTCGGCCGCGCGGGCGGCCCGCAGCCGGCGCTCGCCCATGATGAGCTCGTAGGGCGCCCCGTCGTCGCCGTCGGTGCGCTCGCGCACGACGATCGGCTGCAGCAGGCCGAACTCGCGCACCGAGTGGGTGAGCTCCTCGAGCGCCTCGTCGTCGAAGACCTGCCGCGGCTGGCGCGGGTTGGGGGCGACGTCGCCCACGGCGACCTCGCGCAGCTGGGCGCCGGGGACGCCGACGGCTGCCTCGGCCTGCGCGGCGACGGTGGCGGCCGCCTGCGCCGCCGGCGGCAGCAGGGTGACCGGCGCCGGCGCCCCACCCGCCCCGGGCGTCCCACCCGCCTCGGGGGCGGCGGGGGCCGGGCCGTCGGCCTCGGGCAGCGTCGGCTGCTCGACCGGCGGGGCGGTGGGGATCAGCGCCGCGAGACCCCGGCCGAGGCCGCCACGCTTGCTCATCGGGTCTCCTCGTCGACGGAGCTGGGAACGGGCAGGACGGCGGCGTCGGTGCCGGCGAACGCCGGGTCGGCGTGCCGCGCGGCGCCCGGCCGGACGGCGGGCATGGGCGCGGTCGCCGGCGCCGGAGGCGGCGGCGGGGGGCCCATCGGCCGGACGTCGATCGGCTCCAGGCCGACGCCGCGCTCGGCGAGCTCGCGCGCGGCCTCCACGTAGCTGGTCGAGCCGCGGGAGCCCGGGTCGTAGGTGAGCACGGACTGTCCGTACCCCGGCGCCTCGGACACCCGGACGTTGCGCGGGATGACCGTGGCCAGCACCAGGTCCCCGAAGTGGCTGCGGACCTCCTCCGCGACCTGGTCGGCGAGCTTGGTCCGGCCGTCGTACATCGTCAGCAGGATGGTGCGGACGGCGATCCCCGGGTTGAGGTGCGCGCGCACCAGCTCGATGTTGTTGAGCAGCTGGCCCAGGCCCTCCAGCGCGTAGTACTCGCACTGGATCGGGATGAGCACCTCGTCGCCGGCCACGAGCGCGTTGAGCGTCAGCAGGCCCAGCGACGGCGGGCAGTCGATGAGGACGTAGTGCGGCCGCTGGTCCTCGGGCAGGCCGTGGATGTACCTCTCGATCGCCCGGCGCAGCCGGTACTCGCGGGCGACGACGGAGACCAGCTCGATCTCCGCGCCGGCCAGGTCGATCGTCGCCGGGACGCAGCGCAGGTTCGGGCTCGCCGTCGTCGGGTGGACGACGTCGGCCAGCGAGCTGTCCCCGACGAGGGCGTCATAGATCGACGGCGTCCCCACCGTGTGCTCCACGCCGAGGGCGGTGCTGGTGTTGCCCTGCGGGTCGAGGTCGATGACCAGCGCCCGCAGGCCGTAGAGCGCCAGCGCCACGCCCAGGTTGACCGTCGAGGTGGTCTTCCCGACGCCGCCCTTCTGGTTGGCCACGGTGATCACCCGGATGCGCCCGGGTGCGGGGAACGGCTCCTGGTCGGCGGCGTGCAGCACCCGGGTGGCCCGCAGCGCCTCCATCGCGATGGGGCTGTCGAAGTCCCCGCCGGAGTGGGCCGCCGAGTCGGCCGCGAGGCTGCTGCGCAGCCGCTGGCCCGGGTCGGTCATCGCGGGTCCTCCCTGCCGACCCGTTTCACGTGGAACGGGACGGGTACCTGGTCGCGTTCCACGTGGAACGCCGTGGTCGTCCCGCGGGGCCTCACCGTCGGCTCCGCGTCATCACCACCACGGTAGTGGCAGCGTCCCCCAGCTCCGCGCCGACAGCCCGGACGTGGACGTCGCGCATGCCCGCGGCCTCCAGCTCGGGCAGCAGCGCGGGCAGCTCCTCCACCGCGCGGGCGCCGACGAGGGCCACCAGTTGGGCGCCGGGCCGCAGCAGGCCGCGGCTCCAGCCGACCAGCCGGGGCAGCGCGGCGACCGCCCGGGCGGTGACGACGTCGACCGGGCCGACCGCGGTCGCCACCGAGCGCTCCTCGGCGCGGCCGCGGACCACCCGCCACGGGGCGCCCAGCTCGGCGACGACCTCCTCGAGGAACTCGACCCGGCGGGCCATGGGCTCGACCAGGGTCATCCGCAGGTCCGGCCGGGCGAGCGCGAGCGGGATCCCGGGGAGGCCGGCGCCGCTGCCGACGTCGACCACCCGGGCTCCCTCGGGCACGGCCTCGGCGACGGCCGCGCTGTTGAGCACGTGCCGCTCCCACAGCCGCGGGACCTCCCGCGGGCCGATCAGCCCGCGGGTGACGCCGTCGGAGGCGAGCCGGGCGACGTAGCGCTCGGCGCCGGGCAGCCCCGCCCCGAAGACGGCGGCGGCGACCTCCGGGGCGGGTGGGGCGGACGGGACGGGAGTGCCGCTCACCGCTCCGGCAGGACCACGACGCGGCGGTTGGGCTCCTCGCCCTCGGACTCGCTGCGCACCCCGCTGACGCCGGCGATGACGTCGTGGACGACCTTGCGCTCGAAGGGGTTCATCGGCGCCAGCCGCTCGGGCTGCCCGGTGCCGGCGACCCGGCGGGCGGCCTCGGCGGCCATGGAGGTGAGATCCGCGCGCCGCCGGGCCCGGTAGCCGCCGATGTCGAGCATCAGCCGGCTGCGCACGCCGGTGGCCTGCGCGACGGCCAGCCGGGTGAGCTCCTGCAGCGCCTCCAGGACGGAGCCGTCGGAGCCGACGAGGTCGTCGAGGTCGCCGCCGACGATGGCGACCGAGGCCCGGTCGCCCTCCACGTCGAGGTCGATGTCGCCGTCGACGTCGAGGATGTCGAGCAGCCGCTCGAGGTAGTCCCCGGCGACGTCGCCCTCGCGGACGAGCAGGTCGGTGCCGGTGGCGGCGCGGCCGTTCCCCGAGGGGGCGGGCGCGACCTCGTCGGTGGGCTCGAGGACGGCGTCGGTGCTGTCGTCGTCGGCGTCGGGGAGGTCGGGGGTCTCGGCCGGTGCGGTGTGGTTCGGGACGCTCACGGAGGTACCTCCAGTCGGTGCGGGCAGCCGGGGCGGGCCCGGAGGTCGGAGGCCGGAGGGCGCGGGGTCGCTGCTCCTCCCGGCGGGTCCGCGGCGACCGGCGTCGGGGACGCCGTCGCCGCGGACCGGGGTCTAGCGGCGCTTGCGCTTGCCGCCGGTGCCGGCGGGCCGGCCGTGCGGGCCGCGGTTCGCGGGACGGGGGGTGCGGTTCCCGCCGGGGCGGCCGCCGGAGGCGGTCCCGCCCGCGGCGGTCGCCCCGCCGGCCGTGCCGCCGCCGGTGCCGTTCGCGGTGCCGGTGCCGTTCGCGCTGCCGCCGGTGCCACCGGCCGTGCTGCCGCCGGCCGTGCTGCCGTCCGCCGTGGCACCGTCAGCGCCGCCCTTGGTCAGCTCGACGCCGGCGCCCGCCGGCCGGCCGCCCTTGCCGCGCACCGGCTTGGCACCGGGCTTGGGGGCGAGCGTCTTCGGGTCGATCGCGGGCTTCTCGGCCTCGGCCTTCGCCTTGGCGGCGGGGCTGCCGGGCGGGGGCATCTTGCGCAGGATGAAGAACTGCTGGCCCAGGGTCCACAGGTTGTTCGTCATCCAGTACAGGAGGACGCCGATGGGGAAGAAGAAGCCGGTGACGAAGAGGCTGATCGGCATGCCGTAGAGCAGCAGCTTCTGCACCATCGCGGCCTGGCCCTCGACCGGGCCGGAGCGCTTCATGATCTGCTTCTGCGTGACGTAGGTCGTCACGCACATGATCACCATGAGGATGAGCGCGACCGTGCGGATGCCGGCCTGGGTGACACCGGGCAGCGCGAGGATGGCCTCGGCCTTGGCCCCCGTCATGTTGAAGGACGACGAGATGGGCGCCACCCCGAACAGCTCCGCCTTGGCGGCCTGGTCGGTGAGCTCGTCGCTCCAGCTGTAGAGGCCCTGGGCACCGGGCTGCAGCCGGCGCAGCACGTGGAACAGCGCGAGGAAGACCGGGATCTGCGGGAGGATCGGCAGGCAGCCGGCCAGCGGGTTGACCCCGCGCTCCTTCTGCAGCGCCATCATCGCCTGGCTGAAGCCCTGGCGGTCCGCGCCGTACTGCTTGCGCAGCTTCTGGATCTCCGGCTGGATCTCCTGCATCGCCCGCTGGCTCTTGATCTGCTTGACGAACAGCGGGAACAGCAGCAGCCGGACGGTGACGACGAGGAACACGATCGACAGCGCCCAGGTGATGCCGGCGGCCGGGTCGAGGAACGTCGAGAACACCGAGTGCCACGTCTTCATGACGAAGGCGATGGCGGTGTAGAGCCAGTCAAGCAACGGAGGACTCCTCCTGCGGGGCCCGGCTGGACGCCGGCGGGGTCTCGGGGGCGGGGCGACGGGCACCGTCGGCGGCGGGCACGCCGGCGGCGGGCGCCGCGGGTGCCGCTGTCATCGACGTGCGGCCGTCGCCGCCGATTCCGGGGCGGGCCCGGGCCGCGCGCGGCGCGGGGACCGGGTCGTAGCCGCCGGGGTGCCAGGGCGCGCACTTGAGCAGCCGCCGCAGCGCCAGCCACGACCCGCGGGCGGCGCCGTGGACGGCGACCGCCTCGGCGGCGTAGGCGCTGCAGGTCGGGGCGAAGCGGCAGCGCGGGGGCAGCGCGGGGCTGATCGCGCGGGAGTAGAAGCCGACGGCGGCCAGCAGCGCGCGGGCCACGGGTCCGGGACGCCGGGTCGCGGGGGCGCTCACGAGGACCGCGTCCGCTCGGTCGCCGGCCGGGAGCGCTCGGCGAGGACCCGGTCCAGGCCGGCGGCCAGGTCGCGGCGCAGCTGCGCGGAGGTCGCCGTCGCGGCGTCGGGACGGGCCCGGACGACCAGGTCGGCACCGGCGGGCAGCCGGCCGAGCTCCTCGCGCACGGCGGCGCGCAGCTGCCGGGTCACGCGGTGCCGGACCACGGAGTTGCCGACCGCCTTGCCGACCACGAACCCGGCCCGGGGCCCGGCGGGCGTCCCGTCCCCGGGCACGCCGAGACCCCCGGCCGTGCAGGCCGGGGGTCGGACGGGGAGGTAGTGGAGCACCATGGTCGGCCGACCGGCACGCCGGCCCGACCGGACGACCGCGGTGAACTCCGGACGCCGGCGCAGGCGGGCCTGCGCGGGCAGCACCTCAGGCGGAGAGCTTCTCGCGACCCTTGCGGCGGCGGCCGGCGAGGATCGCGCGGCCTGCGCGGGTGCGCATCCGCAGCCGGAAGCCGTGGGTCTTGGACCGGCGGCGGTTGTTCGGCTGGAAGGTGCGCTTGCTCACGGGGTACTCCTACGGCAGGACATCGGTGGTGCGGCCGGCCGGTGGGCAGGCACGCGGCGGGGCTCCGGGAGAGGCGGCGGGGCCGCTCCGCGGGACCCCGCGAGGCTGGCGCTGCGGATCCCGGTGCCAGCGGCCCGGTCCACAGACTCCGACCAGCATAACCGAGGACGGCGGCGCCCGAGGACGCCGATCCCGCGGTCCCGGTCACGCGACCGGCTCGCCGACGGCGACCCGCCAGGCTGCACCCTCCGGGCGGACGGTCGGTGTCGGCACGCCGACCGCCCGGGGACGACACGCCGAACGACACGCGCACCGGCCGTCCCAGGCGTCCCCGGACGTCGTTGCCGGGCTGTGGACGGGGCTGTTAGCGTCGCCGTCGCTCCGGTCCGGGCAGACCGCCCGGCACGGGGGCCGACCACCCGGTCGACCTGACCGCAGTCCGCCTCGAGCCGTATCACGACCTCCCTCCCGACCAGCGACGACACCGCTGCGACCTGACATCCACAGGTCGACACGGCGCCATGTCGCCGGTCGTGCACAGCCTGTGGACACTCGTGTGGAACCCGGGTGTCCAGGATGTCCACTTCCCGGGCAGCCGTGGCACCGGGGACGCCGGCTCCTGGGGACGCCGGAGGTCGCACAGCGGGGACGAACTGCAAGGGGAGGACACGGTCATGGCCGATGCCACGGTGGACCTGGCGGAGGTCTGGGACTCGGTCCGCGAGCGGCTGGCGACCAGCCTCACCCGGCAGCAGAACGCGATGCTCAACCTGACCCGGCCGGTGGGCCTGGTCGGGGGCACCGCCGTGCTCGCCGCGCCCAACGAGTTCACCCAGACCGTGCTCGAGTCGCGGATGCGCCGGGTGCTGGCCGAGGCGCTGTCCGAGCAGCTCGGCCGGGACATCGGCGTCGCCATCCAGCTCGAGGACGCACCCGCCTCCGCACCCGCGCCCGCCGACCCGCCGACCCGCCGGCCGTGGACGCCGGTCGACGCCGGCCCCAGCGACGAGGACCGCGAACGGGCCGACGACGGCCGCAGCGCCTTCGGGGTGCGCAGCGACGCGCGGCCGCTCGACCGCGCCGGCTTCGAGCCCGCGCCGTACGAGCCGGGCCCCTACGAGCCGGCGTCCTACGAGCCGGCCCCGTACGAGGCCGGTCCCTTCGAGCCCTACGACGCCGGCCGGGCCGACGCCGCCCGCCGGGACGCCGCGCGCCGGGAGGCGCCGTCCCCCGCCGACGTCCCGCCGCCCGCCGGTGACGGCGTGGGGGAGTGGGGCGGCACCGACTGGAGCCCCGCGAGCCGCGGGCGCACCGGCCGGCGCCGCGGCCCGCGCGTCGGGGAGGGCGCCGAGGTGCTGCCCTTCGACCTCGGGGACGCCGTCCCCGACGGCGCCGACGAGCCCGGGCCGCAGCGCGGCGGGGCCCCCGGCCGCACGTCCGGCACCGCGGTGCCGCTGTTCGGTGACCGCCGTCCGCCGGCCGGCCTCGACCCGGGGCTGAACCCCAAGTACGTCTTCGACAGCTTCGTCATCGGCAACAGCAACCGGTTCGCCCACGCCGCCGCGGTCGCCGTCGCCGAGGCCCCGGCGCGGGCCTACAACCCGCTGTTCGTCTACGGCGACTCCGGGCTGGGGAAGACGCACCTGCTGCACGCGATCGGGCACTACGCGGCGCGGATGTTCCCCAACGTGCGGGTGCGCTACGTCAGCACCGAGGAGTTCACCAACGAGTTCATCAACCTGGTGCACTCCGGCCGGGCCGAGGACTTCCGCCGCCGCTACCGGGACATCGACTTCCTGCTCATCGACGACATCCAGTTCCTGGAGCGCGCCGAGCGGACGCAGGAGGAGTTCTTCCACACCTTCAACACGCTCCACAACGCGAGCAAGCAGATCGTCATCACCTCCGACCGGGCGCCGAAGAAGCTGACGACGCTCGAGGACCGGCTGCGCACGCGGTTCGAGTGGGGGCTGATCACCGACGTCCAGGCGCCCGACCTCGAGACCCGCATCGCGATCCTGCGGAAGAAGGCCTACGGCGAGCGGCTGCAGGTGCCCGACCCGGTGCTGGAGTTCATCGCCAGCAAGGTGCAGACCAACATCCGCGAGCTCGAGGGCGCGCTGATCCGGGTCACCGCCTTCGCCAGCCTCAACAAGCAGCAGGTGGACCTGCCGCTGGCCGAGCTGGTGCTCAAGGACCTCATCAGCGACGAGCAGGGCCCGCAGATCACGGCGGCGATCATCATGGCCGCGACCGCGGAGTACTTCTCCGTGACGATGGAGGAGCTGCAGGGCTCCAACCGCAGCCGCACGCTGGTCAACGCCCGCCAGATCGCGATGTACCTGTGCCGGGAGCTCACCGAGCTGTCCCTGCCGCGGATCGGTGCCTCCTTCGGCGGCAAGGACCACACCACGGTCATGCACGCGGTCAAGAAGATCACCAACCTGATGAGCGAGCGCCGGGCGACCTACACCCAGGTCACCGAGCTGACCGCGCGCATCAAGAGCCGCGCCCGCCAGTAGCCCCAGGGCCCTCCGACGGCCGCCGGGACCTCACGTGAGGGCCCGGCGGCCGTCGTCGTCCCGGCCCGCGGTGGAGACACCGGGCCGGCTGTCCACAGCCGGGGGGCGGCGACGGGGACCGGTCGTCGCCCGTCGTCCCGCGGCTGGCGGGCGGTCACCGGCCTCCGCCGTGTCGACATCGCGACGAGTTGTCCCCAGGGATGTGCACACCCTGGGGAGATCGTGATCCCGGCGGGACCGGGCCGGTCCGGGGAGCAGTGGCACCGGGTGTCGTCCCCAGGTGGTTCCCCAGTGTGTGCATCCAGCGACGTTCCGCCGTGGTGACCTGCGCTTTCGTGCTGCCGGCGGGCCGTCGTCCCCATCCTCACCCGTCGTCGGCCGGCGCGCCCGCCGACGGCCTGGGCACGGACTGGGGACAGACGGGGGGTGGAGCGGGGACTCGGCGTGGACGGACGACGGTGCCTGTGCACGACCGTCGAGATGTCCACGTGTCGACAACAACCGCACGTGAGTTCCCCACAGCGAGCCAACATGTCGACTTTGGCGCTGACCTGCGGGAAGGGCCTCGATCCCCAGCTTCCACACCGGTGATGACGGAGATGAGGGAGATAGATCGAGGTTTTCTCGAACCCCAGTAGGGGTGGGGACGCTGCGGCCCGGCGGGGCTCCGGGGCCGCAGCGGGACAGCAGCAGGGAGCAGGGGCGGCCACCTGATCGGGTCCCGGGTTCCCCCATCCACACCCCGACGGGCACGATGAACGACGCAACAGACACAGAGCCCCGTTCCCGGTCCGCACGGACGCCGGGGCACCGGGGTGCGCAGACGACAGCAGTGGGCCGTGCAGAGCTGGGGTGGGTCGGTCATGGAGTTCCGGGTGACACGCGAGGTGCTCGCGGATGCCGTCGCGTGGACGGCGCGCAGCCTCCCGCCGCGGCCGTCGGTGCCGGTCCTCGCCGGCATCCTGCTCGAGGTCGACGGCAGCCAGCTGTCGGTCTCCGGCTTCGACTACGAGGTGTCCGCGCGCGCGGAGGTCGACGTGCAGGCGGGGGAGAGCGGCCGGGTGCTGGTGCCGGGCCGGCTGCTCGCCGAGATCACCCGCGCGCTGCCGCCGCAGCCGGTCGACGTCCGCGCCGACGGCCCGCGGCTGGCGATCACCTGCGGCAACGCGCGGTTCAGCCTGCCGACGCTGCCGGTGGAGGACTACCCGTCGCTGCCGGCGATGCCGTCGTCGGCCGGCGTGGTCGACAGCGACGTGTTCGCCGAGGCGGTCGGCCAGGTGGCCGTCGCCGCCGGCCGCGACGACACGCTGCCCATGCTCACCGGCGTCCGGCTGGAGATCGACGACGACCGGGTGACCCTCGCCGCCACCGACCGCTACCGGCTGGCCGTGCGCGAGTTCGCCTGGCGCCCGGAGACCCCCGGCATCTCGGCCGCGGTGCTGGTCCCGGCGCGCACGCTCGCCGACGCCGCCCGGACGCTGACCAGCGGCCCGGAGATCGTGGTCTCGCTGTCCTCGACCGGGTCCGGCGAGGGCATCCTCGGCCTGTCCGGCAAGGACCGGCAGACCACCACCCGGCTGCTGGACGCCGAGTTCGTCAAGTACCGCGCGATCATGCCGAGCGAGTCGGCCGCGCACGCCACGCTGCCGGTCGTGCAGTTCACCGACGCCGCCAAGCGCGTCGCCCTGGTCGCCGAGCGCGGCACGCCGCTGCGCTGCGAGTTCACCCCCGGCCAGGTGACGCTGCGCGCCGGCGGCAGCGACGACGAGGGCCAGGCCGAGGAGCGCTGCGACGTCGAGTTCGAGGGCGACCCGCTGACCATCGGCTTCAACCCGACGTTCCTGCTCGACGGGCTGGCCGCGGTGCACACCGGCCGGGCGCGGATGGACTTCACCAGCCCGCTCAAGCCCGCGGTGCTCTCCGGCGTCGAGGACCCGGCGACCGACGACGAGGACGGCGGCGACCGCCCGGTGGAGCGTCCCGGCAGCTACCGCTACCTGATCATGCCGGTGCGTCTGCCGGGCTGACGTCGGCGTACGAGGTGTCCCGGGCAGCCGGGGAGGGCACCGCACACCGCGGGCACCCGCACCGTCGCGTGCGCCCGTGCCATGACGACCGCGAGGGAAGGACTGAGCCGTGCAGCTGGGGCTGATCGGGCTGGGCAAGATGGGCGGCAACATGGCCGAGCGGCTGCGCCGCGCCGGTCACGAGGTGGTCGGCTTCGACCACCACCCGGAGAAGCGCGACGTCGACAGCCTCGAGGCGCTGGTCGGCGCGCTGTCGGCGCCGCGCGTGGTGTGGGTGATGGTCCCGGCCGGCGAGCCGACCCGGGAGACGGTGCGCCAGCTCGGTGAGCTGCTCGAGCCGGGCGACGTCGTCGTCGACGGCGGGAACTCCCGGTTCACCGACGACCAGGTGCACGCCGAGATGCTCGGCGAGAAGGGCGTCGGCTACGTGGACGCCGGCGTCTCCGGCGGCGTCTGGGGCCTGGAGAACGGCTACGCGCTGATGGTCGGCGGCTCGAAGGACGACGTCGCCAAGGTGCAGCCGGTGTTCGACGCGCTCAAGCCGCCGTCGCCGACCGACGCGTCGGGGGAGGAGATTCCGGGCGCGGGCTTCGTGCACGCCGGCCCGGTGGGGGCGGGCCACTACGCGAAGATGGTCCACAACGGCATCGAGTACGCGCTGATGCAGGCCTACGGCGAGGGCTACGAGCTGCTGGCCGCCGTCGACCTGATCGAGGACGTGCCGGGCGTCGTCGCCAGCTGGACCCAGGGCACCGTCATCCGCTCGTGGCTGCTGGACCTGCTGGTCCGCGCGCTGCAGGAGGACCCGCAGCTGGAGAAGATCAGCGGCTACGCCGAGGACTCCGGGGAGGGCCGGTGGACGGTCCAGGAGGCCATCGACCACGCCGTCCCCATGCCGACGATCGCGGCGTCGCTGTTCGCCCGGTTCGTCTCGCGGCAGGACGACTCGCCCACGATGAAGGCGGTCGCCGCGCTGCGCCAGCAGTTCGGCGGGCACGCGGTGCACGCCGTCAAGGCGCAGGAGGTCGAGCGCCCCGCGTGAAGAAGGACCACCCTTCCCCCCACGCCTCGCACGCTCGGCGCGGGCCCCTGAAGGGCGGCCGTTCCAGCACCTCACTGCCGGGCCGGGGCTGAGGTGTACGTCCGGCACCTCCAGCTGGTCGACTTCCGCAGCTGGGAGAAGGTCGACCTGGCGCTGCGGCCCGGCCCGACGGTGTTCGTCGGCCGCAACGGCGAGGGCAAGACCAACCTCGTCGAGGCGGTCGGCTACCTCGCGACCATGAGCAGCCACCGGGTGTCCGCCGACGCGCCGCTGGTGCGCCACGGCGCGGCGCAGGCCGTCGTCCGGGCCGCGCTGCGCCGGGAGGACCGCGAGCTGCTCGTCGAGGTGGAGGTCAACCCGGGCCGGGCCAACCGGGTGCGGGTGAACCGGGCCGCGCTGCCGCGCCCGCGCGAGCTCCTCGGGCTGGTGAAGAGCGTGCTGTTCGCCCCCGAGGACCTCGCGCTGGTGCGCGGCGACCCGGCCGAGCGACGCCGGTTCCTCGACGACCTGCTGGTCAGCCGCACGCCGCGGCTGGCCGGGGTGCGCAGCGACTACGAGCGGGTGCTCAAGCAGCGCAACGCCCTGCTCAAGACCGCGCGGATGGCCCGCGGCGACGCGCTGGCCACTCTCGACGTCTGGGACGCCCACCTCGTCGAGCTCGGCGGGCAGCTGCTGGCCGCCCGCCTGGCGCTGGTCGCCGACCTCGCGCCGCACGTCGCCCGCGCCTACGCCACCGTGGCCGGCGCGGGCGCGGCGGTCGCGGGCCTGGGCTACGCGAGCACCGTCCCGCTGGCCGGCGACGGCGCCCCGCTGGCCGAGGGCGCCGCGACGCCGTCGGCGGCCGAGCTGTCGGCGGCGCTGCGCGAGCGGGTGGCCGAGCGGCGCCGCGACGAGGTGGACCGGGGGATGACCCTGGTCGGTCCGCACCGCGACGACCTGGTCCTGCACCTGGGCCCCGCCCCGGCCAAGGGCTTCGCCAGCCACGGCGAGTCCTGGTCCCTGGCGCTCGCGCTCAAGCTCGGCTGCTTCGGCCTGCTGCGCGCCGACGGGGAGGAGCCGATCCTGGTGCTCGACGACGTCTTCGCCACGCTGGACGCCGGCCGGCGGGCGGCGCTGGCCGAGGTCGCCCGGGGCGCCGAGCAGACGCTCATCACGGCCGCCGTGCTCGACGACGTGCCCGACGAGCTCCGCGGCGCCCGGGTCGAGGTGGGCGAGGGGACGGCGACGCTGGTCGAGGCGGCCGGCACCGGCGAGGAGGTCCACGGTGGCTGACGAGCGGCCGGCCCGGCCCAGCGACATCGCCCGTGCCGCGCTGGAGGCGGCCCGGGCCGCGTCGGCGGCCCGCCCGGCGCCCACCCGCCGCCGGGTGGCCGGCCCGCGGCGGCGGTGGACCGGCCCGCGCCCCGGCGACGACGACCCGCAGCCGCTGGCCCGGCTGGTCGACTCGCTGGTCAGCACCCAGGACTGGTCGGAGCAGACCCGCGTCGGCGCGGTGTTCGGCCGCTGGTCGGCGCTGGTCGGCCCCGACATCGCCGCGCACTGCCGCCCGGAGACGCTGACCGAGGGCGAGCTGCTCGTCGTCGCCGAGTCGACCGCCTGGGCCACCCAGCTGCGGCTGCTCGCCCCGACCATCCTCGCCAAGCTGCGCGCCCAGGTGGGCGGGGACGTGGTGACCCGGCTGCGCGTTGTCGGACCGACGGCCCCCAGCTGGAAGAAGGGCCCGCGGTCGGTCCGCGGGCGGGGGCCCCGCGACACGTACGGATGAGGACGGTGCCCCGATGAGCAGCCCGCACGACGACCGACCCCGCGACGACGACCCGCGCGACCGGGACGGCTGGCAGGAGCCGGCCCACCTCGGTGAGGGCGGGACGGGCGACGGCGACCGGGACCCCGAGCCGGCACGCCCCGGACCGGTGGTCTCCTGGGCGCCGCCGGCCCCGCGGCAGCGCACGCCGGGCGTCGTCGAGCAGGTGTTCCGCTACCAGGGCGACACCGTCGGGGCGCAGGGCTGGGCGCTGCAGCACGGCTGGGAGATCTCCGACGGCACCGCGCCCCAGGACGCCGTCCTCGCCGAGCTGGTCGCCACCGCCCCGGTCCGCGCCACGAAGGACCACCGGCCGGCCGGGGTGATGCGCGGGCGCGCCGGCACCCTCGAGCTGGTCGCCTTCGACGTCGTCTTCACCGACAAGCGCTACACCGTGCCCGAGTGGGCGGTCACCGCGGCGCCGGTGCTGCTGCCCCTGCCCGGCCTGCGGCTGTCCCCGGCCCGGTTCTGGCGGCACCGCACCGGCGGCCTGCTGCACGTGCCCAGCGGCGACGAGGCCTTCGACGCCCGCTGGGTGCTGCTCACCGCCGAGGACGGCGAGGCGGTCCGCCGGCTGGTCGGCGACCCGGCCGTGCGCGGGCTGCTGATGGCCTCGGACGACGGCGACGAGTTCTGGACGGCCGCCGGCCACCTCGCCGCGGTCCGCCCCGACGGGCAGCGGCCCGAGCTGATCGAGCACCACGCCCGCCTGCTGGGCGCGATGGTCGCCGCCCTGGCCGGCGTCTCCTGAGCGCCGCCGAGGCCGCCGCCCCACCGGCCGCGGCGGGGCTGCGCGACCTGCTGCCCCTGCTCCGCCCGCACCGGCGGCCGCTGCTGCTGGCCGCCGGGCTGTCGCTGGTGGGCGCGGCCGCGGCGCTGGCCCAGCCGGCGCTCACCGGGCGGGTGATCGCCGCCGTCGGCGCGGGCCGGCCGCTGCTGCCCGCCGTCGCCGCGCTGGTGCTGGTCCTGGTCGCCGGGGCGGTGCTGAACGCCGGGCAGTCCTACCTGCTGCAGCGCACCGGGGAGGGCGTCGTCCTCACCACCCGGCGCACCGTGGCCGACCGGCTGCTGCGGCTGCCGGTGGCCGAGTACGACCGGCGGCGCACCGGCGACCTCATGTCCCGGGTGGGCGCCGACACCACGCTGCTGCGCGCCACCGTCACCTCCGGCGTCGTGGAGGTGGCCGGCTCCGCGGTGGTCGGGATCGGCGCGCTGGTGGCGATGGCGCTGGTCGACGTCTGGCTGCTGCTGGTCACGCTGGCCGCGGTCGCCGTCGGGATGGCGGTGGTGGTCAGCACCAGCCGGCGGGTGCGCCGGCTCTCGCGGCGGGCCCAGGAGGAGGTCGGCGCGATGACGGCGGCCGTCGAGCGGGCGCTGTCGGCGGTGCGCACCATCCGGGCCAGCGGCGCCACCGCGCGGGAGGTCGACGCGGTGGAGGAGAGCGCGGCGCGGGCCTACCGGGCCGGCGTCTCGGTGGCGAAGGTGCAGGCGCTGGTCGCGCCGGCCGGGTCGATCGCCGTGCAGGGTGCGTTCCTCGCCGTCCTGGGGCTCGGCGGGTACCGGGTGGCCACCGGCTCGATCGCCGTCGCCGACCTGGTCGCGTTCATCCTCTACCTGTTCCTGCTGGTCATGCCGCTGGGCCAGGCGGTCTCGGCGTGGACCCAGCTGCAGACCGGGCTCGGCGCGCTGGCCCGCATCCAGGAGGTGCTGGTCCTCGAGCCCGAGCGGGACGCCGTCGCCGAGGTGGGCGGCGCGACGACCGCCCCGCGGGCGCCGGCCCCGGGCGTCCCGCTGCTGGAGCTCGACGACGTCTCGTTCGCCTACCCCGACGGCACGGAGGTGCTGCGCGGGGTGTCGCTGACCGTTCCGGCCGGCAGCCGGGTCGCGCTGGTCGGCCCGTCGGGTGCGGGCAAGTCGACGGTGCTCGCCCTGGTCGAGGGCTTCTACCCGCTGACCGGCGGGGCGATCCGGTGGGCCGGCGCCGACGTCCGCGAGCTGCCGCGGGCCGCGCTGCGCGCCCAGCTGGGCTACGTCGAGCAGGAGGCGCCGGTCCTCGCCGGGACGGTGCGGGAGAACCTGCTGCTGGCCGCGCCGCACGCCGGCGACGACGAGCTGTGGGCGGTGCTCGCCGACGTCGGCCTGACCGGCGTGGTGCAGCGCTCGGCCCGCGGGCTGGACGTGCCGGTCGGCGACGAGGGCGTGCTGCTGTCCGGCGGCGAGCGGCAGCGGCTGGCGATCGCCCGGTCGCTGCTGGCCCGCCCGGCGCTGCTGCTGCTCGACGAGCCGACCGCCAGCCTCGACGCCCGCAACGAGAACCTGCTGCGCGAGACGCTGGCCGCCGCGGCCGCCGACCGGGCGCTGCTCGTCGTCGCCCACCGGCTGTCCACCGTGCTCGACAGCGACCAGATCGTCGTCCTCGACGGCGGCCGGGTCGTCGCCCGCGGCACGCACGCCGAGCTGGTCGAGACCAGCCCCCTCTACCGCGAGCTCGCCTCCGCCCAGCTCCTGGTCTGACCGGGAGACCTCCTGCTCGGGCGAGGCGCCCTGCGAGGTGGCGGGAGGAGTGGGGCCCGGCGGGTCCCGCGATCGAGCGCCAGGGGGGCTCAGCGCAGGTCGGGGACGGCACGTGGCCGCGGTGTCGGCCGGGAGGCCGACGGTGTGATGGCCTCCGCGGCCTTGCACAGGTTGCGGACCATGCTGCCGAAGACGACGCCGTGGAACGGTGAGACGCCCCACCAGTAGAGCTGCCCGAGCAGGCCGAACGGGTGGAACGTCGCCTTCTGCCGCAGCCGGGTGCGGCCGTCGTCGGCACGTTCCACGTGGAACTCGAGCCAGGCGAGGCCGGGGAGCCGCATCTCCGCGCGCAGCCGCAGCAGCCGGCCCTCCTCGAGCTCCTCCACCCGCCACCAGTCCAGCGCGTCCCCGACGTAGAGGTCCGACGGGTCCCGCCGGCCGCGGCGCAGCCCGACCCCGCCGACGGCGCGGTCCAGCCAGCCGCGCACCTCCCAGGCCAGCGGGAAGCTGTACCAGCCGGTCTCCCCGCCGATGCCCTCCACCACCCGCCACAGCGCGTCCGGCGAGGCGTCGGTCTCCCGCGTGCGCTCGTCGACGTAGAGGCTGCCTCCGGCCCAGTCCGGGTCGGAGGGCAGCGGGTCCGACGGCGCCCCGGGCACCGAGGCGCCGGTCCAGCGGGTGTCGACGGCGTTGTTGCGGACCTTCTGCACCGCCAGGCGCACCGCCTCGTCGAAACCGAGCAGGCCCTCCGGAGGGTCGGGCACGTACCGCGCGATGTCGTGCTCGGCGCAGACGACGGTGTTGCGCAGCGACTCGACCAGCGGCCGGGCGATCGACGCCGGCACGGGCGTGATGACCCCGACCCAGTGGCTCGACAGCGACGGCGTGAAGACCGGGACGGGCAGGATCCGCCGCCGGGGCAGCCCGGTGACCTCGGCGTACCGCTGCATCATGTGCGCGTGGTCCATGACGTCGGGGCCGCCGATGTCGAAGCAGCGGTGCACGTCCGGCGGCAGCGTGGCGCAGCCGACCAGGTAGCGGAGCACGTCGCGGATGGCGATCGGCTGGATGCGGCTGTGCACCCAGCGGGGCGTGACCATGACCGGCAGCCGCTCGGTGAGGTAGCGCAGCATCTCGAACGACGCCGAGCCCGAGCCGAGGACCACCGCGGCCCGCAGCACGACGGTGGGCACGCCGGAGTCCAGCAGGATGCGGGCCACCTCCGCGCGCGAGCGCAGGTGCGGGGACGGCTCCTCGTCCTGCGGCTCGAGCCCGCCCAGGTGGACCAGCCGCCCGACGCCGGCCTCCCGCACCGCGTCGGCCATCACCTGCGCGGTGCGCCGGTCCAGCTCCTCGAACTCGTGGCCGATCGCCAGCGAGTGGACGAGGTGGTAGGCGACGTCGGCGCCCTCGCAGGCGCGGCGGACGGCGTCGGCGTCGGCGGCGTCGCCCTCGGCGACCTCGACGCGGTCCCGCCAGGGGACGTCGCGCAGCTTGCGCGGCGAGCGGGTGAGCACCCGGACGCGGTGGCCGGCGGCCAGCAGTTCCGGGACCAGCCGGCCGCCGACGTATCCGGTCGCACCGGTGACCAGACAGGTGAGGGGCCGCGCTGCCGGCTGCATGTCGACCAGTCTGGGAGTCGCCGGCGGACGGTGCCGTCCGGTCGACCGGCCCAGCGGCCCCTGGGCGGGCGTGTCGACCCCGGGGGCAACACCGGTGGTACGTCGCGAGCCGCGAGTGGCGCAGGGACGGCCTGAGGGCCTGCGCGACGCGGTTTCTGTCGGTGGACCCGGTAACATGGAGGACAGGAATCCCCAGCATCCGGCTGAGCGGCGCTGTGCGCCCCCGGGGCCCCTCTCGGAGGAGAGGTGCCCGCATGCCGGGAGCGCGACAGAAGGGCCCCACGTGGTCGCTCGACCGAAGACCGAGAACTCCTACTCCGGCAGCTCCATCACCGTCCTCGAGGGGCTCGAGGCGGTCCGCAAGCGGCCCGGCATGTACATCGGCTCCACAGGTGAGCGCGGCCTCCACCACATGGTGTGGGAGGTCGTCGACAACGCCGTGGACGAGGCGCTGGCCGGCTTCTGCGACACCGTCCGCGTCACCCTGCTGGCCGACGGCGGCGTCCGCGTCGAGGACAACGGCCGTGGCATCCCCGTGGACGTGCACCCCGTCGAGAAGCGGCCGACCGTCGAGGTCGTCATGACCGTCCTGCACGCGGGCGGCAAGTTCGACGGCAAGAGCTACGGCGTCTCCGGCGGTCTGCACGGCGTCGGCGTCACCGTCGTCAACGCGCTGTCCACCGCGCTCGACGTCCGCATCTGGCGGGACGGCCGCGAGTGGCACCAGGCCTACGAGTTCGCCAAGCCCGGCACGCTGGAGGAGGTCGGCCCGACCTCCAAGCAGGGCACCCAGATCACCTTCTGGGCCGACGGCGGCATCTTCGAGACGACGACCTACTCGTTCGACACCATCAGCCGCCGGCTGCAGGAGATGGCCTTCCTCAACAAGGGCCTGAAGATCGTCCTGCGCGACGAGCGGCCCGGCCAGGGCAAGGCCGAGACCGGCGTGGCCGAGGAGGTGTCGGTCGCCGAGGTCGCCCCGCAGCCCGGTGCCGAGGTGGAGGCCTTCGAGGCCACCGAGGTCACCTACCACTACGAGGGCGGCCTGATCGACTACGTCGGTCACATCAACGCCAAGCGGACGCCGATCCACCGCTCGGTCATCAGCTTCAGCGCCGAGGGCACCGGCAAGAACGACATGCGCATGTCGGTCGACGTCGCGATGCAGTGGTCCGACGCGTACTCCGAGTCGGTCTACACCTTCGCCAACGTCATCAACACGCACGAGGGCGGCACCCACGAGGAGGGCTTCCGCGCGGCGCTGACGTCGATCGTCAACCGCTACGCCGTCGAGAAGAAGCTGCTCAAGGAGAAGGACGAGAAGCTCACCGGCGAGGACATCCGCGAGGGCCTGGCCGCGATCGTCTCGGTCAAGATCGGCGACCCGCAGTTCGAGGGCCAGACGAAGACCAAGCTCGGCAACACCGAGGTCAAGGGCTTCGTGCAGAAGGTCTGCAACGACCAGATCTCGCACTGGTTCGAGGCCAACCCGACCGAGGCCAAGACCATCATCACCAAGGCCGCCTCGGCCGCCCGCGCCCGCCGCGCCGCGCAGGACGCCCGCAAGCTCGCCCGCAAGAACCTGCTGAGCAACAACTCGCTGCCGGGCAAGCTCGCCGACTGCCGCTCGACCGACCCGCGCAACTCCGAGATCTACATCGTCGAGGGCGACTCGGCCGGCGGCTCGGCCAAGTCCGGCCGCGACTCGATGTTCCAGGCGATCCTGCCGATCCGCGGCAAGATCATCAACGTCGAGAAGGCGCGCATCGACCGGGTCCTCAAGAACACCGAGGTCCAGTCGATGATCACCGCCTTCGGCACCGGCATCCACGACGAGTTCGACCTGTCGAAGCTCCGGTACCACAAGATCGTGCTGATGGCCGACGCCGACGTCGACGGCCAGCACATCTGCACCCTGCTGCTCACCCTGCTGTTCCGCTTCATGCGGCCGCTGGTCGAGGCCGGGCACGTCTACCTGGCCCGGCCGCCGCTCTACAAGATCAAGTGGGGCGGCAAGTGGGGTGACCAGTACGCCTACTCCGACCGGGAGCGCGACGCCCTGCTCGCCGCCGGCAAGGAGGAGGGCCGCAAGGTCCGCGAGGAGATGATCCAGCGGTACAAGGGCCTCGGCGAGATGAACGCCAGCGAGCTGTGGGAGACCACGATGAACCCGGAGACCCGCCTCCTGGGCCAGGTCACCCTCGAGGACGCCGCGACGGCCGACGAGCTGTTCAGCGTGCTCATGGGCGAGGACGTCGAGGCCCGCCGCAGCTTCATCACCCGCAACGCCAAGGACGTGCGCTTCCTGGACGTCTAACCGCCGCACCGGGGCCGGGGAAACGGCGTCCGACGCCCGTCCCCCGGCCCCGCAAACGGCGCCTGACCAGCGCGTTCGTCCACTCCTGTGCACTCACCTGTGGAGATCTGACCAGTGACCGAGACCCCTGCCCGCGACCGCGTCGAGCCGGTCGACCTGCAGCAGGAGATGCAGCGCAGCTACATCGACTACGCGATGAGCGTGATCGTCGGCCGCGCGCTGCCGGAGGTGCGGGACGGCCTCAAGCCGGTGCACCGCCGCGTCCTCTTCGCCATGTACGACCAGGGCTTCCGCCCCGACCGCGGCTACGTCAAGTGCGCCCGGCCGGTCGCCGAGGTCATGGGCAACTACCACCCGCACGGTGACTCGGCGATCTACGACGCCCTCGTGCGGCTCGCCCAGCCGTGGTCGATGCGCTACCCGCTCATCGACGGCCAGGGCAACTTCGGCTCGCCGGGCAACGACCCGCCGGCCGCCATGCGCTACACCGAGTGCCGCCTCACGCCGCTGGCCATGGAGATGCTGGCCGGCATCGACGAGGAGACCGTCGACTTCCAGGCCAACTACGACGGCCGCACGCAGGAGCCGCTGGTCCTGCCCTCGCGCATCCCCAACCTGCTGATCAACGGCTCGGCGGGGATCGCCGTCGGCATGGCCACCAACATGCCGCCGCACAACCTGCGCGAGGTCGCCGAGGCCGCCTACTGGATGCTCGACAACCCGGACGCGGAGGCGGAGGAGGCCCTCACCGCCTGCATGAAGGCGATCCCGGGCCCCGACTTCCCGACCCACGGCCTGATCGTCGGGCGCGAGGGCATCGAGGACGCGTACCGCACCGGCCGCGGCTCGGTGAAGATGCGCGCCGTCGTCACGGTCGAGGAGGACAGCCGCGGCCGCGTGCAGCTCGTCGTCACCGAGCTGCCCTATCAGGTCAACCCGGACAACCTGGCCGAGGCGATCGCCGAGGCGGTCAAGGACGGCCGGCTGCAGGGCATCAGCGAGATCGCCGACGAGTCCAGCGACCGCGTCGGCCGCCGGCTGGTCATCACCCTGCGCCGCGACGCCGTGGCCAAGGTCGTGCTGAACAACCTGTACAAGCACACGCAGCTGCAGACCTCCTTCGGCTGCAACATGCTCTCGATCGTCGACGGCGTCCCGCGGACGCTGCGCCTGGACGAGCTGGTCCGCAACTGGGTCAACCACCAGATCGAGGTCATCGTCCGGCGCACCCGCTACCGGCTGCGCAAGGCCGAGGAGCGCGCGCACATCCTGCGCGGCTACGCCAAGGCCCTCGACCAGCTCGACGCGGTCATCGCGCTGATCCGCAACAGCGAGTCCGCCGAGGCCGCCCGCACCGGCCTCATGGAGCTGCTCGACGTCGACGAGGTCCAGGCGACTGCGATCCTCGACCTGCAGCTGCGCCGGCTGGCGGCGCTGGAGCGGCAGCGGATCCTCGACGAGCTGGCCGAGATCGAGGCCCGCATCGCCGAGCTGCAGGCGATCCTCGACTCCCCGGAGCGGCAGCGGCAGCTGGTCCGCTCCGAGCTCGAGGAGATCGTCGAGAAGTACGGCGACGACCGCCGCAGCAAGTTCGTCGCCAACGACGGCGACGTGACGATGGAGGACCTCATCGCGGAGGAGGAGGTCGTCGTCACCATCACCCGCACCGGCTACGCCAAGCGGACCAAGAGCGACCTCTACCGGTCGCAGCGGCGGGGCGGCAAGGGCGTGATGGGCGCCCAGCTCAAGCAGGACGACATCGTCGACCACTTCTTCGTGGGCTCCACCCACGACTGGATCCTGTTCTTCACCACCAAGGGCCGGGTCTACCGGGCCAAGGCGTACGAGCTGCCCGAGGCCAACCGCACCGCCCGCGGCCAGCACGTGGCCAACCTGCTGGCGTTCCAGCCGGACGAGCGGATCGCCCAGGTCATGCAGATCAAGGACTACGGCGTCGCGCCGTACCTGGTCCTGGCCACCGCCAACGGGCAGGTGAAGAAGACCCGGCTGTCGGACTTCGACTCCCCGCGCAGCGGCGGCGTCATCGCGATCAACCTGCGCGAGAGCGACGAGCTGGTCGGCGCGGCGCTCATCGACCCCGAGCAGGACCTGCTCCTGGTCACCCGCTCGGCGATGTCGATCCGGTTCAAGGCCGACGACGCCACGCTGCGGCCGATGGGCCGGGCCACCGAGGGCGTGCGCGGCATCTCGCTGTCGCCGGGTGACCGGCTGCTGTCGATGATGGTCGTGGAGGAGGGCGTCGACGTCCTGGTCGCCACCGAGCGCGGCTTCGCCAAGCGGACCGGCATCGAGAACTACCCGCCGCAGGGCCGCGGCGGGAAGGGCGTGCTCACCGCGGACCCGAAGGCGCGCAAGGGCGCCCTGGTCGGGGCGCTGGCGGTCCGGCTCGGCGACGAGCTGTACGCCATCACCTCCGGCGGCGGCGTGATCCGGACGCCGGTCAACGGCGTGCGCCACAACAAGGACCGGGCCACCATGGGTGTCAAGCTCATGAACTTGCCCGAGGACGTGTCGATCGTGGCGATCGCGCGCACGACGGACAACGACGAGCCCGCCGCCTAGGGTGGAACCGGGAGCAGGCGCGTGGTGACCTCCGGTCACCACG
>NZ_JBJGZI010000045.1:0-26601 GCF_054050455.1 Geodermatophilus sp. SYSU D00684 | reverse complement strand
CGGTCCCTGACGGGACCGGCGACGCCGCCGGCGGCGCTGCGGGCGCCGCGACCGTCGCCTGCGAGTGGGTGGCCGCCCGGTCCGGCAACCCCTACGCCGTGGACGTCGCCCCGCCCGACGACGAGGTGCCCGCCGAGGGCACCGCGGCGCTGCGGATGACGACCAGCCTGGGCGAGCTCGTGCTCACCCTCGACCGGGCCGGCGCCCCGTGCGCGGCGGCGAGCATGCTCCACCTGGCCGCGCGGGGCTTCTTCGACGGCTCCTCCTGCCACCGCGAGGTCGACAGCGAGGGCCTGCAGGTGCTGCAGTGCGGTGACCCGACCGGCACCGGCGCCGGCGGGCCCACCTACGCCTTCCCCACCGACGTCGACGGCGACGAGACCTACCCCCGCGGCACGGTCGCGATGGCCAACAGCGGGCAGGGCCTCGACGGCAGCCAGTTCTTCCTCGTGTGGGGCGACAGCTCGCTGCCGCCGGACTACACCGTCGTCGGCAGGGTCGACGACGGCGGCCTGGCCGTCCTCGACGTCGTCGCGGCCAACGGCAACGACGGCTCGCTGGACCCCTCCCCCGGCGGCGGCGCCCCGACCGTCCCGGTGACGGTCACCTCGATGGCGCCCGCCGGCTGAAGGACCTCCCTGCCCCCACCGCTCGCGGCGCGCCCCTGCAGGGAGGCCGCGGCAGACTCGTGGCGGTGACCGCCCGACCCGATGCCTACGCGGAATTCCCGCCCGGGTTCTTCGCGCGCGACGACGAGCGGCCCGACGCGGAGTTCTACGGCCCGCCGCGGCTGGTCACCCACGTCGACGCCGCCGCGGTCGCCGCGGTCGGCGACCTCTACGCCGAGCTCGGCATCGACGGCGCGGCGCCGGTCCCCCGCCGGGTGCTGGACCTCATGTCCTCGTGGGTCTCGCACTTCCGCACCCCGCCGGCGGAGCTGGTGGTGCTCGGCATGAACGCCCGCGAGCTCGCCGCCAACCCCGCGGCCACCGAGCGGGTCGTGCAGGACCTCAACGCCGACCCGCGGCTGCCGCTGCCGGACGCCGACGTCGACGCCGTGGTGTGCTGCGTGTCGATCGACTACCTGACCCGGCCGATCGAGGTGCTCGCCGAGGCCGGGCGGGTGCTGCGCGCGGGCGGGCCGCTGGTGGTCACCTTCTCCAACCGCTGCTTCCCCACCAAGGCCGTGCACGGCTGGCTGGCCACCACCGACGAGCAGCACGGCGCGCTGGTCGCCGAGCTGGTCCGGCGCACCGGGCTGTTCACCGGGCCGGAGGTGTCGCTGCGCACCCGGCCCGGCGCCGGGGACCCGCTGTACGCGGTGGTGGCCCTCAGGCGGTGACGCGCTCGACGTCGAAGACGCCCTCGACGTTGCGCACCGTCTGCAGCACCGCGCCCAGGTGCGCGGGATCGGCCAGCTCGAAGGTGAACCGGCTGACCGCCACCCGGTCCCGGCTGGTCTGCACCGACGCCGAGAGGATGTTGACCCGCTCGTCGGCCAGCGCCTTGGTGACGTCGGACAGCAGCCGGTGCCGGTCCAGCGCCTCCACCTGGATCGAGACCAGGAACACCGACCCGGGCTGGCTGGCCCACTCGACCTCGACCAGCCGCTCGCTCTTGCGCCGCAGGTCCGCGGCGTTGGTGCAGTCGGTGCGGTGCACGCTCACCCCGCCGCCGCGGGTGACGAAACCGAGCACGTCGTCGCCGGGCACCGGGGTGCAGCACTTGGCGAGCTTGGCCCAGACGTCGCTCATCCCGTGGACGACGATCCCGGGGTCGCCGCTGGCCGGGCGCCGGTGCAGCGGCCGCCGGGTGGGGATCGCGGTCTCGGCGATGTCCTCGACCGCACCCTCGGCGCCGCCGAGGGCGGTGATCAGCTTGTCGACCACCGACGCCGCGGAGATCTGGTTCTCCCCCACCGCCGCGTACAGCGCGGTGACGTCGGCGTAGCGGAGGTCCTTGGCCAGCGTGACCAGCGCCTCGCCGCCGAGCAGCCGCTGCAGCGGCAGGCCGGCCTTGCGCATGGCCCGGGTCAGGGCCTCCTTGCCGGCCTCGACCGCGTCGTCGCGGCGCTCCTTGGTGAACCACTGGCGGATCTTGGTCCGCGCGCGGGAGGAGCCGACGAAGGACAGCCAGTCCTTCGAGGGGCCGGCCGTGGGCGAGCGGGAGGTGAAGATCTCGACGACGTCCCCGTTGGACAGCTTGCTGTCCAGGCTGACCAGCGTGCCGTTGACCCGGGCGCCGATGCAGCGGTGGCCGACCTCGGTGTGCACCGCGTAGGCGAAGTCCACCGGCGTCGACCCGCCGGGCAGGCTCATCACGTCGCCCTTGGGCGTGAAGACGAAGACCTCCTGCGGACCGAGGTCGTAGCGCAGGGTCTCGAGGAACTCGCCGGGCTCCTGGGCCTCGCGCTGCCAGTCCAGCAGCTGGCGCAGCCAGAGCATGTCGTCGGGCGTGCCGACCTTCGAGGCGCCGAACTCGCCGGGACCGGGCTTGCCGCCCTGCCGCGCCTTCTCCTTGTACTTCCAGTGCGCGGCGATGCCGTACTCGGCGGTGCGGTGCATGTCGTGCGTGCGGATCTGCAGCTCGACCGGCTTGCCCTGCGGCCCGATCACCGTCGTGTGCAGCGACTGGTACATGTTGAACTTCGGCATCGCGACGAAGTCCTTGAAGCGCCCGGGCACCGGCTGCCAGTGCGCGTGCATGATGCCCAGCGCCGCGTAGCAGTCGCGGACGGTGTCGACCAGGATCCGGATGCCGACCAGGTCCCAGATGTCGGTGAAGTCCCGGCCGCGGACGATCATCTTCTGGTAGATCGAGTAGTAGTGCTTGGGCCGGCCGGTGACGACGGCCTGGATGCCGGCGGCCTTGAGCTGCTCGGTGACCGCCGCGGTCACCTCGGCCAGGTAGGTGTCGCGCGACGGCGCCCGCTCGGCCACCAGCCGGACGATCTCGTCGTAGCGCTTGGGGTAGAGCGTGGCGAACGCGAGGTCCTCGAGCTCCCACTTGATGGTGTTCATGCCCAGCCGGTGGGCCAGCGGGGCGAGGATCTCCAGCGTCTCGCGCGCCTTCTTCTCCTGCTTCTCCGGCGGGAGGAAGCGCAGCGTGCGCATGTTGTGCAGCCGGTCGGCGAGCTTGATGACCAGCACCCGCGGATCGCGGGCCATCGCGACGATCATCTTGCGGATCGTCTCGGCCTGGGCGGCGTCGCCCAGCTTCACCTTGTCGATCTTGGTGACGCCGTCGACGAGGTGGGCGACCTCGGGGCCGAAGTCCGCGCTGATCGCCTCGAGGGTCTTGCCGGTGTCCTCGACGGTGTCGTGCAGCAGCGCGGCGACCAGCGTCGTGGTGTCCATCCCGAGCCCGGCGAGCACGGTGGCCACGGCCAGCGGGTGGGTGATGTAGGGGTCGCCGCTCTTGCGCCTCTGGGTGGCGTGGGCGGCCTCGGCGACGTCGTAGGCCCGCTGCAGCAGCCCGAGGTCGGCCTTGGGGTGGCTCTGCCGGTGCAGCGCGGCCAGCGGCTCGAGCACCGGGCGGACCTCGCTGCGCTGGCCCGCGACGATGCGGCGGGCCAGCCGGTCGCGCACCCGGCGGGGGCGGGCGGGGGCGCCCTCCTCCGGCGGCTCGCTGCCCACGTCGTCGGGACGGCGGACCAGCGGCCGGGACGGCAGCGGGGCGCGCTCGTCCTGCGGCGGGGCGGGGTCCTCCTCGGGCCGCGCGCCAGCCACGCGGGTGGCGGGCGCGTCGGGTGCCACGGCGACTCCTGCGGGAGCAGAGGAGGAACGACCAGCACCATGCTAGCCGCGGGCGCCAGGGGCGCGGCCGCGCCGGGCCGGGGCTCCTCCTCAGGTGGTCCAGAGGGTGTGCACGGCGTGCGGGGCGAGCCGCTCCCGGCCGCCCAGGGCGGCGAGCTCGACGACCACCGACACCGCCGTCACCACGCCGCCGAGCTCCTCGACCAGCGCGACGGAGGCCGCCAGCGTGCCGCCGGTGGCGAGCACGTCGTCGACCAGCAGCACCCGCTGCCCGGGGTGCAGCGAGTCGGTGTGCATCTCGACGGTCGCGGTGCCGTACTCGAGCACGTAGTCCGCGGCGATCCGCTCCCGGGGCAGCTTGCCGGCCTTGCGCACCGGCACGACGCCGACGCCGGCGTGCAGCGCGACCGCCGCGGCCAGCAGGAACCCGCGGGCCTCGACGCCGACGACGACGTCGAAGCCCGGGTCGCCGGGGCGGCCGTCGTCGGTGTGCGCGACCGCCGCCGCGCGCGGGTCCGCGAGCACCGGCTCGGCCAGGCCCTCCACCATGCGGCGGAAGGCCGGGCCGTCGGCGAAGACCGGCGTGAGGTCGCGGAACACGACCCCCGGCTCGGGGAAGTCCGGGACGTCGACGGCCAGGGAGGCGATGAGCTCGTCGAGGGGCGGCAGCGCCTCGGCGGTGCTCACCGGCGCTTCTTCGCCCCGCCCGGCCGCTGCGGCCGGACGCCCGGGCGCGGCGCCGCGGTGGCGCCGCGCGGCCGGCCGGCGTCGGGACCGACCGAGGCCGGCGACTCGACGACGACGTCGGCCTCCGCCGGGCCCAGCGACCCGGCGTCCCGCTCGGCGAGGGCCACCCCGCCGCGGGCGGCGCCGCCGCGGGCCCGGCGGGCGCTGGCGACCGGCCCGGCCGAGGCGCGGGCGCCCTGGCGGGCGACGGCCGACCGGCGGGCGAGCACCCGCTTGCGCAGCGCGACGACCTCGGGCTCGCGCTCCTTGAGGTCGGCGACGATCGGCGTGGCCAGGAAGATCGACGAGTAGGCGCCCGCGGCGAGACCGACGAACAGCACCAGCGCGAGGTCCTTGAGCGTGCCGACGCCGAGCAGGCCCGCGCCGACGAACAGCAGCCCGGCCACCGGCAGCAGCGCGATCACCGAGGTGTTGATCGAGCGCATGAGGGTCTGGTTGACCGCGAGGTTGGCCGCCTCGCCCCAGGTCATGCGCGCGGTCTGCGCCAGGCCGCGGGTGTTCTCGTCGACCTTGTCGAAGACGACGACGGTGTCGTAGAGGGAGAACCCGAGGATGGTCAGCAGGCCGATGATCGTCGACGGCGTGACCTCGAAGCCGATCAGCGAGTAGACGCCGGCGGTGACCACGAGGTCGTGCAGCAGCGCGGCGATGGCGCCGACGGCCATCTTCGGCTGGAACCGGACGGCCAGGAACGCGATGACCGCGGCGAGGAACACCGCGAGCGCGATGAGCGCCTGGTCGGTGATGTCCTGCCCCCACTCGGCGCTCACCGACTCGGGGCTGACGGCGCCCGCGTCCACGCCGGCGGCGCCGGCCACCGCCTCGACGACCGCCCGCTCGCCGTCGTTGTCCAGCGCGCCGGTGCGCAGCAGGATCTCGTCGCCGCCGACCACCTGCGCCGAGGCGACGTCGGCGCCGGCGTCGGTGGCGGCCTCGCGCACCTGCTCCAGCTGCTCGGTGCCGCCCGGCACCCGGAAGCTGTTGCCACCGGCGAAGTCGATGCCGAAGTTGAAGCCGCGGAACACCATCGAGGCGATGCAGACCAGCACGATCACCGCGGTGACCTTGTAGATCAGCCGGCTGCGGCCCACGACGTCGAGGCCGGCCTCGCCGTTGTAGAGCCGGTGCGCCAGGGAGGCCCGGTGTTCGGGACGGCGGGTCGTGCTGCCCTCCGCGGGCAGGCCGGCGTCGGCGAGCGCGGCGTCGTCGGCCGCCGCGGCGGCGTCCTCGGCGGCCGACGCGTCGGCCGCGCGGGCCTCGTCGGCCTCGGTGCCCACCGGCACCGGGGTGTCCTGCTCGCGGCTCATGCCCTGCTCCTGTCCTGCGACGCACGGGTGCCCGCCGCGGCGCCGACCAGCTCGCGCTCGGCGCGGACGGACGGGGCCGCCGAGCGCAGCGACCGGTCGACCTGGCCGAGGCCGGAGAACCGGCTCGACCCGAACGACCGGAACCGGGCGAGCACGGCCATCAGCGGGTGGGTGAAGAGGAAGACGACGACCAGGTCCAGGACCGTGGACAGGCCGAGGGTGAACGCGAAGCCCTTCACGTCGCCGATGGCCAGCCAGTAGAGGATCGCCGCGGCGAGGAAGCTGACCGCGTCGGCCGAGAGGATCGTGCGGCGGGCGCGGACCCAGGCGCGCGGCACCGCCGAGCGCAGCGTCCGGCCCTCGCGGATCTCGTCCTTGAGCCGTTCGAAGTAGACGACGAACGAGTCGGCGGTGATGCCGATGGCCACGATGAACCCGGCGATGCCGGCGAGGCTCAGCGTGAAGCCGATCTCGCGGCCGAGCAGCACCAGGCTCGCGTAGACGACGACCGCCGACAGGACGAGGCTGGCGATCATCACCAGGCCGAGCAGTCGGTAGTAGACCAGCGCGTAGACGAAGACCAGCGCGATGCCGATGGCGCCGGCGATCAGGCCCGCCTGCAGCTGCTCGGCGCCGAGCTCGGTGGAGATCGACTGGGCGGTGGCCTGGGTGAAGGTCAGCGGCAGCGCGCCGTAGCGCAGCTGGTTGGCCAGCTCCTCGGCGCTCTGCTGGTCGAACGAGCCGGTGATCGTCGTCTGGCCGTTGATCGCGCCCTGGATGGTCGGCGCGGACACGACCCGGCCGTCGAGGGTGAAGGCGACGTTGGTGCCGACGTTGGCGGCGGTGTACTCGGCCCAGGTGGCACGGCCCTCGGAGTTGAAGTCCAGCAGCACGACCCACTCGCCGGTGGTCTGCTGCGTGCCGGCGCTGGCGTCGGCGATCTCGGTGCCCTCGATGACCGTGGGACCGAGCAGGTACTTCTGGGTGCCGTCCTCGCTGCAGGCCGCGACGTAGTCGTCCGGGCGGGCGACCTCGCTGGTGGTGTCCTCGGGGGCGCAGGTCAGCGTCGCGTACCGCGCCGCGGCCTCCTCCTGGGTCACCGCCGGGCGGTCCTGGTCGAGCGCGGGGTCGCTCACCGCGCCGTCGCTCGGGGTGGCGGAGTCCGTCGCGGCGTCGGTCGGGGTGGCCGCGTCGGTCGGCGCCGCGCTGTCCGTGGGGGCCGCGCTGTCCGTCGGCGTCGCGCCGTCGGTGGGCGTGGCGGAGTCGGTGGGCGTGGCGGAGTCGGTCGGCGTGGCGGAGTCGGTGCTCTCGGCGGGGGCGGCCGCCTCGGGGCCGGTCACCACCGGGCGGAACCGCAGCTGGGCGGTCTGGCCCAGCTCGCGGGCCTGCTCGCCGTCGTCGCCGGGCACCGAGATGACGATGTTCGCGTCGCCCTCGGTCACCACCTCGGCCTCGGCGACGCCGAGGCCGTTGACCCGCTGCTCGATGATCTGGCGGGCGAGCTCGAGGTCCTCGGGCGCCGGCGCCTGCCCGTCGGGCGTGCGCGCGGTCAGCGTGACCGTGGTCCCGCCGCGCAGGTCCAGGCCGAGCTGGGGGGTGCGGTCGGAGCCGGTGAGGAAGATCAGGCCGTACATGACGGCCACGATCAGGACCAGCGCGCCGAAGTAGCGGCGCGCCGGCAGGGCGCGGTTGGCCACGGGTCCTCCGTCAGAGGGTCTTGCCGGTGGGGCCGTCGCCCGGCCGGTCGTCCCGGGGCGTGGTCTCGTCCGGGGCGGGCTCGACCACGGTCTCCCCGGTCGCCACCGGGCCGGGCACCTCGCCGGCCACCGGGCGGACCTGGAGGACCGCCTGCCGGGCGTAGGTCACGACGACGCCCGGGGCGATCTGGACCTGGATGGTGGCCGGGTCGTCGAGACCGGCCACCGTGCCGTACACGCCGCCGGCCATGGTGACCGGCACGCCGATCGCCAGCGCCGACTGCGTCTGGTTCTGCTGGCGCTTGCGGGCCCGCGCGGGGAGCACGACCAGCGCCACGAACGCCAGCACGAGCAGGAGCAGGGGGAACAGTTCCACGACGGGAGTGCCTCTCTACCGCGCGGCTGCGCGCGGTCGGTGCGGCCCGGGTCGGGACCGCTCGGGTACGTCGGTCGTGGCGCGCAGGGCACCGTCCGCGCCGACACGGGATCGCACGGCCGGGACCGGTCGGCCCGGGGAGGGCCGAGTTGCGCGCCAGCGCCGATGAGTCTAGGCGTCGAACAGGGGTTCCGACGACGCGCCCGGGTCACGCGGGACGGCTGTGACACCCCCGAGGGGGATGCCGCCGCGCGGCACCGGGTGGCCGAGGTGCCGCCAGGCCGCCTCGGTGGCCACCCGCCCGCGGGGGGTGCGGGCGAGCAGGCCGGCGCGGACCAGGAACGGCTCGCACACCTCCTCGACGGTGGTCGGCTCCTCCCCCACCGCGACCGCCAGCGTGGACACGCCGACCGGGCCGCCGGAGAAGCGCACGACGAGCGCCTCGAGCACCGCCCGGTCCAGCCGGTCCAGCCCCAGGTCGTCGACGTCGTAGAGCGCCAGCGCGGCCTGCGCGACGGCGCGGGTGACCCGTCCGTCGGCCTCGACCTCGGCGTAGTCGCGCACCCGGCGCAGCAGCCGGTTGGCGATGCGCGGCGTCCCGCGGGAGCGGCCGGCGATCTCGGCCGAGCCGTCGTCGGTGAGCTCGACGCCGAGCAGCGCGGCGCTGCGGGCGAGCACCTGCTGCAGCTCGGCCGGCTCGTAGAACTCCATCTGCCCGACGAAGCCGAACCGGTCGCGCAGCGGCCCGGTCAGCAGCCCCGCGCGGGTGGTGGCGCCGACCAGGGTGAACGGGTTGATCTCCAGCGGGATCGCGGTGGCGCCGGGCCCCTTGCCGACGACGACGTCGACCCGGAAGTCCTCCATCGCCATGTACAGCAGTTCCTCGGCGGGCCGCGCGATGCGGTGGATCTCGTCGATGAACAGCACGTCGCCGGGGCCGAGGTTGGACAGCATCGCGGCGAGGTCGCCGGAGCGCTCGATCGCCGGGCCGCTGGTGATCTTCACCGAGGTGCCGAGCTCCGAGCCGATGATCAGCGCGAGGCTGGTCTTGCCGAGTCCGGGCGGGCCGGACAGCAGCACGTGGTCCGGCGGCCGGCCCCGGCGCTTGGCGCCCTCGAGGACCAGGGCGAGCTGGCGGGCGACCTTGGGCTGGCCGATGAAGTCGTGCAGCGAGTGCGGCCGCAGCGCGGACTCGACGACCCGCTCCTCGTCCCCGGCCTGCGGGGAGACGGCGAAGTCGCGGCTGACGCCGGGCTCCACCTCGCCGGTCAGCGACCGGTCGAACGGGGCGCTCACGACCGGCCCAGCAGCTGCAGCGCCTGGCGCAGCAGCAGCGCGACGTCGACCCGGCCGGTGCCGGTGAGCTGCTCGTCGGCGACCGGCGCGAGGGCGGTGAGGGCGGTGTCGGCCTCCTTGGTGGACCAGCCGAGCCCGACCAGCGCCGAGGACAGCTGGTCGCGCCAGGGCGCCACCGGGGTGACCGGCGCGAGGCCGGCCGGGGCGGGCCCGTCCAGCTGCGTGTCGGTGCTGGTCGGGCCCAGCCGGTCGCGCAGCTCGAGGATCAGCCGCTCGGCGCCCTTCTTGCCGATGCCGGGCACCTGGGTGAGCGCCTTGACGTCGGCCATGGACACCGCGCGGCGGACCTCGCGCGGCGGGTGGATGGCCAGCACCGCCTGTGCCAGCCGCGGGCCGACGCCGTTGGCGGTCTGCAGCAGCTCGAACAGCTGCCGCTCGTCGTCGTCGGCGAAGCCGTAGAGGGTGAGGGAGTCCTCGCGCACGACCAGGCTGGTCGCCAGGCGGGCGTCCTCCCCGACGGTGAGCCGGGCGATGGTCCCGGGCGTGCACTGCACGGCCAGGCCGATGCCGCCGACCTCGACGACCGCGCCCTCGGGACCGACCGCGGCGACCCGGCCGCTCACGGAGGCGATCACCGGGACACCCCCTGCCAGCGCGGCAGCGTCCGCTGCACCACCGGCGCGCCGATGCCGCCGGCGATCGCCGCGACCCGCAGCCGGTCCTGGGCCGGGCCGCGCCACACGTGGCAGACCGCCAGCGCCAGGGCGTCGGCGGCATCGGCCGGCTTGGGAGCCGACGCCAGCCCCAGCACCCGGGTGACCATGAGGGTGACCTGCTCCTTGTCCGCGCGGCCGTTGCCGGAGATGGCCGCCTTGACCTCGCTGGGCGTGTGCCAGGCGACCGGCCGGTCGGCCTGGGCCGCGGCCAGCGCCGCGACCCCGGCCGCCTGCGCGGTGCCGGTGGCGGTGCCCTTGTTGTTCTGGGTGAACACCCGCTCGATGGCCACGACGTCGGGCCGGTGCTCGCGCAGCAGCGCGGTGACCTGGGTGTGCAGCTCCAGCAGCCGCAGCTCCAGGTCCAGGTCCGCGGAGCTGCGGATCACGCCGACGCCCACGGCGACCGGGCGCGCGCCGGGACGGCCGTCGACCACACCCCAGCCGCACCGGGTCAGCCCCGGGTCGATGCCGAGCACCCGCATGCCCGCTCCCCCTCTCACCGAACGCGTGTTCGACCGCAACCGTAACCGTCCCCGACGACGGCGCCGTCGCGCAACACGCGGCGCGGTGCGCGGGTCGTCAGCCGACGCCGATCGCCACCAGCGGCGCCGCGGCCGGGTCCAGCCACCGCAGCAGCTCCTGCAGCCGCCCGCGCTCGATCGCCACGCAGCCCGCGGTCGGGGCGCCGTTGCTGACGTGCAGGAAGAACGCCGACCCCGCGCCCGGCGTCCCCGCGGGGTTGTAGCCGATGACCGCGGCGTGGTCGTAGACGGCGCCCGCCGCGAGCAGGTTCTCCCCCGCCGCCTCGTCGAACGGGCAGGTGCCGGGGGCGCACCGGGCGTGCCGGTTGTACAGCGGGCTGGCGACGTCGGAGACCCACCAGTCCTGCTCGTCCACCTGCCGGTAGGCCAGGCCGGTGCCCGGGTCCGCGGCGCGGCCGAACGCCTCGGTCAGCGGGAAGGTGCCGGCCGGGGTGCGGGTGCTGCCCTCGCGCGCGGCGCCGACGCCGGACGCGCCGACCCGGGCCGGCCACGGGCCGAGCACCGCCGTCCAGCCGCCGGGCCCGAGCTCCCACGCGGTGAGCTGGGCGGTGGTCGCGCCGGAGGAGGCGGCGACGACGGTGACGACCTGGGCCGACCCGCCGGCGTCGACGTCCAGCGGCAGGGCGGCGGGCGCGGGCTCCGGCGCGGGCTCGGCGACAGCGGCCACCGCGGCCTCCGGCGCCTCGGACGGCGGCGGCTCCGCGCTGGGCCCGGCGGCCGGCGCCGCGGGCACCGGTGCGGCGCTCACCCGGGGCACCAGCCCCACCGGGGCGCGGCGGCCCACCGGGTCACCGTCGGCCGGTGCGGCCTGGACCGCCGGCGGGCGGACCGTCGCCGCGGCACCGGGGGTGGGCGGCGCGACGACGCCGAGCACGCCAGCGGCCAGCAGCAGGACCACGCCGGCGCGGACGACCCGCGCGCTGCCTGCCGCCACCTGCCCACCCGCGTCCACCGGGCGCCGCGGGAGGCGGCGCGTCGCCCCATGCTGGGGCCGGCGGTCCGGATCGGGCCGCCACCGCTGGGGTGTCCGGGACGCGTGGGGCGCCGGTGGCGCCTCAGCCGACCTTCTCGAGCACCTCGTCGGAGACGTCGTAGTTGGCGTAGACGTTCTGCACGTCGTCGAGGTCCTCGAGCGCGTCGATGAGGCGGAACACCTTGCCGGCGCCCTCCTCGTCGAGCTCGACGGTGACGCTGGGCACGAACCCGGCCTCGGCGGAGTCGTAGTCGATGCCGGCGTCCTGCAGCGCGGTGCGGACGGCGACCAGGTCACCGGGCTCGGAGACGACCTCGAAGGTGTCGCCGAGGTCGCGGACCTCCTCGGCGCCGGCGTCGAGGACCGCCATGAGCACGGTGTCCTCGTCGACGCCGTCGGCCTTCGGGACGACGACGACGCCCTTGCGGGTGAACAGGTAGGACACCGAGCCGGGGTCGGCCATCGAGCCGCCGTTGCGGGTCATCGCGGTGCGCACCTCGGAGGCGGACCGGTTGCGGTTGTCGGTGAGGCACTCGATGAGCACCGCGACGCCGCCGGAGGCGTAGCCCTCGTAGGTGATCGACTGGTACTCGACGCCGCCGGCCTCGGCGCCCGAGCCGCGCTTGACCGCGCGGTCGATGTTGTCGTTGGGGACCGAGGACTTCTTCGCCTTCTGGATGGCGTCGTAGAGCGTCGGGTTGCCCGCGGGGTCACCGCCGCCGGTGCGCGCCGCGACCTCGATGTTCTTGATCAGCTTGGCGAACAGCTTGCCGCGCTTGGCGTCGATGGCGGCCTTCTTGTGCTTCGTGGTCGCCCACTTGGAATGGCCGCTCACTGTGCTCCTCCGAGGTCGGGGGCGCCGGCACCGGCGCCGCTGGGGACTGCGACCGCCCCGCCGGCCGCGCGCCGCACGATCTCCACGAACAACGCGTGGACCCGGGTGTCCCCGGTCAGCTCGGGGTGGAAGCTGGTGGCCACGACGGCGCCCTGGCGCACCGCGACGATCCTACCGTCGGCCGCTCCGCCCTCGACCCGCCCGAGGACCTGCACCCCCGGCCCGGCCTCCTCGACCCACGGCGCGCGGATGAACACGGCCGACAGCGGGCCGCCGGGCACGCCCTCCACCGCGACGCGGGACTCGAAGGAGTCGGCCTGCCGGCCGAAGGCGTTGCGCCGCACGGTGACGTCGAGGCCGCCGATCGTCTGCTGGCCGGGCGGGGCGTCGAGGAGCCGGTCGGCCAGCAGCACCAGCCCGGCGCAGGTGCCGTACACCGGCAGCCCGCCGCGGACGGCGGCGCGCAGCGGCTCGAGCAGCCCGGTGCGGACGGCGAGGTTCGCCATCGTGGTCGACTCGCCGCCGGGCAGGACCAGCCCGTCGACGGCGGCCAGCTCGGCGGGGCGCCGCACCGGCACCGCGTCCGCGCCGAGCCCGGTCAGGACCGCGAGGTGCTCGCGGACGTCGCCCTGCAGCGCGAGCACCCCGATCCGGGGCGCGCTCACCAGCCGCGCGCGGCGAACCGCTGCGAGTCGGGCAGCGTGTCCACGTCGATCCCGACCATGGCCTCGCCCAGCCCGCGGGAGACCTTGGCGATCACGTCGGGGTCGTCGTGGAACGTCGTCGCCTGGACGATCGCGGCGGCGCGCCGGGCCGGGTCGCCGGACTTGAAGACGCCCGAGCCGACGAACACGCCCTCGGCGCCCAGTTGCATCATCATCGCCGCGTCGGCCGGGGTGGCGATGCCGCCGGCGGTGAACAGCACGACCGGCAGCTTCCCGGTGCGGGCCACCTCGGCCACCAGGTCGTGCGGCGCGCGCAGTTCCTTGGCGGCGACGAACAGCTCGGTCTCGTCGAGGGTGCCCAGCCGCCGGATGCCGGCCCGGATCGCCCGCACGTGCCGCGTCGCCTCGACGACGTTGCCCGTGCCGGCCTCGCCCTTCGACCGGATCATGGCCGCGCCCTCGGCGATCCGCCGCAGCGCCTCGCCCAGGTCGGTGGCGCCGCAGACGAACGGCACGGTGAACGCGTGCTTGTCGATGTGGTGCGCCTCGTCGGCCGGGGTGAGCACCTCGGACTCGTCGACGTAGTCGACGCCGAGGCTCTGCAGCACCTGCGCCTCGACGAAGTGCCCGATGCGGGCCTTGGCCATCACGGGGATGGAGACGGCGGAGACGATCCCGTCGATCATGTCGGGGTCGCTCATCCGCGCGATGCCGCCCTGGGCGCGGATGTCGGCGGGCACCCGCTCGAGCGCCATGACGGCGACCGCGCCGGCGTCCTCCGCGATCCTCGCCTGCTCGGGCGTGACGACGTCCATGATGACGCCGCCCTTGAGCTGCTCGGCGAGGCCGCGCTTGACGCGGGAGGTTCCGGTGACGGGGAGGGCTGGGTCGGACACGGCTGCTCCTGGGTGGTGCGGCGGGCAGGCCGCACGACCGCGCGACCCGGCCCAGCGTAGGCGGGTTCAGCCGCGCGGTGTGCCGGCGCCCGTGGGGACGGCGTCCAGGCCGTCCTCGACGTCGAAGAACCGCGGCAGCGGCCGGTCGGCGTGCAGCCGCAGCAGCCGGGGCAGCCGCCGCTGGCGCAGCAGCGCGGTGTCCCGGACGGCGTCGTTGTAGAAGCGCCGGGCCAGGCCCATCCGGGCCTCCGCCTCGGCCAGCCGGGCGAGCAGCTCCACGGGGACCCCCGGCAGCTCCGCCGGCAGCGCGCGCAGCTCCCGGCCCAGGGCGTTCTCGGCCAGCTCCCGGTCGCCGGCCGGGGTCCGCCGCGCCTCGTAGGCGGCGGCCTTCAGCCGGGTCGCGCGGTCCTCACCGAGCGCGGCGCTGTACCCGGTGGCCAGGTCCTCGGCCAGCGCCGCGCGGGAGCGGAGCCGGTCCTCGAGCACCGTCCGCGCGCGGGCGACCCGGGCCTCCAGCCGCCGCAGCCGGGTGAGCGTCCAGGCGGTCCACGCCAGCACGAGGACGACGACGACCGCGGCGACGAGCAACCAGGCGCCGGGCGTCACACCGGCCCACGCTAGCGGCGGACGCGCCTCAGCAGGGAGGGCAACACCCCGTCGGTGGTGGCCGTCACCTCCGGCCACGCCTCGTCGTCGCCGGCCGTGACCTCCCCTGCGCCGGGGAGCACGACGGTCTCGTAGACGGCGAGCACCCGGCGGGCGACCACCTGCCAGTCGTAGCCCGCGGCCACCCCGCTGCCGGTCGCCGACAGCGCCGCCCGGCGGGCGGGGTCGGCGAGCAGGTCCGACAGCGCCCGCGCCAGAGCCGCGCTGTCCCCGCGGCGCACCAGCACCCCGGCCGCGCCGTCCTCGAGCACCCGCGCGAACGCGTCGAGGTCGCTGGCCACGATCGGCGCGCCGGCGGCCATGGCCTCGATGAGCACCACGCCGAAGGACTCGCCGAGCAGGTTGGGCGCGCAGTAGACGTCCACCGAGCGCAGGAAGGCGGCCTTGTCGGCCTCGGGGAGCTCGCCGAGCAGCGCGACGTGCGCGCGCAGGTCCTCCCCCACCGCCTCGCGCAGGGCGTCGGGGTCGCCGCGGCCGGCCACCAGCAGCCGGGCGCCGGGGCGCTCCCGGACGACGGTCCGCATCGCCTCCAGCAGCACCGGCAGGCCCTTGCGCGGCTCGTCGTAGCGGCCGAGGAACCCGACCGTCGGCCCGTCGACGCCGCGCGCGGCCCCGGGCAGGGTCGGGCCCTCGGCGAAGAACCCCACGTGCACGCCGTTGGGGATGATCACCGCGTCGCCGCCGAGGTGCTCGACCTGCACGCGGCGGGCGAAGTCGGACACGGCGATCCGGCCGGTGATCTTCTCCAGCCACGGGCGCACCACCGGCCCCCAGGCGGCCAGCCACTTCGACCGCACGGTCGCGGCGTGGAAGGTGGCCACGATCGGGCCCGTGGCGATCATGCAGACCAGCAGGCCGATCGAGGGCGGCGCCGGGTCGTGCACGTGGACGACGTCGAAGTGCCCCTCGCGCAGCCAGCGGCGCACCCGCGCGGCGGACACCGGCCCGAACTGCACGCTGGCCATCGAGCCGTTGTACGGGATCGGCACGGTGCGCCCGGCCCAGGTGAGCCAGGGGTCGGTGAGCGACTCCTCGTGCTCGGCCGGGGTGAGCACCTCGACGTGGTGGCCGAGCCCGCGCAGCGTCTCGGCCAGGTCGCGCACGTGGTACTGGACGCCCCCGGGGACGTCCCACTGGTAGGGGCAGACCAGGCCGATCCGCATCAGCGACGCTCCTCCGCCGGCGGGTCGGGCGGCACGTCGGCCCAGATGCGCCCGAGCACGTGCCAGTCCTCCGGCTGCCGCGCGATGTCGGCGGTGAACGCGTCGGCCACGCCCTGCATCGCCGTCGCCACCCGGTCCCGCAGCCGGGTCCCGCCGTCCAGCGGCACCTCCTCGCCGACCTGCAGCACCCAGCCGCGCTCGCTGAACCGGCAGGTGACCGGGTGCAGCGAGGCGCCGGTCTGCGCCGCCAGCAGCGCGGGGCCGCCGGGCATGGTGGACGGCCGGCCGAAGAACTCGACCGGCACGCCGCCGGAGCCGAGGTCCCGGTCGACGAGCAGGCACACCGAGCGCCCGGCCTCCAGCCACTCCCGCAGCACCGCCGAGCTCGGCCGCTCCCCGCCGGTCAGCGGCACCACCCGCATGCCGAGGGTCTCCCGGTAGGCGAGGAACCGCTCGTACAGCGACTCCGGCCGCAGCCGCTCGGCGACGGTCATGAACGGTTCGCCGAGCCAGTCGAGGAACCACACCCCGGCGGCGTCCCAGTTGCCGCTGTGCGGCAGCGCCAGGATCATCGGCCGGCCCTGCGCGCGGGCGCGGGCGAGGTGGTCGATCCCGGGGACGACGGTGTCGCGCAGCACCCGCGCGGTGCCCAGGCGGGGCAGCCGGAAGGCCTCCTGCCAGTACCGGGCGTAGGAGCGCAGCGCGCGGGCGGTGAGCGCGTCGAGCTCGTCCTCGGCGAGCTTGCCGCCGGTGGCCACGCGCAGGTTGGCCCGCAGCTGGCGGGTGCCCCGGCCCTCGCGGCCGGCGGCGAAGCGGGCGACCGCGTCGAACGCGCCGCGGGCCACCGGCTCGGGCAGCCACTGCACCGCCTGCCAGCCCGCGGCGTAGCCGAGGTCGGTGGCCCGCGCGGCCGCCCGCGCCCGGAGGCCGCTCACGGGGCCGGCGCCGTCGGCGTCAGGGACTTCCCGCGGGCGCCGCGGTGGACGGCGGCCACCCGCTGGGCGACGGTCACCGCGCCGCCCACCACCAGCAGCCACAGCCCCACGTCGACGGCGTACGGGAGGCCCAGGCCGGTGAGGCCGGTGCCGGTGAGCACCAGGATCAGCCGCTCGGTGCGCTCGACCAGGCCGACGTCGCAGGGGATGCCGACACCCTCGGCCCGCGCCTTGATGTAGCTGGTCAGCACGCCGAGGACGAGCCCCACCATGGCCAGCAGCGCGAGCAGCCGGTCGTCGCCCGCGCCGGTGTACCACCACACCAGCGCCCCGAAGACCGCGGCGTCGACGGCGCGGTCGCAGGTCGAGTCCAGCACCGCGCCGAACGCCGACCCGCCGCCGCGGGCCCGCGCGAGCGCGCCGTCGAGCATGTCGAGCAGCACGAACAGCGTGACGGCGAACGCGCCCCAGAACAGGTGCCCGGTGGCGATGAGCGTGACCGCCGCGGCGATCGCGCCGACGGTCCCGGTGACCGTGATCGCGTCCGGCGTCACCCCGGCCCGCGCCAGCCGGGTGACCACCGGTGCCCAGAACCGGCCGACGGCCGCACGGGCACCCGACCCCAGCACGGTCAGTCCCCCGTCGGCGCGGTCGGCGGTGCCGGCGACGCCGCGCCCGGCCAGGCCGCGGCCAGCAGCCTGCGGGTCTCGGCCAGCACCTGCGGCAGCACCCGGGTGAGGCCGATGACCGGCATGAAGTTCGTGTCGCCGCCCCAGCGCGGCACCGCGTGCTGGTGCAGGTGGTCGGCGATGCCGGCCCCCGCCACCGATCCCTGGTTCATCCCGATGTTGAAACCGTGTGCTCCGGTCACCTGCCGCACCACCCGCATCGCCGTCTGCGTGAACGCGCCCAGCTCGGCGACCTCGGCGTCGCTCAGGTCGGTGTAGTCGGGCACGTGCCGGTACGGGACCACCATGAGGTGCCCGGCGTTGTAGGGGTAGAGGTTCAGCACCGCGAAGACGGTCGCGCCGCGCGCCACGACCAGCCCCTGCTCGTCCGGCATGGACGGGATGAGGCAGAACGGGCAGTCGTGCTCGCCGGTGGGCTTGCCCGAGCCCCGGATGTAGGCCATCCGGTAGGGCGTCCACAGGTGCTCGAAGACGGCGGCCGGCCCGCCGTCGTCGGCGGAGACGGGGACCGTGAAGCCGTCGGGCCCCACGGTCACCGCGACTCCAGGGGGGCGTCCGCCGTCGGGTCGGCGTTGTGCCGCGCGGCGACCCAGGCGGCGACGGCGTCGACGGCCTCGTCGACGGGCACGCCGTTGCGCTGGCTGCCGTCGCGGTAGCGGAAGGAGACCGCGCCGGCCTCGGCGTCGGTGGCCCCGGCGATGAGCACGAAGGGCACCTTCTGCTTGCTGGCGTTGCGGATCTTCTTCTGCATCCGGTCGTCGGAGTCGTCGACCTCGACCCGGATGCCGCGGGCGCGCAGCTTGAGCGCGACGTCGTCCAGGTAGCCGACCTGGTCGTCGGTGACCGGGATGCCGACCACCTGCACCGGCGCCAGCCACGCCGGGAACGCGCCGGCGTAGTGCTCGGTGAGGACGGCGAAGAAGCGCTCGATCGAGCCGAACAGCGCCCGGTGCAGCATGACCGGCCGCTGGCGGGAGCCGTCGGCGGCGGTGTACTCCAGGCCGAACCGCTCGGGCAGGTTGAAGTCCACCTGGATGGTCGACATCTGCCAGCTGCGGCCGATGGCGTCGCGGGCCTGCACGGAGATCTTCGGGCCGTAGAACGCCGCGCCGCCCGGGTCGGGGACGAGCTCGAGGCCGGAGTCCAGCGCCGCCTGCCGCAGCGCCTCGGTGGCGACCTCCCAGCTCTCGTCCGACCCGACGGACTTGTCCGGGTTGCGGGTGGACAGCTCCAGGTAGAAGTCGGAGAGGCCGTAGTCGGCGAGCAGGCCGAGCACGAAGTCGAGCAGCCCGCGCAGCTCCCCGGCCATCTGCTCGGGGGTGCAGTAGATGTGCGCGTCGTCCTGGGTGAAGCCGCGGGCGCGGGTGAGCCCGTGGATGACGCCGGACTTCTCGTACCGGTAGACGGTGCCGAACTCGAACAGCCGCAGCGGCAGCTCCCGGTAGGAGCGGCCGCGAGACCCGAACACCAGGTTGTGCATCGGGCAGTTCATCGGCTTGAGGTAGTAGTCCTGCCCCTGCCGGCGGACGGTGCCCTCGGCGTCGCGCTCCTCGTCGAGCTGCATGGGCGGGTACATGCCCTCGGCGTACCAGTCGAGGTGGCCGGAGATCTCGAACAGCCGGCCCTTGGTGATGTGCGGGGTGTTGACGAAGGAGTAGCCGCCCTCCTCGTGCCGCTGCCGGCTGTAGGCCTCCAGCTCCCGCCGGACGACGCCGCCCTTGGGGTGGAACACCGCCAGGCCCGACCCGATCTCGTCGGGGAAGCTGAACAGGTCCAGCTCGGCGCCCAGCCGGCGGTGGTCGCGGCGCTCGGCCTCGGCGACCTGCTCCAGGTAGGCCTTGTGCGCCTCGCGGCTCTCCCACGCGGTGCCGTAGACCCGCTGCAGCTGCGGGTTCTTCTCGCTCCCGCGCCAGTAGGCCGCCGCCGACCGGGTGAGGCTGAACGCCGGGATGGTCGAGGTGCGCGGCAGGTGCGGGCCGCGGCACAGGTCGGTCCACACGCGCTCGCCGGTGCGCGGGTCGAGGTTGTCGTACATGGTCAGCTGCGCGCCGCCGACCTCGACGGAGGCGCCGTCATCGGAGGACGCGGCCTCGCCGCCCTTGAGGCCGATCAGCTCGAGCTTGTACGGCTCGTGCGCGAGCTCGGCGCGGGCGTCGTCGTCGCTGATCTCCCGGCGGGAGAACCGCTGCCCGGCCTTGACGATCTGCTGCATGCGCTTCTCCAGCGCCTGCAGGTCCTCGGGGGTGAACGGCTTCTCCGGGTCGAAGTCGTAGTAGAAGCCGTTCTCCACCGGGGGGCCGATGCCCAGCCGGGTGCCGGGGAACAGGTCCTGCACGGCCTGGGCGAGCACGTGTGCGGTCGAGTGCCGGATGACCGCGCGGCCGTCGGGGCTGGCGGCGGGGACGGGCTCGACCTCGGCGTCGGCGTCGGGGGCCCAGGCGAGGTCGCGCAGGTCGCCGGTGGCGAGGTCGCGGACGACGACGGCGCCGTCGGGGCCCTTGAGCGCGACCCCGGCCCCCTTGAGCGCCTGCTCGGCCGTCGTCCCGGCCGGCACCCGGATCGGGGCGGTTGCGGCAGGGGTGGGCGCGGCGGACACGGGGGCTCCTGGGGGGTCGCGAGGTGCTCGGACGGCGCCCGGCCGGAGGCGGACGCGCACCGGCCAGCCTAACGAGCGTCCGCACCGGCCCCGGGGACCCGACTACGTGGGGAGGACCTCGTCGCCGACCGTGACCGTCCCCGGCTCGGTCACCTCGGCGTAGACGCCCAGGCAGTGCTTCGGCAGCCGCGTGACCTGCAGCACGGCCGAGCCCAGCCGCAGCCGGCGGCCCACCCAGGTCCGCTCGTCGTCGGCGGGCAGGTCGAGGAGCAGGTTGGCCCGCGGGTCCTCGGTGCCGCAGCCGGCCGGGACGACGCCGGCCGCCGCCCGGTCCAGCGCCTGCCGGGAGACCAGGTGCACCGCCGCGGCGCCCTCGGGGCGTCCGGTCAGCGGCTCGAGCCGCACCGGCCGGCCCAGCGCCGCGGCGACGGCGGCGGCGTCGAGGTCGGGGTGGCCGGTGGGGACGACGCCGGCGAGCGCCGGGGCGTCCCTGCCGCGCAGCACCCGGCCGTCGGCGTCGACGACGGCGGTCTCGCGGTCCCCGGCCAGCCCGGCGGGGCCGACGTCGGCGGACCGCAGGGGCGTCCCGGCGCAGCCGCGGACGGGGTAGACCGAGATGCCGACGACCGTCCCCGCGCTCACGCGGGCCAGGCTAGGCGGACCGGGCGACGACGACACCGCGGCGGCGCAGCCGGCGCAGCTGGGACTCCAGGTACGGCCGGGCCCGGCGCTGCCCTCCGCGGACGGCGATCGCCTCGGCCAGCCCGGTCAGGACGCGGGCCAGCCGCTCCTCGTCGGCGGGCCAGCCGCGGCGCAGGCACTCCTCCAGCCACTCGACCGGCGCGGTGTGCCCGCGCTGGCCGTTGCACCGCCGGCAGGCGGCCACCTCGTTCTCCAGCCACGACGGGCCGCCCTTGACCCGCGGCACGACGTGCTCGGTGGTCGGGGTGACGTGCCCCGTGAGCCCGCGGCCGCACCAGATGCAGGTGGGGCCGTCCCGCTCCACGGCCGCGTCCAGCCGGGCGACCCTGTCCAGTGCCATCACCCCCATGGTGCGCCCGATCCGGACGCGGGCGGCGGGTGCGCCGGGTCCGGTCGTCAGTCGCGGCGGGCGCGCCCGGCCACCCGCGGGGGCCGCGGCAGCAGCGCGGCCGTCAGGGCGGCCTGCCGGCGGCGGCGGACCGCCCGCCGGATCCGCTCCTGGCCGGGGCCGGCACCGGGCGGGGAGGCCGACCACACGAGGTCGCCCGCCGCGGTGCCGTCGTCGCCGGCGCGGTCCCGCAGGTGCGCGAGGACGCGGTCGGCGAGGTCGTCGTCGGTGAGCAGCGCCGCCCAGTCCTCGGGGTCCCGGCCCTCGTCGGCCAGCGCCTCCCCGATCCAGCCGAACACCCCGGGGCCGAGGGCCCGCACCGCCAGGTCCCCGACGACGGCGTGCGCGGCGTCGACCGCCGTCCCCGCCTCGAGCGCCACCTCCAGCTCGACGACGGCGCGCAGCGTGTACGCATCGGGCACCGGCGGGGTCGACTCCATGCCCGCATCGTGCAGCACGGCGGGTCCGCCACCGATGAGAAACGGGATCGGCCAGTGTCTGACCCGACGAGACCGGCCGACAGGGGCCGGCCGACCGACCGAGGAGCAGACATGGGCGTCATCCGGGTGCACGAGTTCACCACCGTCGACGGGGTCGTCGACGCACCGATGTGGACGGTCGACTACGGGTTCCCCGACGACCTGGCGGCCTCCATCGGGTCGATCACCGCGCCGGCGACGGGCATCCTGCTCGGCCGGACCACCTTCGAGATGTTCGCGCCGGCGTGGTCCACCCGGACCGTCGAGGACGACCCCGGCGCGCCGTTCTTCAACGACACGACCAAGTACGTCGTCTCCTCGACACTGGCCGACGCCGAGGGCGTGTGGCGGAACTCCACCTCCCTCGGCGGCTACGACGCCGACCGGATCCGGGAGCTCAAGGCCGACCGGGACCTCTATGTCAGCGGCAGCGCCACCCTGGTGCGGGCGCTGGTCGCCGACGGGCTGGTCGACGAGCTGCACCTGTACGTGTACCCGGTCGCCGTCGGCGAGGGCATCCACCTGTTCCCCGAGGGCACGAAGCAGAAGCTGTCGCTGGTCGGCGTCGAGGCGCTGAGCAACGGCGTCGCGCACCTCACCTACGGCCCGGCCGCCTGAGCCCCCGTTCACGACGAGAGGGCCGGGCTCCCCGTCGGGAGCCCGGCCCTCTCGTGCCGGTGGGCGATACTGGGTTCGAACCAGTGACCTCTTCGGTGTGAACGAAGCGCTCTACCACTGAGCCAATCGCCCGTTGCGCCGTCCATGATGCCAGACGGTCAGCGCCACAGGGGCACCCACCCCGGCACCCAGTCCGGAACGCCGGTGACGTGCAGGGTGACGACCAGGACGCCGTAGACGAACGCCGCCGTCAGGACGCCGATGCCCAGGCGCACCCACACCGGCTGGCGGCCCAGCCAGTCGGTCCAGGCCTTGACGTGCCGCTTGGTGAACTCCAGCAGCCGCTCGGCCCAGGTGAACTCGGTGGCGAGCACGAACAGGCCGGCGATCACGGTGAGCCAGCCGGGCCCCGGCAGCGGGATGGTGACCAGGCCGACGGCGACGACGAGGCCGCCGACGATGCCGACGACCATCCGGTAGGCGTGGTCGACCGAGCGGCGGGCGGCCAGGCGCCGGCGCCACCGGGACTCCGCGACCCGCTCGCGCAGGCTGTGGACGCCGTCGTGGTCGAAGTGCTCCCGCCGCTGCTCCGCGGTCGGCCGTGCCCGCCGCTCCCGCGGGGGCGGCGGCACCGTGTCCTGTCCGCTCAGCTGGTCACCTGCCCGTTCGCCACCACGTCCGACGGTCCCGCCGGAGCCTGCCGCCCGGGCTCGATGCTGATCGCGTACGCCGCGTAGTCGTCGAGACCGGTCGAGGCGGAGCCTACGGTCCGGAGGTCGGTCTGTGGGGACACGACGTCGAAGGTGCCGAGCGCCACGGGTGCGTCGTCGACCACCCCCCACACCACGTAGACGCTGTCGCTGCTGTCGTTGACCCGCAGGCCGTGCGCGACGACCTCCAGCTGCGCGTCGCGGGCGACGACGGTGGCCACCGGGTCGCCGTCGCCGTCCTGGACGGGGGCGATGGTCGCCCGGCCCGGCTGCAGCAGCGCCTCGAGGACCTGCTGCTGCTCCGCGGCGGCGGCGCGGGCGTCGTCCCGGGCGGAGCTCAGCACGACGTTCCAGGTGCCGAGCGCCAGGATCGCGGCGACGGCCGCGGCGACGAGGGCGTTGGGCAGCACCCGCCGCCACACCGGGCGCGGGTCCGGCGCGGGCTCCCCCGGCACGGGCACGTAGCCGGGGAAGCCGGTGGCGACGGGACGGTCGGTGCGGCGGCGCCCGCCGGGGGTGTCCGGCGCCGGCGGCGGCACGGGCTCCGCGGCCGGGGCCGCGGGGTCGACGCCGGCCGGCGGCGGGAGCTGCTCGGTCTCCTCGACCGCGGCCCGCAGCCGCTCGCGCAGCCGGTCGTCCGGCTCGGCCTGCGGCAGGTCCGCGGCCAGCGCCGCCATCACCTCGGTGGTCTCGGCGACGGTCCGGGTGCACCGCGGGCAGGTGGGCAGGTGGGCGCCGAACAGCGCCTCGTCCTCGGGCTCGAGCGCGTGCAGCGCCCAGCCGACGGCGAGCTCGTCGAAGGGCTCGTGGGAGTCGGGGCGCGGGCTCACCGGGCACCTCCGTCGACCGCGGCGGGACCGCTGAGCGCGCCACCGGCGGTGGGGCCGGCGACCCCGCCGAGCTCCTCCTTCAGCCGGCGCATGCCGGCCAGCATGCGGGTCTTCACCGTCCCCAGCGGCGCGCGGGTCAGGGCCGCGACCTCCCGCTGCGTGTACCCGCCGTAGTAGGCGAGGGTGAGCGCCTCCCGCTGGGCGTCGGGCAGCGCCCCGAGCGCGGTGCGCACCCGCTCGGACACCACCCGGTCCCACGCCTCGTCCTCGACGTCGCGGGCGCTGGTGGGGGCGCTCAGCGCGAGGTCGTCCTCGGCGCGGGCCCGGCGGCGGCGGTGCGACTCCTCCCGGCGGACGGCGTCGACGGCCTTGTGGTGGACCATCGCCATCAGCCAGGCGGAGAAGCTGCCGCGGGCGCCGTCGTAGGCGTGCGGGTCGCGCCAGACGGTGAGGAACACGTCCTGGACGACGTCCTCGGCGAGGGTGTCGTCGGCGAGCACCCGCCTGGCCAGCGCGAACGCCGGCCGGCGGAACCGCTCGTAGAGGTCGTCCACGGCACCCCGGTCGCCGGCCCGTACGCGCGCCACGAGGTCCAGGTCACCGGGGTCGCCCTCCGGACGTCGTGCCGGACGCGTCACGGTTCCCATGGTCACACGTCGCATTCGCAACACCGCGCATCACGGTTCACCACGCCGGGTAGGGGCATCCCCGGATGGTCGCCGCCCCTGAACCCGGCGGGACCGCGCGGACCGGTCGGGAAGATGACCGCCGCGGCCGGCCGGCCGTGGCGACACGCCCGGCAGCAGGCCGGCGCAACATCCGACTCCGCTCGTCGTTACACGTTGCATGGATCGAGGCGACATGGCACACCGCTCCCCGTCCGGGTACTCCGTCCCGACGACGCTGTACCTGGTCGGACCAACCTCGTGGACCGAGGTGCCGGCCGCCCTCTCCTACGCGGTGCACGACCCCTTCGCGGTGCGGATCGGCTTCGGCGAGGGCGGGGAGGTCGCCGACGACGGCATCACCTGGCTGCTCGGCCGCGAGCTGCTCGCCGCCGGGCTCGAGCGGCCGGCCGGCGACGGCGACGTGCGCATCTGGCCGGCCCGCACCAGCGGTGACGTGCTGTACCTGCACCTGCGCGCCCCGTCCGGGGAGGCGCTGTTCGAGCTGTCCCGCGCCACGGTGGCCGCGTTCCTGCAGCGCACCGAGGAGCTGATCCCCTCCGGGCAGGAGACGGCGGCGCTCGACGTCGACGACGAGCTGGCCGCGCTGCTGTCCGGCGGCGGGGCCGACCCCGGGGCGCGGTGACCTCCGGGGGGACCCCCCGTGAAACCCCCGCCAGGGGTCGGGTATGGTTCTCCCTGCACGACAGCGACACCGCAGGACAGAGACACAACAGAACACAGCAACGCGGACGTGGCTCAGTTGGTAGAGCATCACCTTGCCAAGGTGAGGGTCGCGGGTTCGAATCCCGTCGTCCGCTCGGGACCTCGGGCGCTGGTCGCGAGACCGGCGCCCGTGTGTGCGGTGGAGTGGCCGAGAGGCGAGGCAACGGCCTGCAAAGCCGTCTACACGGGTTCAAATCCCGTCTCCACCTCGGCTCCTCGCCGAACGCGTGGAGCGGGCCGGTCGGCAGGCCGGACTCGGGCGATTGGCTCAGTGGTAGAGCGCTACCTTGACACGGTAGAGGTCACTGGTTCGAACCCAGTATCGCCCACCAGCACACGGAGCCCCGGACCCCAGCGGTCCGGGGCTCTCGTCGTTCCCGGGGCCGGTCACCCCGCGCCCGCGGGGCGGGCGCTCACCGCCGCTCCCCCACCGCCGGCGCCACCCGCTCCTCCCAGAACCGCTCCACCTGGGCGGCGAGCGCCTCGGGGGCGCCGCTGTTGTCGAGGACGACGTCGGCCACCGCCCGGCGCTGCTCGTCGGTGGCCTGTGCGGCGATGCGGGCGCGCGCGTCGTCTGCGGTGAGCCCGCGCAGGACCAGTCGGGCGACGCGGGTGTCCAGGTCGGCCTCGACGACCAGCACGAGGTCGTACGCGCCCGCCTGGCCGGTCTCCACCAGCAGCGGGACGTCCTGGACGACGACGGCGTCCTCGGCAGCCGCCTGGACGACCTCCAGGGCCCGGGCACGCACCAGCGGGTGCACGATGCCGTCCAGCCGCGCCCGCGCCTGCGGGTCGGCGAAGACGACCGCGGCCAGCGCCGGGCGGTCCAGCGCCCCCTCGGGCGTGAGCACCTCCGGCCCGAAGGCGTCGACGACGGCGGCCAGCCCCGGCGTGCCGGGCTCCACGACCTCCCGGGCGATGCGGTCGGCGTCCACGACCAGCGCCCCGCGGGCCGCCAGCAGCGCGGCCACCGTGCTCTTCCCCGACCCGATCCCGCCGGTCAACCCGATCCGCAGCACGGACGGACGGTAACGAGCGCGCGGACCGCGGTCACGGACGGGTAACACCCGTCCCGCGTGTCCGGCGCGTCGCACCAGTCACACCCGTCACTCCTCATAACGTCCGCCCCGTCGGTTCCCCATGGAGGGGGACGCAGCCGAGGAAGGCAGGCAGCCCGATGTCGCAGCCCCGTACCGCCGTCGCGACGGTCCCCGCCGGTCCCCGCACCCCGGGCCGCCACCGGGCGGAGCGTGCGGGCGGGATCCGGGTGGCCGACATCCCCGCCGTCCGCGCCCGCATGGCGCTGCAGCAGGCCGAGCCCTCGCGCCGCGGGGCGTTCCTCCGCTGGCTGCTCGACGCCGCCCCGGCCGGCCGCCACACCTGGCAGTCGCTGGCCGCGGCCGGCGGCCGCCCGCGCTCGGCCTTCGCGATCATCCTCAGCCTCTGAGGGAGGGCCCCCGTCCGCCGCACGTCGGCGGACGGGGACTGATCGGACCGGGTGCCCGCCCGGACGGGGACGGACGACGTCGTCAGGCCCTTCAGCGTCGACGTGCCGCCGGACGCGGTGGCGGACCTGCGCCGCCGGCTCCGTGCCACCCGCTGGCCGGACCCGCCGACGGCGGACGGGTG
>NZ_JBJGZI010000044.1:0-29144 GCF_054050455.1 Geodermatophilus sp. SYSU D00684 | reverse complement strand
CCCCCCCCCCCCCCCCCCCCCCCCCCCCCCCCCCCCCCCCCCCCCCCCCCCCCCCCCCCCCCCCCCCCCCCCCCCCCCCCCCCCCCCCCCCCCCCCCCCCCCCCCCCCCCCCCCCCCCCCCCCCCCGGGCCGGGGTCAGACGCGGACGAGCAGCTCGCCGTGCAGCATGGCGAGCCAGCCGTCGTCCGCGGCGGCCCAGCGCAGCCACGCGGCGGCGACCTCCTCGAGCTCGTCCCGGGTGGCCAGGCCGTACGCCAGGGCCTGCTCCGCGAACGCCGACGCCGTCGCGCGGCCGGCCCACGAGCGGCCCCACCACTCGCGCTCGGCGGGCGAGGCGTAGCACCAGGAGCCGGTCGTCGCGGTGGTGTCGCGCAGGCCCGCGGCGTGCGCCCAGGACAGCAGCCGGCGGCCGGCGTCGGGCTCGGCGTCGTTGGCGCGGGCGACCGCGTGGTAGAGCTCCAGCCACCGGTCCAGGCCGGCGTCGGCGGGGAACCAGCAGGTGGCGGCGTAGTCCACGTCCCGGACGGCGAGCAGCCCGCCGGGGCGGCAGACCCGCGCCATCTCGCGCAACGCCGCCACCGGGTCGGTGAGGTGCTGCAGCACCTGATGGGCGTGGACGACGTCGACCGAGTCGTCGGGCAGGTCGAGGGCGTACACGTCGCCGACGGCGAAGGTCACCGCGACACCCTCGCGACCCGCGAGGTCCATGGCCTCGTCGAGCGGATCGGCCGAGACGTCGAGGCCGAGCACGCGGCCGGGCGCGACCCGGCGGGCGAGGTCGACGGTGATCGTGCCCGGCCCGCACCCGACGTCGAGCAGGTCGAGCCCGGGGCGCAGGTGCGGCAGCAGGTACGCGGCGGAGTTCTCCGCGGTGCGCCAGCGGTGCGACTGCAGGACCGGTTCGGCGTGCCCGTGCGTGTAGGTGTCCACGCCGGCATCCTGCTCCGCCTGTCCCATGCAGCGGAACGGTGATCTCACTGACTGAGATGCAACCGGACGGGGCGTCAGGTGCGCGGCGCGCGCCCCGCCGGCTGCCGCGGCTCGCCGAGCAGCGGGGTGGGCGCGCGCAGCGGCACGCGCACCGGGGTGGTCGTGACCGACTGCGCGGTGCCGTCGACGACGACGGTCACCGGCCCCTCGCCGCGCACCAGGGTGAGCGTGGTGCCCTCCTGCGTCGTCTCCACGCGGAGCACGCTGCCGCGCCAGGTGACGTGCCACGCCGTGCGGGACAGCGACGACGGCAGCAGCGGCGCGATCTCGAGGTCCTCGTGGTCCTCGCGCAGACCCCCCAGGCCCGCCGCGAGCGCCAGCCAGGCCCCGGCCACCGAGGCCAGGTGCAGCCCCTGGGCCGTCCCCTGCTGGACGTCGCGCAGGTCCACGAGCGCGCACTCGCGCAGGTAGCGCAGGGCGAGGTCGGGGTGCTGCGCCTGGGCGCACACGACCGCCTGCACCGCGGCCGACAGCGAGGAGTCCCGCACGGTGCGCGCCTCGTAGTACTCGAGGTCGCGCGCCACCTCCTCGTCGGTGAACTCGTCGCGGCACCACCACAGCGCCTGGACGAGGTCGGCCTGCTTGAGCACCTGCCGCCGGTAGAACGTGGCGTAGTGGTTGTGCTCCTGCACCGGGTAGGCGTCGCACTGCTCCTCGAAGGGCCACTCCTCGTACGACGTGAAGTTGGCGTTCATGGGGTGCACGCCCAGGCCCTCGTCCCACGGCACGTGGACGGCGTCGGCCGCGGCCCGCCAGGCGGCGGCCTCGGTGTGGTCCACGCCGAGCTCCGCGGCCCGCGCCTCGTACCTGCGGCAGGCGTCGACCGCGCGCCGCAGGTTGGCCCGCGCCATGAGGTTGGTGAAGACGTTGTCGTCGACGACGCCGGTGTACTCGTCTGGACCGGTCATGCCGAACAGGTGCCACGCCCCGGCCGCGTCCTCGTGCCCCAGCGACATCCACAGCCGCGCCGTCTCGACCAGCACCGGCAGACCGCCGACGTCGTCGAGGTCGGCCCCCGTGGCGTTCTCGTAGAGCCAGAAGGCGCGGGCGACGTCGGCGTTGACGTGCATCGCCGCCGTGCTCGCCGGCCAGTACGCCGACACCTCGGGCCCGCTGATGGTGCGCCACGCGAACGCCGCGCCCGCCCGGCCCAGCGTCCGGGCCCGCTCGCGGGCGGCGTCGATCGTGCCCGCCCGCCACCGCAGCAGGCGCGCGGCCGTGTCCGGGCGCAGCAGGGTCAGGGCGGGCAGCACGAACCCCTCGACGTCCCAGAAGGTGTGGCCGCTGTATCCCATGCCGGTCAGCCCCTTGGCCCCGACGGGGGCGCCGGAGATGCAGGCGGCGGAGCAGAACAGCTGGAAGACGCTGTAGCGCAGCGCCTGCTGCAGCTCGGGGTCGCCGTCGACCTCGACGTCGGCGGTCGCCCAGAACTCGTCGAGCACGCCGCGCTGCGCCGCGAGCAGCCCCTCCCACCCCAGGTCGAGCGCGGACGACACCGCCGCCGACGCCTCGCCGACGAGGGAGCCGGCCCAGGCGTCGAGCGACCAGGTGTGGGCGACGACCTTGGTGATCCCGAGGGTGGCGCCGGGGGTCAGGTGGGCGGCGACGGTGGTGACCACCCGGTGCTCGTCGGCGTCCGTGCTGATCCGCGCCCCGTCGTCGACCACGTGCTCGACGGCGGCGGCGACCGTGATGTCCGACCGCCGCGTCCGGGACGCGAGGGCGCCGCCGCTGCCCGTCGCGCCGTGCTCCCGCGGCTCGAAGGCGTTGTCGAGGCAGTCCTTGACGCGGGGGTCGTCGTTGTCCACGCCCGTGGGCGTCACCGACCCACTCGCCAACTCGGACCGCACGACGACGTGCGCCTGACCGTCCAGCGCGCGCACCTCGTACCGGACGGCGCAGACCGCCCGCTCCGCCAGCGAGACCAGCCGCCGGGAGCGCACCTCCATCGTCGTCCCCGTCGGCGTCCTCCAGCGCACGCGCCGGTCGAGCGTCCCGGCGCGCAGGTCCAGCGTGCGCTCGTGGACCTCCGGCCGGACCTCGCGCACGTCGAGCGGGATCCCGTCGACCAGGAGGCGGATCGGGGTGCCGTCGGCGACGGTGAGCAGCGCCTGCCCCTCCCCGGGGTGGCCGTAGCCGCCCTCGGGATAGGACAGCGGGTGGCTCTCGTACACCCCGGACAGGTAGGTGCCGCGCATGCCGAAGGGCTCGACCTCGTCGAGCGTCCCCCGTACGCCGACGTAGCCGTTGGACAGGCTGAACAGGGACTCGGCGACGTCGAGCGTCCGGGTGTCCACGTGCGGCTCGCGGACCGTCCAGGGGTCGACGTCGAGGGTCGGGGCGCTCACGGTGGTCCTCGCCGTCTCGGAGGGCTGTCGGGCAGCCGGCCGGCGTCCCCCTCCCGTCCTACCGCCCGGCGGCCGCCCGCGCGATCCCGGGCCGTCACCCCGCCTCGAGGACCGCCTCCGCGGTCGCGGCCGCGCGCTCCCGGTCGGCCGGGACCAGGCCGAGGCGCACCCGCCGGTCGAGCAGGTCGGCCACGCTCCACGCCCCCTCGGCCAGCACGCCGAAGCGCAGCTCCCCCACCGTCTCCGGGCGGCCCTCGACCACCGGCTCGGTGCCGAGCGCGGCCACCCGTGGCGCCTCGGTGCCGTACCGGGCGACCAGCCGCGCCGGGGCGGGCACCCGCGCCAGCTCGGCCGGGGACGCCGCCCCGACCAGCGGCAGCCGGGCGGTCGGCGAGCGTCGCGCGCCCCGGCCCAGCCGCGCGACGACGGCGTCCACGGCCTCCTCGGCCATCGCCCGGTAGGTCGTGAGCTTGCCGCCGACCACCGAGAGGACCGGTCCGTCCCACCGCAGCAGGTGCCGGCGGGACAGGTCCGCGGTGGCGTCGCCCGGCCCCGCGCCGGCCGACTCCGGCAGCACCAGCGGCCGCAGCCCGGCGTAGGAGCCGACGACGTCGTCCCCGGTCAGCGGCACGGCCAGCACCCGGTTGACGGTGTCGAGCAGCTGGCGCACCTCGGCGTCGGCCGGGACCGGGTCGTCGTCGGGGACCGGCCCGGGCACCGGCTCGTCGGTGAGCCCCAGGTACACCAGCCCGCCGGGTTGGGGCAGCGCGAAGACGTACCGCGAGCGCGAGCCGGGCAGCGGCACGGTGAGCGCCGCGACCGGGTCGCCGAGCCGGCCGGCGCGGACGACGAGGTGCGAGCCGCGGGAGGGTGCCAGCCGGATGCCGGGCGCGAGCGCCTGCGCCCACACGCCGGTCGCGTTGACCACCGCGCCCGCCCGCACGGTCAGCGCCGCGCCGTCGGCCTCGACCGCCACCTCGCCGCCGTCGACGCCGGTCACCCGCGCGCCGGTGAGCACCCGGGCGCCGTGCGCGGCGGCCGTGCGGGCCAGCGCGACGACGAGCCGGGCGTCGTCGGTGAGCTGGCCGTCCCAGAAGACGGCCCCACCGCGGCCGGGGTGCACCGCCGGCGTCAGCCGCGCGACCTCCGCGGCGCCGACCCGGCGGGTGCCCGGCAGCGAGCCGCGCCCGCCGCGCACCGACCGGCGCACCGCGTCCCCCAGCCGGCCGCCCAGCGCGCCGACGGCGCTGACGTCCCGGCCGGCGGCGTCGGGCACCAGGAACGGCAGCGCCCGGACCAGGTGCGGCGCGGTGGTGCGCATGAGGACGGCGCGCTCGCGCGCGCTCTCCCGCGCCAGGCCGATCTCGCCGTGCGCCAGGTAGCGCAGGCCGCCGTGCACGAGCTTGCTCGACCACCGGCTGGTGCCGGCGGCGAGGTCGGTGCGCTCCAGCAGCGCCACGGACAGCCCCCGGGCGGCGGCGTCGAGGGCCACCCCCGCGCCGGTCACGCCCCCGCCCGCGACGACGACGTCGACCCCGCCGGCCAGGGCCTCGAGGTCGGCCGCGCGGCGCTCCCGGGTGAGGTCGGGCCCGCCGGTCACGTGCGGGGTCCCGGTCGGAGCACCGGCAGACTGTAGCCGTGCCCGAGCAGCCGGAACTGACCGTCCAGGGGTGGGGGCCCGGCAGCTCCCGCGTGGCCACGGTGGCCGAGCCGGGGGACGCGGCGGATGGCTCCCTCGAGCTCACCCGCGACCCCGACCTCGCCACCGCGCTGCCCAAGGCCGCCCGCCGCCACCTGGCGAAGGAGCTGGGCTGGGAGCCGCGGCCGACCCCGCCGGTCCCCGTCGCCGACATCCGGGTGGCGCCCTCGCGGCTGCCGGCCGACGTGCACGACGCGCTGGTCGCGCTGCTCGGCGCGGAGCACGTGCGCACCGACCGGGAGGCGCGGCTGCGCCGGGCCGGCGGCAAGAGCTACCTGGACCTGCTGCGCCGGCGGGAGGGCGACGCCTCCGACGCGCCCGACGCCGTCGTCCTGCCCGGCAGCACGGCGGAGACCGCGGCGCTGCTGGCGCTGTGCGCCGAGCGGGGGGTCGTCGTCGTGCCGTTCGGCGGGGGCACCAGCGTGGTCGGCGGGCTGTCGGGGCTGGACCCCGACGACCGCCCCTCGCTGTCGGTCGACCTGTCCCGGATGGCGGCGCTGACCGACGTCGACGTCGCCTCCTCGCTGGTCACCGCCGGCCCCGGCATGCGCGGCCCGGCGCTGGAGGAGGCGCTCGGCGCGCACGGGCTGACGCTCGGCCACCTGCCGCAGAGCTGGGAGTACGCCACCCTCGGCGGCTACGCGGCCACCCGCTCGGCCGGGCAGTCCTCCACCGGCGTCGGCCGCTTCGACGACCTCGTCGCGGGCCTGACCTTGGCCACGCCGTCCGGGGTGCTGGAGCTCGGCCACCCGCCGGCGTCGGCGGCCGGCCCCGACCTGCTCGGCCTGGCGCTCGGCTCGGAGGGCGCGCTCGGGATCATCACCGAGCTGCGGCTGCGGGTGCGCCCGGCGCCGCGGGACCGGGTGTACGAGGGCTGGTCGTTCCGCACCTGGGCCGACGGGCTCGCCGGGCTGCAGCGGCTGGCGCGGCACGACCTGCTGCCCGACGTCGTCCGGCTCTCCGACCCCGACGAGACCCGCGCCACCCTGCTCAACGCCGCCGGCACCGGCGCCCGGCTGCTGCGCGGCGCCCTGCGGGCCCGGGGCCGCGGCGACGGCTGCCTGCTCGTCGTGGGCTGGGAGGGCCTGCCGCAGGTGGTGCGGGCCCGCCGCCGGGCGGTGCTGCCGGTGCTGCGCGAGCACGGCGCGGCGCGGGTCGGCCGCCGGGTGGGCGAGTCGTGGCGGAGGCACCGGTTCGCCGCCCCCTACCTGCGCGACCGGCTCATGGACGCCGGCCTGCTGGTGGAGACGCTGGAGACGGCGGCCACGTGGACGGCGCTGCCGGCGGTGTACGACGCCGTCCGCGCCGCGCTGCGCGAGTCCCTGGGCCGCCCCGGCAAGCAGCCGCTGCTGATGACGCACGTGTCCCACGGCTACGCCACCGGCGCCTCCCTCTACGTCACGGTGCTCGCCGACCGCGACGACGACCTGCCGCTGCAGCAGTGGCTCACCGCCAAGCGGGCGGCCACCGAGGCGCTGCTCGCCGCCGGCGGCACGCTCACCCACCACCACGCCGTCGGCCACGACCACCGCCCCTGGCTGGAGCGCGAGGTCGGGCCGCTCGGCGTCGAGGTGCTGCGCGCGGTCAAGGCCCGGCTGGACCCGCAGGGCGTCTGCAACCCCGGGGTCCTGCTGCCCGACTGAGGAAGGACCCCCTCCTCCCCACCCCTCGCAGGCTCGGGGCGGGGCCCGGGAGGGGGCCGAACCGCTCATCTGGCCGGTGGGGTCCAGTCCGGCGGGGGCAGGGCCGGGGGGATCCCCATCCGCCGCCGCAGCCAGGCCGGCGGCCGGGGCCGGGCGGACTGCTCAGGCACCCCGGCCCCGCAGCGCGTACCCGGTGGAGAAGACGTCGTCGGGGTCGACCGCCCGCTTGACGGCCAGCAGCCGCTCGGCCGGGGCCGGGTCCCACGCGGCGAGGACCTCCTCGGGGCCGCTGACGTCGCCGAGGAAGTTGACCATCGCACCGGGTGCGGCCCACGGCGCCAGCGCGGCGAGCACGCCGCGGCCGACCGCGGGCACCACCTCGGCGAGCTCCGGGACCATCGGGCCGATCACGAACACCGACCAGGCGGCGCCGCGCCCCGGGACGGCGTCGGGCACGCGCGCCGGGCGGGCCAGCGCCCCGCCCATCTGGCGGATCTCGGCCATGACCAGCGGCACCTGCACCTCGGGGCCGGCGGCGGCGAGGAACGCGTCCACGGTCTCCTCGGTGAGCTCGGCGAGCAGCATCCCCTTCTCCCAGCCGGGCATCGGGTCGGTCGGGTCCATGTGCACCGCGTCCAGCGCCGTCGTCGGCATCGGCCCGACGCCGCCGAGCAGCACCTCGCCCGCGGCCTCCATCGGCGCGACCAGCGCGGTCCCGAGCGCGGGGTCCTCGCCGGCGTAGACGTAGCGCAGGTGGACGACGGTCTGCCCGCGCAGCGGCGGCGGCAGCTCCTCCAGCGGCGGCAGGCGCAGCACGGCGACCGAGGTGCTGGCCTCTTCGGGCAGCGTGGGCGCCCAGGCGCGGTAGGCGTGCAGCACCGCGGCGGCGTCCCGGCCGGCGAAGAACAGCCCGCCGGCGACGAGCGCGGGCACGGGGAACAGCTCGAACTCCAGCGCGGTGACGACGCCGAAGTTGCCCTTGCCGCCGCGCACCGCCCAGAACAGCTCGGGCTCGGTCTCGGCGCAGACGGTGCGCAGCACGCCGTCGGCGGTGACGATCTCCACGCTCACGACGGCGTCGGCGGCGAACCCGTGCTTGCGGCCCAGCGACCCGTGCCCGCCGCCCAGGGTGTAGCCGACCACCCCGACGTCGGAGGACGAGCCGCACAGCCCGACCAGCCCGTGCTCGGCGGCGGCCGCCATGACCTTCTGCCACTTGACGCCCGCCTCGACCCGCGCGGTGCGGCGCGCCGGGTCGACGGCGACGCCCTGCATGCGGCGGGTGGTGATCATCAGCGCGCCGTCGGCGTTGCGGACCGGGCCGTGGCCGGTGGCCTGGACGGCGACCGGCAGGCCGTGCGCGGCGGCGAAGGAGACGGCGGCGGCGACGTCGGCGGCGCAGGTGGCGCCGACCGCGAGGGCGGGCGTGTGGGTGACGGCGAGGTTCCACGCCGCGACCTCGGCCGCCATGCCGTCGTCGCCGGCGACGTAGACCGGCCCGTGGACCCGGCCGCGCAGGTCCGCGACGGCGGCGGGGTCGAGGGGGGCGGGCGCGGCGTCGTCGAGCGGCGTGCGCGGGAGCGGGGCGGCGGGGGTCTCGGTCAGGCTCATGTCGGGTCCTCGGGGGCAGGGGGATCGGCCGGGACGACCGTGGCCGCCCCGCCTTGACCGCCACTTGCGCCGCACTTGAGGCGCGCGAACCCCTCCCCAGGCGGGCCGCGACCTGTCACCATGCCCGACCGTGCGGTTCCGCGTCCTCGGCCCCCTCGAGGTCACCGGACCCGACGACCGCCCCGTCGACGTCGGCGGCGCCAAGCCCCGCGCACTGCTGACCCTGCTGCTGGCCGAGGCCGGCCGTGTGGTCCCCGTCGACCGCATCGTCACCACGCTGTGGGGCGACGAGCCGCCGCCCACGGTCACCGGCACCCTGCAGGCCTACGTCTCGCACCTGCGCCGGGTGCTCGAACCCCAGCGCGGGCCGCGCGAGGCGCCGACCGTGCTGCTCACCCGCGCGCCGGGCTACCTGGTGCAGGTCGGCGCGGAGGACCTCGACAGCCTGCGCTTCGCCCGCCTGGTCGAGGAGGGCGACCGCGCCGTCGAGGCCGGCGACCCGGCCGGCGGGGTGGCCGCGCTGGACCGCGCGCTGGAGCTGTGGCGGGGCGAGCCGCTGGCCGAGCTGGGCGACGGGCCGGGGGCGGCCACCGACCGGCTGCGCCTCACCGAGCTGCACGTGCGCGCCCGCGAGCGCCGCTGCGACGCGCTGCTGGCCACCGGCCGCGCCGACGCCGCCGTCGCCGACCTGCAGCGCCTGGTCGCCGAGCACCCGCTGCGGGAGCGGCTGTGGGCCCGGCTGGTCACCGCGCTCTACGCCGCCGACCGGCAGGCCGACGCCCTCGACGCCCTGCGCCGCTGCACCGAGCTGCTCCGCGACGAGCTGGGCATCGACCCCGGCCCGGAGCTGCGCGACCTCGAGCGGGCGGTGCTCCGGCAGGACCCCAAGCTCACCTCGCGGGTGCCCCGCCCGGTGCTGTCGGTCGTCCCGCCGCCGGCGCCCACCGCCCTGGCCGTCCCCGGCGACGAGACGCTGGTCGGCCGCCGCGCCGAGCTGGCCCGGCTGCGGGCGGCCGCCGAGCAGGTCGCCGCCGGGCGGCCCGCCGTCGTCGTGCTGGCCGGCGAGGCCGGCATCGGCAAGACCCGGCTGGCCGAGGCGGTCGCGGACACGATCCGGGCCGCGGGCTGGGCGGTCGCCGAGAGCCGCTGCGCCGACGACGCCGGCGCCCCCGCGCTGTGGCCGTGGACCCAGGCGCTCGAGCAGCTGGGCCAGGAGCCGCCCGCGCCCGGCGGGGACGACGGCGACGACGCCGACGCCGCCCGGTTCCGGCTGTTCCAGGAGCTGCGCGGCCGGCTCGCCGCCGCCGCCCGGCAGCGGCCGGCGATGGTCGTCCTCGACGACCTGCAGGGCGCCGACACGACGTCGGTGCAGCTGCTGACCCTGCTCGCCCGGCACCTGCCGCGGGTGCCGCTGCTGGTGGTCGTCACCGTGCGCAGCGTCGGGGAGGACCTGCCCGAGGCGGTCGCCGACTGCCTGGCCCGGCTGGCCCGCGAGCCGGCCGCCACCACGATCACCCTGCAGGGCCTCGACGCCGAGGACGTCGGCTCGCTGCTGGCCGCGCAGCTGGGCTCGGCCGGCGACCCGGGCCTGGCCGCCACGGTCCACGACCGCACGGCGGGCAACCCGTTCTTCGTCGTCGAGCTGTCCCGCTGGATGCGCGGCGGCCGCGACCTGCACGCGGTGCCGGTGCCGCCGTCGGTGGGGGAGGTGCTGCGGACCCGCCTGGCCCGGCTGCCCGCCGGCGCCCGCCCGGTGCTGGAGCTGGCCGCCGTCGCCGGCCGCGAGGTGACCCTCGACCTGCTCGAGGCGGCCGGGGAGCCGGCCGAGGACGCGCTGGCGGCCCTGGACGCCGCGGTCGCCGCCGGCCTGGTCGTCGAGGGCGGCACGCCGTGGAGCTGGCGGTTCACCCACGCGCTGGTGCAGGAGGTCCTCGCCGACGACCTCCCCGCGCTGCGCCGCGCCCGCCTGCACGCCCGGCTCGGCGAGGCGCTGGAGCGGCAGGTGGCCGGCCGCCGCCCCGACGACGCCCTGGTCGAGCGGCTGGCGCACCACTTCGTCGAGGCCGCGCCGGTGGCCGGCCCGGCGCCCGGGCTGCGGTGGTCGACCACCGCGGCGGCCAACGCCCGCGCCCGTCTGGCCGACGGCGAGGCCGCGGTGCACACCCGCCGTGCGCTGCGGCTGGTCGACCCGGCGCAGCCCGGCGCGGTCCGCACCCGGCACGACCTGCTCACCGCGCTGGGCAACGACCTGCTGCGCAGCGGCGAGCGCACCGAGGCCCACCAGGTGGTCGGCGAGGCGATCGCGCTGGCCCGCGAGCTCGGCGACCGGCGCTGCCAGCTGGAGTCCGCGGCGGTCTGGGGCGAGGTCACGCTGTGGAACTGGCGGCCGCACGGCGTCGTCGACGTCGAGATGGTCGCCCTGCTGGAGGACCTGCTCGCGCACCGCGACGAGATCGCCCCGGACGCGACCGAGGCCGAGCGGGACCGGCTGACCGCGCGGCTGCTCGGCACCCTCGGCGTCGAGCTGGCCTTCAGCGAGGACCTGCAGCGCGGCGTGCGGTACGCCGAGCGGGCGGTGGCGCTGGCCCGCGGCGTCGGCGACCCGGAGCTGCTCGGCCGGACGCTGAACAACTACTCGCTCGCCGTGTGGGGCCGGCCCGGCGCCGCCGAGCTGCGGCTGGCCGCGACCGACGAGGCGCTGGCCCTGGCCGGGCGCGGGCTGCCGCGGCGCACCGAGTTCTACGCCCGGCTGCACCGCGCGGCGATCCGGCTGCACCTCACCGACCGCGCCGGCTTCGACGCCGACCTGGAGGCCGGGCGGCGGCTGGCGTTCTCGCTGTCGGGCCCGGAGGTGCGCCCGCACGTGCTGTGGCAGCAGGCCGGCGCGGCCTGGCTGGCCGGGGACGCCGCCCGCGCCGAGGAGCTGACCACCGAGGCGCACGAGCTCTACCGCCGGGTGACGCCGCACGCGCGGCACGCCTACGCCGCGCACCTGTTCGCGCTGCGCCGCGGCGACCACCGGCTGCCCGAGGCGATCGACCTGCTGGTGGAGACCGGCGACGAGGGCAACCCGCTGCTGCAGCTCATGGCGGTGGTGGCCGCCGCGGAGTCCGGCGACCTCGCGGTGGCCCGGCGGCTGCGCGCCCGCTGGGGCCGCACCCAGATCCGCGACTGGGCCAGCGACGTCGCGGTGCTGCTGCAGGCCGAGGCGGCGCTGCACCTGGGCGACGAGCCCGAGCTGACCATGGCCACCGTGCAGCTGCTGCCGTTCCGCGGGCGGCAGGCGGTGCTCGGCACCCCGGCGTTCAGCCTGGGCGCCTACGACGAGCTGCTGGGCCGGATCGCCGAGCGCACCGGCGACACGGTGGCCGCCCGCGGCTGGTGGACCGGCGCCCGCGAGCAGGGCCGCAGGGTCGGCTGCCCGCACCAGGTGGCGCTGGCCGAGTCCCACCTCGAGCGGGTGCCCGCCGAGCAGGCGCACCGGCCGCCGCGGCGCCGGCGGTCCGACCCGCCGACGCCGCGCTCGGCCTAGAGGGTGGTCGCCCGGCCGCCGTCGACGGGGATGACCGCGCCGGTCACGTACGCGCCCGCCCGGCTGGCCAGGTAGACGACGACGCCGGCCATGTCGTCGGGGCGGCCGATGCGGCCCAGCGGCGAGCTGGCGGCGATCTCGTCGCCGCGGGCGGCCAGGGTGGCGGCCATCATCTTCGACTCGAACGGCCCCGGCGCGACGGCGTTCACGGTGATCCGCCGCGGCCCCAGCTCCTTGGCCAGGTGCCGGGTGAGCTGGTGCACCGCGGCCTTGCTGGAGGAGTACGAGTAGGTCGGCAGGACCGGCACGTGCAGCCCGTCGATGCTGCCGACGTTGACCACGCGGGCCGGGTCGTCGTCGGTGGCCGCGGCCTCCAGCAGCGGCAGCATCGCCCGGGTGAGGAAGAACGGCGCCTTGACGTTGAGGTCGAGGACCTTGTCCCACGCCGAGGCGGGGAAGGTCTCGAGCGGCTCACCCCAGGTGGCGCCGGCGTTGTTGACCAGCACGTGCACCCGCTCCTCGCGGCGGCCGACCTCCTCGGCCAGCCGGATGCACTCGGCCTCGGTGCTGATGTCGGCGGGGATGGACTCCACCCGGCCGAACTCCGACAGCTCCGCCACCGCCTGCTCGCCGGCCTCGGGCTTGCGCGAGCTGACGTAGACCGACGCCCCGGCCTGCAGCAGGCCGCGCGCCATCATCAGGCCGATGCCGCGGGTGCCGCCGGTGACGACGGCGACCTTCCCGGTGAGGTCGAACAGGTCCACGCGGTGCCTCCTCCTGTGGGGTGCCGTGCGCCGGCCCGGCCACTGTGCCAGCCTCTCCCCCCGTGACCACCGCGGCCCCCAGTCCCCTCGGCGTGACCAGCGAGGTCGGCCCCCTGCGGACGGTGGTCCTGCACCGGCCGGGCGCCGAGCTGCGCCGGCTCACGCCGCGCAACAACGACCAGCTGCTGTTCGACGGCGTGCCGTGGGTGGCCCGCGCGCAGGAGGAGCACGACGCGTTCGCCGCCGCGCTCACCGACCGCGGCGTCGAGGTGCTCTACCTGGACCGGCTGCTGACCGACGTCCTGGACCACCCGACGGCGCGCGAGGAGCTGGTGGCCGCCGCCGTCGACGACCCCCGCCTGGGCGCCACCCTCCAGCGCACCGCCGCCGGCCACCTGTCCGGCCTCGCGGCCGAGGACCTGGCCGGCGCGCTCATGGCCGGGCTGGCGCACCACGAGCTGCGCGGCGGGCGGGGGCTGGCCTACGAGCTGATGGACCGGCACGACTTCGTCGTCCCGCCGCTGCCCAACCTGCTGTTCACCCGGGACTCGTCGGTGTGGGTGGGCGACCAGGTCGCCGTCACGTCGCTGGCGATGCCGGCCCGGCACCGGGAGAGCACGATCCTCCGGGCCGTCGCCACCCACCACCCGCGCTTCGCCGGCGCCGAGCAGCTCTACGACTCCTCGCTGGAGCACCTGGAGGGCGGCGACGTCCTGCTGCTGGCCGCCGGCGTGGTGGCCGTGGGCGTGGGCGAGCGGACGACGCCGGGCGGCGCCGAGCGGCTGGCCCGCCGGGTGTTCGCGCGGGGGCTGGCGCACACGGTGCTCGTCGTCCCGATCGCCCAGGAGCGGGCGACCATGCACCTGGACACCATCGCCACGATGGTCGACGTCGACGCGATGGTCATGTACCCCGCGGTGGCGGACACCCTGGTCGCCTGGACGGTCACCGCCGACACCCCGCCCGACGACGCCGACACCACCGACCTCGTCGTCCGCGGCCCCGCGCCGTTCGTGGCCGCCGCGGCCGAGGCGATGGGCATCGACCGGCTGCGGGTGATCGACACCGGCCTGGACCCGGTCACCGCCGAACGGGAGCAGTGGGACGACGGCAACAACACCCTCGCGCTGGCCCCGCGGCTGGCGGTGGCCTACGAGCGCAACACCGTCACCAACGCCGCGCTCGAGGCGGCCGGCATCGAGGTGGTGCGGATCGCGGGCTCGGAGCTCGGCAGCGGCCGCGGCGGCCCGCGGTGCATGTCCTGCCCGGTGTGGCGGGAGCCCCTCCCCTAGCCGCCAGGGGCGTCCGTACGGTGCCCTGGCGGGCCTCCTCCCGGGGCCCCGGACGGAGGGAGGCCGGATGAGGACCGCGCCGCTGCTGCTCGCCCCGGCCGCCGCGGGGGTCGCCGCGGTCGCGCGGCGGGTCGCCCGCTTCCGGCCGGCGGAGACACCCGTCCCGCCCGCGGACGCCGCCGGCCTCGACGCCGACGCCGCCGCGGCCCGCCTGGCCGAGCTGATCCGCATCCCCACCGTCTCCACGCGCGACCCCGGCGACGCCGACCGCGCGGTGTTCCAGCGGTTCCGTGACCGTCTCGGCGAGCTGTACCCGCACACCCACCGGGTGCTCGAGCGGGAGGTCCTCCCCGGCGGCTCGCTGCTCTACCGCTGGCCCAGCGGGACCGACCGGCCGCCGCTGGTGCTCATGGCCCACCACGACGTCGTCCCGGTCACCGGCCAGGCGTGGACCCGGGACCCGTTCTCCGGCGCTGTCGAGGACGGCGTCGTGCACGGCCGGGGCGCCGTCGACGACAAGGGCGCGCTGGTCGCGGTCCTCGAGGCGGTCGAATCGCTGGTCGCGGCGGGGCACACGCCGGCGCGGGACGTGTTCGTCTTCTCCGGCAACGACGAGGAGGTCCTCGGCGTCGGCGCCCCGCAGGCGGTGCAGGTCTTCCGCGAGCGGGGCACCACGCCGTGGGCGGTCGTCGACGAGGGCGGCGCGGTGGTGACCGGCGTCTTCCCGGGCGTGCCGGGACAGATCGCCGCCGTCGGGCTGGCCGAGAAGGGGGTGCTGGACTGCGAGCTGGTCACCACCGACCCGGGCGGGCACGCGTCCTCGCCGACGCCGAACGGCGCCCCGGCCCGCCTCGCGCGCGCCGTCCTGCGGCTGGACGCCTCGCCCTTCCCGGCCCGGCTGCCCGACGTCGTCCTCGGGATGGTCGACGCCGCCGGCCGGCACGCCCCCGGCCCCTCCCGCGCGCTGTTCGCGCACGCCCGCGCGCTGCGGCCGCTGCTGGCGGCGGCGCTGGCCCGGGGCCGGCCGGGAGGCCGCCGCGATGGTGCGGACCACGGTCGCGGTCACCGAGCTCGAGGGCAGCGGCGCGCGCAACGTGCTGGCCACCCGGGCGCGGGCGCACCTGAACATCCGGATCGCCCTGGGCGAGACCGTGCGGTCGACGGTCGAGCGGCTGCGCCGGGTCGTCGCCGACGACAGCGTGGAGATCCGGGTGCTCTCCGGCGACGACCCCTCACCGGTCTCGCGGACCGACAACGAGGCGTACGCGGCGCTCGCGGCGGCGGTGCGGGCGGTGTACCCGCAGGCCGTCGTCGCGCCGTACCTCATGGTGCAGGCCAGCGACGCCCGGCACTTCGCGCAGATCAGCGACAGCGTCTACCGGTTCATGCCCTTCGACCTGTCCCGCGGCGAGCTCGACGCGCTGCACGCCGCCGACGAGCGGATCAGCGTGGCCGCCCTGCACCGGGGCGAGGTGTTCTTCCGGCACCTGATCGCCCACCTCTGAGCGCAGTCGTGCTCTGCCCCGTGAGGCGGGGCAGAGCACGAGCGCGCCGGGGAGATGCCTCAGCGCAGGGTGACCTGGCGGGACAGCAGGCCGGCGCGGGCGCGGCGCTCGTCGCTGCTCAGCGGGTCCGTGACCGCCAGCGCCTGCTCGAGGCGGGTGGCGAACTCGGCCGCGGGGCCGGCCCACTCCTGCGCGGGGGTGTCGGCCGGCAGGTCCCAGACCGGGACGACGAGCCCGTGCGCGCGGAAGGCGCCGGCGTACCGGGTGCCCTCGCCCAGCAGCAGCTGCTCGGACGCCGAGAGCCGGGCCAGCGCGTCGAGCAGCGGCTCCTCGGCCTCGGGGCGCACCCAGCGCAGGTGCGCCCGCTCGTTGCCCGGCCGCACCCAGTAGGCGGCGCCCAGGCCCTCGAGCCGCTCGGTGGGCAGCACCGCCTCGTTGGCCCGCTCCAGCCCGGCCTGCGCGGCGGGGTTCGGGTCGGTGCCCTCCAGCCAGAAGCCGAAGTCGGGGTGCACCGTGACCTCGAGCGGCACGGTGAGGTCGAGCAGCTCCTGCAGCCGCGGCCCGGCCGAGCCGGCCGCGCCGATCGGGCCCGGGTCGACGGGGGCGCCGGCCGGCGCGTCCAGCGCGGCGGCGAGCGCGGTGCCGATGTCCCGGCTGACGTCGTCGGAGGAGGCCTGCAGCTGGACGCCGAGCAGGATCTCGCCGTTGCTGCGGACCAGGGCCGGGGCGCCGCCGGGCAGCACGCTGGCGAGGGTGACCTGGCGGCCGTCGGTGGTCGTCAGCGGCGCGGTTGCGGCGGGCACCAGCTCGCGCAGCGCCACCCAGTCCGGCTCGCCGGGCAGGCCCTCGAAGGGACGGGTCACCGGAGGCGCGTAGCCCGAGCCGTGGCAGTGCTTGTACCGGCGGCCCGAGCCGCACGGGCACGGGGCCTTCGGGTTGATCTCACCCTCGACGGCGGCGGGCGCGGGACGGCGGCGGGTCGCGGAACGGGCCATGCGGCCCAGGGTATGTGGGGGCGGGACGGGGTCCGGCGGGCCATAGGCTCGGGGTCGTGACCTCCCTGGCGGCACCGCTCGACCTCACCGACCCGGCCGTCGTCGCCGACCCGTACCCCGCCTTCGCCACCGCCCGCGCCGTCGCCCCGGTCCAGTGGCACGAGGGGCTGCGGCTGTGGCTGGCGTTCACCCACGCCGAGAGCAACGCCGTGCTGCGCGACCGCCGGCTGGGGCGGATCTGGCGGGACAGGGAGCCCGCCGAGCGGTTCGGGCAGTTCAACCTCATCCACCGCAACGCCATCCTCGAGATGGAGCCGCCCGACCACACCCGGCTGCGCCGGCTGATCAGCGCGGCCTTCGCCCGCGGGCACGTCGAGCGGCTGCGCCCGTGGGTCGAGGAGCTGGCCGGTGAGCTGGTCGACGGGCTGGTCGAGCGCTCCGGCGGCAGCGAGCCGGTCGACGTCCTCTCGGGCATGGCCGAGGAGCTGCCGGTGGCGGTCATCGCCGAGCTGCTCGGCGTCCCGGCCGCCGACCGGCCGCTGCTGCGGCCGTGGTCCAACGCGATCGTGAAGATGTACGAGTACGGCCGGACGACGGCGGTCGAGGAGGCCGCCGAGCGCGCCGCCGCGGAGTTCGTCGCCTACCTGCGCGGGCTGGCCGCCGAGCGCCGCCGCGCGCCCGGCGAGGACCTGCTCTCCCACCTGGTCACCGTGCGCGACGCCGACGGCGACCGGCTCACCGAGGACGAGCTGGTCACCACCTGCATCCTGCTGCTCAACGCCGGCCACGAGGCCACCGTCAACGTCAGCGGCAACGGCCTGCTCGCGCTGCTCGAGCACCCCGGCCAGCTGGCGCGGCTGCGGACCGACCCGGCGCTGCTGCCGACGGCGATCGAGGAGCTCATGCGGTTCGACTCGCCGCTGCAGCTGTTCGAGCGCACCGCGACCGCCGACGTCGAGGTCGGCGGCGTGACCGTGCGGGAGGGGCAGAAGGTCGCCGCGCTGCTCGGCGCCGCCAACCGCGACCCCGCCGTCTTCGCCGACCCCGACACCCTCGACGTCGGCCGCACCGACAACCCGCACATCTCCTTCGGCGCGGGCGTGCACTTCTGCATCGGGGCGCCGCTGGCCCGCGTGGAGCTGCAGGCCTCCTTCGGTGCGCTGCTGGGCCGCACCAGCGACCTGCAGCTCGCCCGCCCGGCGCGGCGCCGTCCGGAGTTCGTCATCCGCGGCCTGGCCGAGCTGCCGGTCGTCCTGACCCGGTAGTGGCCGCGACCGCGGCGGTGCTCGGCCGGCTCCGCGAGCTGGCCGACCCGGCGCGGCTGGCCGGCATGGCCCGCTCCGGCGTCGGCGGTGCGCGGTCCCTGGGCGTCACGGTCGCCGAGCTGCGCACGCTGGCGAGGGAGCTGGGCCGCGACCACGCGCTGGCCGCCGGGCTGTGGGCCTCCGGCGCCCACGAGGCGCGGATCCTGGCCAGCATGGTCGAGGAGCCGGCCGCGGTGGACGCCGCGCAGCTCGACGCGTGGGCGGCCGGGTTCGACTCGTGGGACCTGTGCGACCAGGTCTGCCAGAACCTCGTGCGGCACACCCCGTCCGCCTGGGACACGGCGCTGGCGTGGAGCGGGCGGCCGGAGGAGTTCGTCAAGCGGGCCGGCTTCGCCGTCATGGCCGGGCTGGCGGTGGCCGACAAGGGGGCGGACGACGACCGGTTCGAGCCGTTCCTCCGCGCGGTCGCCGAGCGGGCCGACGACGACCGGCCGGTGGTCCGGAAGGGGGCGAGCTGGGCGCTGCGGCAGATCGGCAAGCGCAGCCCCGGCCTGCACGGACGCGCCGTCGCGACGGCGCGCGAGCTGCGGTCGGGCGGCCGCGGCGCCCGCTGGGTCGGCGCCGACGCCCTGAGGGAGCTGGAACGGCGTACTCCGCGGTAGATCGTGAGCGCGGTCACTGGCACGATGCCGCCATGCGCGGCCTCATGCAGGACTTCCCTCTCACGATCGACGCGATCTTCCGGCACGTCGAGCAGCACTACGGCGACGGGACGATCGTCACCGGCAGCCCGACCGGCCCGGTGCGCAGCACCTACGCCGAGTGGGCCGACCGCACCCGCCGGCTGGGCGGGGTCCTCGACACCCTCGGCGTCAGCGAGGACGGACGGGTCGGCACCTTCGGCTGGAACAGCCAGCGGCACCTGGAGCTGTACTTCGCCGCACCGGCCACCGGGCGGGTGCTGCACACCCTCAACATCCGGCTGTTCCCGGAGCAGCTGACCTACATCGCCAACCACGCCGAGGACGAGGTGGTCTTCGTCGACCGCACCGTCCTGCCGCTGTTCTGGCCGCTGGTCGACACGATGAAGACGGTCAGGCACGTCGTCGTCATGGACGACGGCGGCGACAACGAGATCCCCGACGACCCGCGCGTCCTCGACTACGAGGCGCTGCTGGCCGAGGCACAGCCGGTCGAGTTCCACGTCGAGGACGAGAACCGCGCCGCCTCCATGTGCTACACGTCCGGGACCACCGGCAACCCCAAGGGCGTCGTCTACAGCCACCGCTCGACGTTCCTGCACACCATGGGCGTGATGCAGCCGAACGCCTTCGGCCTCGGCATCCAGGACGTCGCCATGCCGGTCGTGCCGATGTTCCACGCCAACGCCTGGGGGATCGCCCAGGCCGCCCCGGCCGCCGGCGCCTCGTTGGTCATGCCCGGGCCGATGATGCAGCCCGAGGCCCTGGCCAAGCTGATCATCGAGGAGGGCGTCACCTTCACCGCCGGCGTCCCGACCATCTGGCAGGGCGTGCTGCCGCACCTGGCCGGCAAGCCGCACAAGCTGCGCGACATCGGCTGCGGCGGCTCCGCGGTGCCCAAGGCGCTGTCGGAGGCCTACCGCGAGCAGGTCGGGCTGCCGATCCTGCAGGCCTGGGGCATGACCGAGACCCACCCGGTCGCCTCCTCGGGCGTGCTGCCCAAGCGGTACGCCGACGCCGACGAGGCGACCAAGGCCGACCAGCGGGCCCGCGCCGGCATCCCGTTCCTCGGCGTCGAGGCCCGCATCGTCGACGCCGAGACCCTCGAGCCGCAGCCCTGGGACGACAAGGCCACCGGTGAGCTGCAGGTCCGCGGCCCGTGGTGCGCGAAGGACTACTACAACCCCGACGCCGGCGTCGTCCTGACCACCGACGACGGCTGGATGCGCACCGGCGACGTCGCGGCGATGGACTCCTTCGGCTCCATCCGCATCGCCGACCGCACCAAGGACCTCATCAAGTCCGGCGGCGAGTGGATCAGCTCGGTCGACCTCGAGAACGCGATCATGAGCCACCCGAAGGTCAAGGAGGCCGCGGTCGTCGGCATCCCCCACCCGAAGTGGGACGAGCGGCCGCTGGCCTGCGTCGTCCTCAAGGACGGCGAGGAGGCGACCGAGGAGGAGATCCTCGAGCACCTCAAGCCGCTGGTGGCCAAGTGGTGGATGCCCGACGCCGTCGAGTTCATCGACGAGGTGCCCAAGACCAGCGTCGGCAAGTTCTCCAAGAAGGACCTGCGCAGCCGCTTCGCGGAGTACGAGCCCAAGTCCTGAGACGGGGTCCTAGCGGACGAAGGGCGGCAGGCCGGTCTCGCTCACCAGGGGCCGGCCCGCCGCCTCCCACTCCCCCATGCCGCCGCCGACGTTCACCGCGTCGTAGCCGTTGAGGTTCAGCCACGCGGCCACCCGCGCCGAGCGCCCGCCGCTGCGGCAGACGACGCACACCGGGTCGCCGTCGGGGACCTGGTCGAGCCGGGCCGGGACGTCGCCCATCGGGATGTGCGTGGCGCCCTCGGCGTGCCCGGCCACCCACTCGCCGTCCTCGCGGACGTCGAGGAGCGCGGCGTCCTCGGGCACCTCGGCGGCGGACACGGTCGGGACCTGCTGCGGCATCACACGCCCCATCCTCCCAGGTGGGGCCCGACCGCACCGGCGGGCTGGGAGGATCGGGCCGTGACGTCCGCTCCCCCCGCGCCGCCGGTCCGCGAGCCGGCCTGGTCGCTGTCCCGCTCGGCCATCTGGCTGTGGGTCACCCAGGGCGTGATCGGCACGCTCGTCTACGGCGTGCTCGTGGCGGTGCTCGTGCTGACCGTGCCGGCGTCGGTGGGCGGGCCGGTGCCGGTGCTGCGGTGGCTGCTGCCGGTACTGCTGGTCGTGTACGCGGTGGTGGCGATCGGCGTGCGGCCGTGGATCCGCTACCGGGTGCACCGCTGGGAGGTCACCGCGGACGCGGTGCACGCCCTCACCGGCTGGCTGAGCCGCACCTGGACGCTGGTGCCGGTCGCCCGCATCCAGACCGTCGACGTCACCCGCGGCGTGCTGCAGCAGCTCTACGGGCTGGCCAGCGTCGCGGTGCTGACCGCCTCGTCGCAGGGCACCGTCCGGGTGCCGCACCTGGAGGTCGCCGTCGCCGAGCGGGTGGCCGAGGACCTGGCCCGGCGGGCCGAGCAGGTGCGGGACGAGGCCACGTGACGGACCCGGTGCTGACGGCGCCCGAGCTGACCGCCCCGCGGCGCACCTCGCCGCTGATCGTGCTCGTGCACACCGTCACGTTCCGCCAGGCCCGGCAGGTGGTGCCGGCCGCGATCCCCGTCGTGGCCGCGGTCGGCGTGGACGGCCCGGGGGTCGTCGTCGCGCTGGTGGTGGCGGTGACGGCGCTGTCGCTGCTGTTCGCCGCGCTGTCGTGGTGGCGGTTCACCTACCTCGACGCCCCCACCGCGGTGGTGGTCACGCGCGGGCTGCTCGCGCGGTCGGTGCGCACGGTGCCCAACGACCGGATCCGCGGCGTGGAGGTCGAGGCGCCGGCGCTGCACCGGCTGTTCGGGCTGGTCCGGGTCCGCGTCGACGCCGCGGCCGGCACGATGACCGGCGGGGACGAGGAGGTCGTCGTCGACGGCGTCCCGCGGGCGGAGGGCGACCGGCTGCGGGCCTCGGTGCTCACCCACCGGCGGGCCGCGGCGGCGTTCCCCGGTACGGACCCGTCCGCCCCGCCGCCGGAGGAGCCGGCCGGGCAGGAGCTGGCCCGGTTCGACCGGCGCTGGCTGCTGTACGCGCCGCTGGTCGCCAGCTACCTGGCCGTGCCGCTGGCCGCGGTCGGTGCCCTGTCGCGGCTGCTGCAGGAGCTGCCCCGGGACCTGCGCCCCGACCTCGACGGCCCCGACCTGACCGACGTCCGCGTCCTCGTCGTCACCGCGGTGGTCGCGGTGGTGCTGCTCGCGGTCGGGGCGGTCGCCGGGGCGGCGGTGGTCAACTGGGGCTTCCGGCTGGTCCGCCGCGGGGGCTCGCTGGTCGCCGTCCGCGGGCTGGTGACCCGGCGGCACACCGAGCTGGAGGTGGACCGGATCCGCGGCGGCACCCTCGCCGAGGGGCTGGGCATGCGGCTGGTGCGGGCCGCGCGGGTCAACGCCCTGGTCACCGGCCTGGGCGCGGCCAGCCGGCGCGGCCAGCTGTTCCCGCTGGGCCCGCGCGCGGAGGCGGTGCGGCTGCTCGGCCTGCTGGTCGACGACCCGGGCCCGCTGACGCCGCACCCGCCCGCCGCCCGCCGGCGGGCGCTGGTCCGCGCGATCGCCACCGGGCTGCTGGTCGCCGCGGCCGGGGCCGTGCTGACGGCGCTGACCGGCTTCTGGGGCGTGCTCGCCGCCGGGGTCGTGCTCACCGTCCTCGGCGTGCCGCTGGGTCTCGGCCGCTACGCCGCCCTCGGCCACGCCACCGGGCCCGGCTCGTTCAGCGTGCGCAGCGGGCTGCTGGTGCGCGAGCAGGCGGTGCTGCAGCGGCGGGCCGTCGTCGGCTGGCAGGTCCGGCAGACCTGGTTCCAGCGGCGCGCGGGCCTGGCCACCGTCGTCGCCTGCGTCGGCGCGGGCAGCGGCGGCTACGCGGCGGTGGACATGGCCGCCGACGACGTCGCGGCGTTCACCGCCGCCGCGTCGGGACCGTGGGCCACCGCGCCCGGCACGGGAGCGCCCCGCCCGACGGGCTGACCGGGGAGGTCGCTGGCCCGTCGGGGCCAGTTCACCGGAACCCGGGAGTGTCGATCATCCGCCCGGGTAGCCCGGCGCTCGATGACCGCCGCACCGCGGTACGCCCGCTCAGCGCAGCCCGCCGGTCTCCCTGCCGAGGCCGACGCGGCCGGCCAGCGCGGCCGCCTCCACGCGGGTGGTCACCCCGAGGCTGCGGAGCAGCGAGGCGACCAGCCGCTTGGCGGTCCGCTCGGACACGTGCAGCGTGGTGGCGATGTCGACGGTGCCCCTGCCGTCGGCCACCAGCCGCCACAGCCGGCGCTCGTCGCTGGTCAGCCGGTCGGCGACGGTCTGCTCGCCGGTCGGCGCGGCGTCGTCGAGCAGCCGGCGCAGCAGCGCCTCGGGGAGGACCGACCAGCCGTCGAGCACCGACAGCAGCGGGCGGACGAGGTGCTCGGGGTCGGCGCTCTTGGGCAGGAAGCCCGCCGCCCCCGCCCGCAGGGCCTCGAGGGCCGCGTCGGCCTCGGCCAGCCCGGACAGCGCCACCACGCGCACCGCCGGGTCCGCGCGGCGGATCGCCGCGATGGCGCGCACGCCGCCCGGGGGCGGCATGTGCAGGTCCACGACGGCGACGTCGGCGTGGTGCCGGCGGACCAGCGCGGCGGCCGCGGAGGCGTCGTCGGTGGTGGCCACGACGCGCACCCGGCCGTCGCTCACCCCCGGGAGCAGCAGCGACAGCCCCCGGCTGAACAGCGGGTGGTCGTCGACGACGACCACGTCCACGTACCCCTGACGCCCAGCCTCGGCGTCCGTCGACCCCACGACCCTCCTCCCCCGGCCCGCTGCGCCCGGCGCACCGGGCTCCCCGCACCCGGAGGTGCCCGTGACCCTGGCCCCCGACACACCCCGTACCGTCCGGTCCGGTTCCGGACGGCTGCTTCCCGAGCTGGCCCGCGTGGTGCGCGACCACGTCGTCCGCGCCGCCCGCGGCCCGCGGCCGGGCCAGGAGCCGCCACCCACACCCGAGGGCGCGCTGCTGCGGGCCATGTGCCACGACATGCGGAGCCCGATCGCCTCGCTGGAGGCGCTGCTCGGTTCGCTGGACCGCGAGCCGGCCCAGCGCGAGGAGCTGCTGGAGCTGGCCCGCGCGCAGACCGCCCACCTGTCCTCGATGCTGCGCACGGCCGACGCCTCCGGCGGGGCGACGCGGCGGCCTCCCGGTGGGCGGCTGCTCGGCGAGGTGCTGCGCGCGTCGGTGGCCGCGTCCGGCCTGCCGCTGCGGCAGCTGACCCTGGCGGTGCAGGAGTGCGCCGCCGGGGTGCGGGTGGCCGACGCCCGGGTGCAGCGGATCCTCACCAACCTGCTGGAGAACGCCCACCGGCACGGGGACGGCGCCGCGGTGCTGCTGACCGCCGTCCACCGCGACGGCTGGGTCCGGCTGGCGCTCACCCAGGACGTGGCGCACCCCGGGCGGGTCGTGCAGTACCTCCGCCACGACGCCCCGCCGGTCGACCTCACCGGCCTGGGCCTGTGGTCGGTGCAGCGGCACGCGCACGACCTCGGCGGCGCCGTCGTCTGGGCCACCTCCGACGCCGGGCTCACCCTCTGCGTCCAGCTCCCCGACCGGTGAGACGCCCCTCCTGGCGTGGGCCGCCCCGCGAGGCGGCCCGAGGAGGTGGCCCGGAGGGTCCTGCGAGCGAGGGCCGGGAACGGCTCAGCGCAGGTGGGGAACGGCACGTGGCCGCGGTGTCGGCCGGCAGGCCGACGGACGGCACGGGGGACATGGCACCGGAGACATGGCACCGGGGGGCCACGGGACGGCACGGGCGGGCCACCGGGCGCGGGCAGATCCCGGGTGTCGCCGCAGCGGCGGCGGCGCGACGACGCAAGCCGAGTGAGGGAGAGCCCGTGTTCACGCACACCCACGCCCTGCAGTACGAGGCCAAGCCCGACGGTCCCGACCCGGACTTCGCCCGCAAGATGCAGGAGGTCCTCGGCGGTCAGTGGGGCGAGATGACCGTCGCCACGCAGTACCTGCTGCAGGGCTGGAACTGCCGGCTGCCCGGCAAGTACAAGGACATGCTCCTCTCGATCGGCACCGAGGAGCTGGCCCACGTCGAGATGATCATCACGATGATCGACCGGCTGCTCGACCACGCGCCGCTCAAGCCCGACTCGGCCGACCGCACCAAGGAGGCCGCCGCCGGCTACGGGCAGCACAACCCCCAGCACCTGATCGTCAACGGCCAGGGCGCCTCCTACATGGACAGCATGGGCAACCCGTGGACCGGCGCGTTCGTCACCGCCAGCGGCAACCTCATGGCGGACTTCCACTACAACGCCACCGCCGAGATGCAGGGCCGGCTGCAGGTGGCCCGGCTCTACAACATGACCGACGACCCGGGCGTCAAGGACCTGCTGCGCTTCCTCATCACCCGCGACCACATGCACCAGCAGCAGTGGCTGGCCGCGATCGAGCAGCTCAAGGAGGACAACCTGGAGGGGCTGCCGGTGCCCGAGGCGTTCCCGCTGTCCGACGAGGTCGGCGACCTGGGCTACACCTTCATCCAGGCCTCCGACGGCCCCGAGGCCGCCAACGGCCGCTGGGCGTCGGGTCCGGCGCTCGACGGCACGGACAACCAGTTCCGCGCCGCGGCGATCGAGGCCACCGCCGACGCCCCGACGCTGCCTCCGGGCGACCCGCGGCTCTACAGCACCCCGCAGACCGAGGCCCACACGATGCTGCAGAAGGCCAAGGACCTGCTCAAGTGAGCCGCTGAGCTCCCGATCACCGTGCCGTCGCCGCGCCGGCGGGCGGGCTCCCGCAGCCCGGCCGCCGGCCCGGCGGGCCGCACCCGGAACGGCAGTCCCCGGAGGTCCCCCGTGCACCTGCCCACCCCCGCCGTCGTCCTGACGGCGGTCTACGCCGCGGCGCTCGCCGTCGCCGTGGCCAGTGCCGCCACCGGCTCGGCCCGCGAGGCCCTGGCCGGCCTGGTCGTCCTCGCCGCCCTCGTCGCCCGCTGGGCGGTGCGCCGCTCCCGCCGGACCGCCCCCACGACCGCGGCCGCCGTGGCGACGGTCGACGCCGCGCTGCCCGACGCCCCGCTGCCGGAGGCCGCCCCCGCCCGCGCCGCCTGAACGCGCGAGGCGCGCGCCCCCGGACGGGGACGCGCGCCTCGGCAGGTGAGGTGCTGGAACGGCTGGTGCCGTCCTGGAACGGCCCCCGTGCAGGGACCCGCCGCGAGCCTGCGAGCGGTGGGGGGCACGGGGGTCCTTCGTCAGTGGGCGACGGCCTTCTCGGCACCGATCCCGGTGAGGGAGCGGACCTCCAGCTCGGCGGTCTTGTCCAGGTCCGGCTTCTCCTTGGACAGGACCGTGCCCAGCCAGCCGAGGAAGAACGACAGCGGGATGGACACGATGCCGGGGTTGTTCAGCGGGAACCAGTGGAAGTCCACGTCCTGGAACAGCGACGGGGACAGCCCGGTGGCCGGGTTGATAGGCGCACCCGACACCACGGGCGAGAAGACGATCAGCACGATGCAGGCGATCAGGCCGCCGTACATCGACCACAGCGCGCCCTGGGTGGTGAACCGCTTCCAGAACAGCGTGTAGAGGATCGTCGGGAGGTTCGCCGACGCCGCGACCGCGAAGGCCAGCGCCACCAGGAAGGCGATGTTCAGCCCGGCCTGCAGGGCGAGGATGCCCAGGCCGATCGAGATCGCGCCGATGACGACGGCGGTGATGCGGGCGACCCGCACCTCGCCGTTGGGCGGCACGTTGCCCTTCTTGATGACCGACGCGTAGACGTCGTGTGCGAACGAGGCCGACGCGGTGATCGTCAGGCCGGCGACCACCGCGAGGATCGTCGCGAACGCGACGCCGGCGATGATGCCGAGCAGCACCGTGCCGCCGAGCTCGAAGGCCAGCAGCGGGGCCGCGGAGTTGACCGCACCCGGGGCGCCGAGGATGGTGTCCGCCCCGACGAGGGCGCCGGCCCCGTAGCCGATGACCAGGCTGAACAGGTAGAAGATGCCGATCAGCCAGATCGCCCAGACCACCGAGCGACGGGCGTCCTTCGCCGTCGGCACGGTGTAGAAGCGCATGAGCACGTGCGGCAGGCCCGCCGTGCCGAGCACCAGGGCCAGGCCCAGCGAGACGAAGTCGAGCTTCGAGGTGCTGGTCGCGCCGTACTGCGCGCCCGGCGCCAGGACGTCGCGGCCCTCGACCGCGTTGGCCTGCGCGCCGCCCAGCAGCGAGGACAGGTTGAAGCCGAACTCGCCGAGCACCCACAGCGTCATGACCAGCGCGCCGGCGATGAGCAGCGAGGCCTTGATGATCTGCACCCACGTCGTGCCGCGCATGCCGCCGACCAGCACGTAGATGATCATCAGCGCGCCGACGAGGACGACGACGAGGGCCTGCGCGGCCTCGCCGGTGACCCCGAGCAGCAGGGTCACCAGGCCGCCGGCGCCCGACATCTGGGCCAGCAGGTAGAACAGCGAGACCGCCAGCGTGGAGATCGCCGCCGCCGTCCGGACCGGGCCCTGCCGCATCCGGAACGCGAGGACGTCGGCCATGGTGAACCGGGCGGTGTTGCGCATCAGCTCGGCGACCAGCAGCAGCGCCACCAGCCAGGCGACGAGGAAGCCGATCGAGTACAGGAAGCCGTCGTAGCCGTAGACGGCGATCGCCCCGGCGATGCCGAGGAACGACGCCGCCGACAGGTAGTCACCGGCGATGGCCAGGCCGTTCTGCGTACCGCTGATGTTGCGGCCCGCGGCGTAGTAGTCCGCCGCGCTCTTGTTGTTGCGGCTGGCGCGGAAGGTGATCACCAGGGTGACCAGGACGAACGCGCCGAAGATGCCGATGTTGAGGGCCGGCGTGCCGATGGTGGCGTCGGCGGCGAGCACGTCAGCGGGCACGCGTGGCCCCCTTCCCGAGGTCGGTGCCGGCGCGGTGACCGGCGGCGTACTCGTGGTGCTCGAGCCGCTCGCGCATCTCGTCGGCGATCGGGTCGGTGCGCCGGTTCGCGTGCGAGACGTACAGGTGGGTGATCACGAACGTGGACAGGAACTGTCCGAGCCCGAGCAGGAGCCCGATGTTGACGTCGCCGAACACCCGGGTCGCCATGAAGTCCGGCGCGTAGGTGGAGAGCAGGACGTAGAGCAGGTACCAGGCCAGGAAGGCCACGGTCATCGGGAACGCGAAGGCGCGGAAGCGCCTGCGCAGCTCGGTGAACTCCGGCGAGTTCTGCGCCTGCCTGTACTCCTCCGGCGTCAGCAACCGCCGTTCGGCGGGTTCGGTCACGACTGTGCCCCCTCGTGTCGACCTGGTCGGACGTGTGACGGCGCTCACCATAGGTCGGCGACGGTTGAGTCGGAAATGATCGAAACTATCGGTGCGGAGCCGTGACCTGAGCTTCCGACCGCCGTAACGCCGTGGTAGTGCGCCGGCGGTGCACTTGGGGGCATGACCGCGACGGCAGGGACGTCGACCGCACGGTCGACGGGGTGGTTCCCGGTGGCCCGCGCCACCGAGGTCGGGACGACGCCGGTGCCGGTGGGCGCCGGGGGACGCGCGTACGTCGTCGTCCGGCTCCGGCCCGGCGGGGAGGTCAGCGCCTTCCCCGCCCGGTGCCCGCACCGGCTGGTCCCGCTGGCGGCGGCCGCCGTCGTCGGGGGCCGGCTGCAGTGCCCGTACCACGGCTGGCGCTTCGACGCGGACGGCCGCTGCGTGGACGTCCCCTCCCTCGGGTCCGACGGCAGCCCTCCGCCCCGGGCGGACCTGCCGGTGCCGTGGGCGGTCGAGGAGCGGCACGGCTGGATCTGGCTCGCGCCCGAGCGGACCGTCGTCGCCCTCCCGCCGGCCCCCGCCGCCGAGCCGGTGCCCGAGCCCACCCCGGCTCCCGGGCCGCCGCCGGGGCCGGTGTTCGGCAACCTCGACCCGTCGCTGGAGCACGCCTGGCACCCGGTCGCGCTGTCCCGCGAGCTGCGGCCCGGCGGCTGGCTGCAGGTCCGGCTGCTCGGCCGCACCTGGGCGCTGTCCCGCGGCGCGGACGGCCTGGAGGCGGACCCGCCGGCGTGGGGCGTGCGCGAGCGGTTCGGCGTCGTCTGGCTGGCGCCGGCCGAGCCCCGCGACGTCCCGCTCGAGCTGCCCGAGGACGGCGACCGGCGCTTCGTCCGCGGCTGGCCGGCCCCGGTCCGGTCGGCCGGCCCGGCAGGGCCGCTGGCCGACGCCCTCCTCGACACCGCGCACGGCCCGTTCGTGCACGGCGGTCCCGAGGACCACGGGCCGGCTCCCGAGGTGACGGCGGAGCCGGGCGGGTTCACGAGCGTGCGCGAGCACGACGCGACGGTGACCACCGCCGTGCACCGCGCGCCGTTCCAGCTGCGGCGGCGGGTGGAGTCCGCGGCCTCCGGCGCGGCGACGACGACGCTGTTCCTCCTGCAGCCCGAGGACGCCGACTCCACGCGGGTCTACGCGTGCGTGCTGCTGCGCGCGGGGGACGGCGAGCCGCTGCCCGGGCCGGAGGTGGTGGCCGCCGAGGTCGCCCGTACCCAGCGGGCGCTGGCCGAGGACGTGGAGCTGCAGGCGCAGCTGGCCGGCAGCGGGCTGCCGCTGTCGGCGCGCGACGAGCTGCACGTGCGCTCCGACCGGCACGGCCTGGCGCTGCGCCGCGCCCTGGCCGACTTCGCCGCCGGCCGCTGAGGCACCGGCCTGGGGCGTCGACCCCTGGGCGCCGACCTCGCTACGCGGTGCCCGACCTCGCGCTGCGGGGCGAGGTCGG
>NZ_JBJGZI010000043.1:0-29257 GCF_054050455.1 Geodermatophilus sp. SYSU D00684 | reverse complement strand
CCCGGGAGGGAGGGGGCCGCCGTCGCGTCGTGGTGCGGTCAGCGGGCGCGGGTGGTGCGGTCGACCAGGTCGATCGCGGTGCACAGGCCCAGCGCCATGGCGCGGCCGCTGGTGGAGCCGGTGGCCAGCAGGCCCTCGATGGCCGGGCCGAGCGGGCGCTCGCCGACCAGGCCCTGCAGCACCGCGGCGTACTCGCCGCTGACCCGGCCGGCCGCGGCGTGCCGCAGCAGCGCCCGGGACAGCTCGGTGGTGCGGCCGGCGGCCAGCGAGTAGACGCCGGCGGCGAAGCGCTCGGCGGCCGGGTGCCGCAGCAGCACCAGGCCGGCCATCGTGCCGGCCATGACGTCGTCGCCGGCCGGGGTGAGGCCCGGGCCCAGGCCGATCAGCCGGGCGGCGGTGCGCAGCGCGGCGTCGAGGTCGGCCCGGCGCACCGCGCCCCGCAGCGCGGCCAGCGGGCCGCCGGGGCCGGCGGGCAGGCCGGGCAGCGTGAACGCGCTGTGCGGGACGCCCTCGCCGTAGAGGGTGGTGCGCAGCTGGCGCACGCCCTCGGGCAGCAGCGCCGGGCGCGGGCTGGGCAGCCGCGGCCGCGGGTCCCACCAGGCGGCGGCGCGCACGACCAGGTCGCCGACGACGATCCGGCCACCGCCGACCTCGGCGGGCGCACCGCTGGGCAGCGCGACGAGGGGGCGGCCGTTGCTGGGCCGGAAGAGGACGCAGCCGAGGGGCAGCCGGGCGGCGTCGCTGGTGAGCACCCCGACGACGTCGGTGCCGCGCTCGGTGGGCACCTGGAGGTACACCGCGGCGGGCATGCTCATGAGCACCCGGGCCGGGCGGACGGGCCCGCGGAGCAGGTCGGCCACGCCGGTGCTGGCCGAGGCCGGGACGGCCGAGGCGGCACGTGCCGGCGACGCGGTCCGCAGCGTCTCCTGCGCCGACGAGCGGGGCAGGGGGATCGTCGGGACGCCGGCACGGGCGGCGCGCCCCGGTGCGGTCGGAGAACCGGTGGTCGAGTGGTCGATGGTGCGCATCTGTGCAGCCCTTCCCCGTCGGACAGCGGGAGCGACCCTCCGCTCGACTCCCGCCCTTCGGACCGGCCGCCGGAGGGTGAGACGCACCACCTCAGGGGAACGCCTACCATCCAGCGGACGGGCCGACTGACTCGAAGCTATGCGGCGCGTCGCACGTCCTCTTATGGCGAATGTGGCCAAGAATGGGGGTGCCCGTCCAGGCACACCTGCCAGTTTTCGGCAACTCGAGACGGACGACGGGTGAGGAGGAGGGCGAGTCGTGACCCACAGTGAGATGCCGATGACCTCGGCGATGTACCCGACTGCGCCGCTGCAGCTGCCGCACGGATGGCAGCACCCCGCCCCCTCCCGCGCCCTGCCGCCCCGTGACGAGCGCGCCGGGTGGCGCGACCGCGTCGGCCTGCGCCTGGACGAGGCGCTGCGGCTGCCGCGCCTGGTGGGCGCCGAGGTGGTCGCCGGCCGCGCCGGGACCGGCCGCGTCGTCCGGCACATGGTCGTCGACGACCCGGCGGCCCCGCTGGCCGCCGCCGGCCCCGACGTCCTCGTCGTCCTCGGCGCCCGGTTGCCCCCGGCCGACGCCGCCGCCGGCCGGGCCCTGGTGGACCGCCTGCTGCAGGTCGGCGCCGCCGCGCTGGCCTTCCGCCGCACCGAGGGGCCGCCCCCGGTGCCGGCCGAGGTGCTCGCCGAGGCCGAGCGGCACGGGTTCCCCGTGGTGGCCCTGCCCGCCACCGTCCGCATGGACGAGGCGGTCTCCGAGGTGCTCGGCGCGGTCGTGCGCCGGCAGGGCGAGGCGCTGGCCGTCTCCGCCCGCATGCACGACCAGTTCATCGACGTCGCCCTGAGCGGCGGCGGCCTGGCCGAGGTCACCGAGCAGCTGGCCACCTACCTCGAGGGCGCCGCCGTCCTCGGGCTCGGCCCGGACCGGGAGATCGTCACCAGCGCCGGCCCGCCCGCCGACGTCGCCGAGATCAGCGACTGGCTGTGGCTGCTCGACGCCGAGGCCGAGGACGAGCTGGCCATGATGGCGCCGGCCCACCGGCTGTCCGGGGTGCGCGCCGACCAGACCGTCGTCACGCCCGCCGACGTCCTCGCCGACGCCGACCTGTCCCCGGCCGACGGCATCCTGCTCGTCCCCGGCCACCACGAGCTGCCCGGCGGGGTGGGGGAGTACGCGGTCGCGCCGATCATGGCCGGCGACCAGCGCCACGGCTGGCTGGTCGCCGTGCACCGCCGCGGCCAGATGGTGGTCGGCGCCGGCGGTGTGCTGGAGCGGGCCGCCGTCGTGTCGGCGCTGTCGGTGATCCGCCAGCAGGCGGTGCACTCGGTGGAGCTGCGCTTCCAGGGCGACCTGGTCCGCCGGCTGGTCGGCGGCTCGCTGCGGCACACCGAGCGGGCGCTGGCGCAGACCCGCTCCTTCGGCTGGCGGCTCGACGGCCCCGTCGTCGTCCTGGTCACCGCCACCGAGACCGCCGCCGACCCGGCGGCCGACCCCACCCGCGCCCTCGACGTCCTCGACCGGCTGGCCGACGGCTGGCGGGCGGCGCTGGAGACGGAGGTCAGCGGCGCCGCCGTCGCGGGGCTGTCCACCGAGATCGTCACCGTGCTGCCGCTGGACGGCCGGACGCCGGAGGAGATCACCTCACTGGTGACCGCGGTGACCTCCCGGGTCAACGCGCGGGTGCGCCGGGTGGGCCGGGTGCTCGGCACCGGCATCGGCCGGCCCGCCGGGTCGATCTCGGCGCTGGGCGAGGCGCACCAGCAGGCGCAGCGGGCCCTCGGCGTCGGGCAGGAGATCCACGGGACGGCCGCGGTCACCCACTTCGACCAGCTCGGGGTGTTCCGGCTGCTGTCGCTCATCCCGGACAGCACGGAGCTGCGCTCCTACGTCGACGAGGTGCTCGGCTCGCTGGCCGACGCCGCCGACCCGGACTCGGCCGACCTGCGCGAGACGCTGCGGGTGCTGCTGGAGACCAACCTCAACGTCGCGGAGTCCGCCCGCCGGCTGCACTTCCACTACAACACGATGCGCTACCGGATCGGCAAGCTCGAGCGGCTGCTCGGGCCCTTCACCACCGATCCCACGCTGCGGCTGAACCTGCTCCTGGCGCTGCACGCCGCCCGCATGCGCGGGCTGGACCAGCCGCACCGCCCGCCGGTCGACTCGGGGCTGCTGCCCCCCGACGACGGCTACGACGCGCTGATCTGAGGGCGGGTCAGCTCCAGGCTGGCCTCCCACAGCTCGCGGGCGCGGCCGGGGTCGTGGCTGTCCGGCGACGACGGCGCCTCGACGCCGCGCTCGAGGTAGCGCCCGCTGGTGCCGGCCGGGCCGGTGACCGCGGCGGCGAGCCGGGCGGCCGCCTCGTCGACGCCGGAGGCGAACGGCAGCCGGGCGAGCAGGGGCGCGAGCCCGGTGTAGAGCGCGCGGGCCGGGGCGGGGTAGCGGTGGTGCAGTCCGGTGCCCGGCACCAGGCCGGGGTCGTACACCACGACGTCGAGCTCCGGGTGCCGGCGGGCGAGCTCGGCGCCGAAGAGGACGTTCGCCAGCTTGGACGTCGCGTAGGCGCGCTGCCCGGACTCCCGCCGCGGGCGGGCCAGCGTGCGCGGGTCGGTCCAGCGCGGCGCCGGGAACGGCCCGGACTTCCGCCAGGTGCCCCAGTGGGTGCCGCTGCTGACCACGACCACCCGCGCCCCCGGCGCCAGGTGCGGCAGGAGTGCGACGGTGAGCGCGAAGTGCGCGAGGTGGTTGACCGCGAAGGTCAGCTCGTGGCCGTCGGCGCTGGCCCGGTCGGCGACCGGCACCTGGACGCCGGCGTTCAGCACCAGCGCGTCCAGCGGCTCCCCGGCGGCGACCCGGGCCGCGGCCGCCCGGACGGCGGCGAGGGAGGCCAGGTCCAGGTCGACCACCTCGGCGGGCGGTCCCAGCTCGGCGGCCACCGCGGCACCCCGGGCGGCGTCGCGGGCGCCGAGCAGCAGGCGCCACTCCCCGGTGGCGGCGAGGTGGCCGGCGGCGGCCCGCCCGATCCCCGACGTCGCGCCGGTGACCAGGGCCGTGCGGATGTCGCTCATCGCGTCTCCTCTCGCGGGACGACGTCCCGATGTGAGACTCTGTGTCAGGACGGGACTGCGTGTCAACAGGGGGTGACGGTGACCGGGACGGCCGCGGAGCGACGGCGCCGGCGGCTGCGCGCCGAGGTGACCCGCCGCGCGGTCGCGCTGTTCGCCGAGCGGGGCTACGCCGCGACGAGCACCGAGCAGGTGGCGGCGGCGGCCGACGTCTCGCGCAGCACGCTGTTCCGGCTGTTCGCCGACAAGGACGACCTGCTCTTCGGCCTCGAGGACGACCTGCTCGCCGCCGCCGCGGCGGCGGTGGCCGAGGCCCCGCCGGAGCTGTCCCCGTGGGCGGCGCTGCGCTCGGCCGCCGTCGCGATCGCCGGGCAGGTCGCGCCGCTGCGGGACCTGCTGCTCGCCCGCGAGCAGGTGGTGGCCGGCGTGCCGGCGCTGCGGTCCCGGGCGGCGGCGAAGCTGCGCCGCTGGGAGGCGGCCCTCGCCGAGGGGCTCACCGCCCGCGGCGTCCCGGCGGGGGAGGCGCTGCTGCTGGCCAAGCTCGTCGTCGCCTGCTTCGAGGTCGCCCAGGACGACTGGCTGGCCGGCGAGGGCGGGGACCTGCCGGAGCTGGTGACGGCGGCCCTCGACCGGTTGCCGGGCCTGCTGGGCGCCTGACGCGCGCGGGACGCCCGCCGCGGGGGACGATCGGGGCGTGACCGCACCGGTGGACGAGCTGGTCGCCCGCATGCAGGACCTGCTCGACGCCCTCGTCGCCGCCCGCGACCCGGCCCGCCACTTCCTCGGCACCTACCTGCGCACCACCGAGGCGGTGAACGCGGCGATCGACGCCGGCCGGTTCGAGGACCCGGACTGGGTGACCGACTGGGACGTCGACTTCGCCGGGCTCTACCTCGACGCCCTCGAGGCGCACCGCCGCGACCCGGCCGCGCCGCCGGCGCCGTGGCGGGCCGCGTTCGGCACCGACCCGGCCGCCCGGCCGGAGGCGCACGTGCTGCTCGGCATGAACGCGCACATCAACTTCGACCTGCCGCAGTCGCTGGTGCGGGTCATCGGCCCGGCCGACTCCGCCGACCCGCCGCTGCTGGACTCCCGCCGCCGCGACCACGAGCGCATCGACGAGGTGCTGGCCGGCCGGGTGGCCGCCGAGGACCTCGCCCTGCAGGCCGCGGGCAGCCGCCGCACGCCGGTCGACCGGGTCCTGGGCGGGCTGAACCGGACCGCGGCCCGGGTGCTGCTGCGCGAGTCGCGGCGCCGGGTGTGGGGCAACACGACCCTCCTGCACCGGGCGCGCCTGCAGGGGCCCGAGGCGCTGGCCCGCCGGGTGGCCCAGCTCGAGGCCGCGGCCGCCGCGCGGGTGGCCGACCTGCAGCGCGGCGGGCCGGTGCTGCTGCGGCTGGCCGTGCGCGGCTTCGGCGTCGTCCTGCCGGAGGACTGAGCCGCCCGCGCTGCCGGATCCCGCGGGCGGGCGCAGGCTGGCCGGGGTGCCGCACCGGGCGGCCCGGGAGGAGGACCGCATGACCGACGCCGGCCGACCACTGTCCGGGAGGGTCGCCCTGGTCACCGGGGCGTCGTCGGGGATCGGGGAGGCGACCGCGGTCGCGCTCGCGGAGGCCGGCGCCGCCGTGGCGGTCGGCGCCCGCCGCGCCGACCGGCTCGACGCCCTCGCACGGAAGCTGCGCGACGACGGCGCCCGCGCGCTGACCCTCGACCTGGACGTCACCGACGAGGCGTCCTGCCGGGCCGCCGTCGCCCGGACGCGGGAGGAGCTCGGCGGGCTCGACGTCCTGGTCAACAACGCCGGCGTGATGCTGCTCGGCACGATCGTCGGCGCCGACGTCGAGGACTGGCGGCGGATGCTGTCGACCAACGTGCTCGGCCTGATGTACATGACGCACGCCGCGATCGACGGCATGGTCGAGCAGGGCTCCGGCGACGTCGTGAACGTCTCCAGCGTCGCCGGGCGCACCGCGCGCAAGGGCGCCGGCGTCTACAACGCCAGCAAGTGGGCGGTGAACGCCTTCAGCGAGTCGCTGCGCCAGGAGGTGACCACCCGGGGCGTGCGGATCTCGCTGGTCGAGCCGGGCGCGGTGGCCACCGAGCTCACCGACCACATCACCCAGCCCGACGCGAAGGCCGCCTCGCAGCGGATGTACACCGAGATGACGCCGTTGCAGGCGGAGGACGTCGCGAAGGCGATCCTCTACGTGGTCAGCCAGCCGCCGCACGTGGCGGTCAACGAGGTGCTGGTCCGCCCCACCGCCCAGGAGCGCTGAGGTACGGGAGGCCCTCCGCGCGTCCCGGGCGCCAGGGCGTGCGGAGGGCCTCCCGTGCCCGCCCTAGTCGGAGAAGACCTCGATCGAGGCGCCCATCTCGATCAGGCGCTCGTAGAGGTGCTCGTAGCCGCGGGCGATGATGTCGACGTTGCGCAGCACCGACGTGCCGCGCGCGGCCAGCATCGCCAGCAGGATGCAGACCGCGGGCCGCAGCGCCGGCGGGCAGACCACCTCGGCGCTGCGCCAGCGGGTCGGGCCGGTGACGAGCACCCGGTGCGGGTCCATGAGCCGGACGTCGGCGCCCAGGCGGGTCAGGTCCGACAGGTGGATCGCGCGGTTGTCGTAGACCCAGTCGTGGATGAGCGTCGAGCCGGTGGCCGAGGCGGCGATGACCGCGAAGAAGGGCAGGTTGTCGATGTTCAGCCCCGGGAACGGCATCGGGTGGATCTTGTCGATCGGGGCGTTGAGCTGCGACGGACGGATGGTGACGTCGGCCAGGCGGGTGTGGCCGTTGTCGGCCAGGTACTCCGGGGAGAGCTCGTACTGGAGCCCCATCTCGGCCAGCACCGCCAGCTCGATCTCGAGGAACTCGATGGGCGCGCGGCGGACCGTCAGCTCGGACCCGGTGACGATGCCCGCGGTCAGCAGGCTCATCGCCTCGACCGGGTCCTCGCTGATCGTGTAGTCGACGTCGGCGTCGAGCACCGCCCGGCCGGTCACGGTGAGCGTCGTCGTCCCGAGGCCCTCGACGTCGACGCCGAGCAGCTGCAGGTACAGGCACAGGTCCTGGACCATGTAGTTCGAGCTGGCGTTGCGGATGACCGTGGTGCCCTCGGTGCGGGCGGCGGCCAGCAGCGCGTTCTCGGTCACGGTGTCGCCGCGCTCGGTCAGCACGATGGTGCGCCGCCCGGTGACCTGCGGGTCGACGGTGGCGTGGTACTCGCCGGCGTGCGCCTCGACCTCCAGGCCGAACGGGCGCAGCGCGATCATGTGCGGCTCGACGGTGCGGGTGCCGAGGTCGCAGCCGCCGGCGTAGGGCAGCCGGAACGTGCGGGCCCGGTGCAGCAGCGGGCCGAGGAACATGATGATGCTGCGGGTCCGGCGGGCGGCGTCGGCGTCGATGCCGGCCAGGTCGAGCTCGTCGGGGGCCTGCAGGGTGAGGTCGCGGCCGGTCCCGTCCCAGGTGGCGACGACGCCGATCGAGCGCAGCACGTCGAGGATCCGGTCCACCTCGACGATCCGGGCGACGTTGCGCAGCGTCGTCCGGCCGCGGTTGAGCAGCGCGGCGCACAGCAGCGCGACGGCGGCGTTCTTCGACGACTTGACCGTCACGCTGCCGCGCAGCGGCGTGCCGCCGGTGACCCGCAGGTGGGTGGGGCCGGCCGGGCCGACGCTGATCAGCTCGCTCTCCAGCGCCTCGGACAGCCGGCCGAGCAGGTCGAGGGTGAGGTTCTGCCCGCCCTGCTCGATCCGGGCGATCGCGCTCTGGCTGGTGCCCAGGCGCTCGGCCAGCTGCTGCTGGGTCAGCCCGCGGTGCCGCCGCGCGTCGCGGACCAGCAGGCCGATGCGCTGCGTGGCGCTCACCGCTGGCGCGGGAGCGAGGGAGGAGGTGGTCGTGGTCTCGGCCGGGAGCTCGGTCGCCGTCACGGTCGAGAACGGTATCTCGCACGTGAGATACGACTGCTGCGGCACGCCGGTGGAACGGGAAGGACCGGTCCGGCCAGACTGCACCCATGGACGTCGTGGTCACCGGAGGTACGGGGAGACTGGGCCGGGTCCTGGTCCCGTCGCTGCAGGCGGCGGGGCACCAGGTGCGGCAGGTGTCGAGGCGGGGGACCGGCCCGGGAGGGGTGCGAGCGGACCTGGCCACCGGCCGGGACCTCCCGGCGGCGGTGCGCGGCGCCGAGGTGGTCGTGCACGCCGCCACCGACCCGCGGGGCAACCCGTGGCAGGTCGACGTCGCCGGCACCCGGCGGCTGGTGCAGGCGCTGGACCGCGACCGGCTGCAGCACCTGGTGTACGTCTCGATCGTCGGCGTGGACCGGGTGCCGTGGAGCTTCTACCGGGCCAAGTTCGCGGCCGAGCAGGTGGTGCTGGCCTCGGGGCTGCCGGTGACCATCGTGCGGATCACCCAGTGGCACGACTTCGTCGACGAGATGCTCGGCACCGCCCGCCGCGGGCCGGTGCTGATCGTGCCGATGGGCTGGAGCGCCGCGCCGGTCGACGTCGGCGAGGCGGCCGGGTTCCTCACCGAGGTCGTCGCCGGGCCGCCGTCCGGTGGGGAGGTCGTCGAGTTCGGCGGGCCCGAGGACCTCTCGGCGGCCGACCTCGCCCGCGCCTGGGTCGCCGCCCGAGAGCCCTCGGTGCGGGTGGTGTCCACCCCGCTGCCGGGCCGGCTGTCGGCCGCGTTCCGCGAGGGCGGCGTGCTGCCGGGCCCGCAGGCGGCGCGCGGGCGGGTCACCTACGCCGAGCACCTCCGCGGCTGAGCGCGCCGTCCCTGCCGATCTCCGCAAGCCGAGCGCCAGGTCCGGAAACCGCCGGTGCCCGGTCGTCGGCCACCCCTACGGTCGGCTGGTGCCCGCCCGCCCGGTGTCCCTGCCCGTCCTCGCCGCCGTCGTCGTGACCGTCCTCGCCTGGGCCTCGGCCTTCATCGGCATCCGCGCCGTCGGCGCCGACCTCTCGCCGGGCGCGCTGGCGCTGGGGCGGCTCCTGGTCGGGACGGCGGTGCTCGCGCTGCTGTCGCTCGGCCGCGGCTGGGTCGCCCCCACCCGCCGGGAGTGGGGGCTGCTGGCGGTCTGCGGGGTCGGCTGGTTCGCCGTCTACAACGTCGCCCTCAACGCCGCCGAGCGGCACCTGGACGCCGGGACGACGGCGATGCTGGTCAACATCGGGCCGATCCTGATCGCGGTGCTCGCCGGGGTGTGGCTGCACGAGGGCTTCCCGCGCTGGCTGGTCGCCGGGCTCGCCGTCGCCTTCGCCGGGGTGCTGCTCATCGGGGTGGCCGGCCGGGGGAGCGGCGGTGACCTGCTCGGGGTGCTGCTGTGCCTGGTCGCGGCGGTGACCTACGCCGTCGGCGTGGTGGCGCAGAAGCCGGTGCTGCGCCGGCTGCCGCCGCTGCAGGTGACCGCGACCGCGTGCGCGATCGGAGCGGTGTGCTGCCTGCCGTGGGCCGGCGCGCTGGTGTCCGACCTGGCCGCCGCGCCCGTGTCGTCGGTGCTGGGGATGGTCTACCTCGGCGTGGTCCCGACGGCGCTGGCGTTCAGCACCTGGGCCTACGCGCTGGCCCGCACGGAGGCCGGCCGGCTCGGCGTCACCACGTACCTGGTGCCGCCGCTGGTCGTCGTCCTCGGGTGGGCGCTGCTGGACGAGGTGCCGCCGGCGCTCGCCGTCGCCGGGGGCGCGGTGTGCCTGGCCGGGGTGGCGCTGTCCCGCCGCCGCGGCCGGGTGCGGCAGCCGGAGCCGGTGCTGAAGGCGGCCGCTCAGAGGTAGGCGCGGGGGTCCACCGCGGGCGGCAGCTCGCCGGGCACGATCCGCCGGCCGGTGACCGCCGTGGGGATCAGCCGCACCCAGTGCCCGTGCTCCCCGGGCGCCCACGGCTCGAGGCCCGTGGCCCGCGTGCGGGCGACCAGGTCGGCGCGGTGCTCGGGGCCCACCACCTCGGCGACCCCGCGCACCAGCACGCTCCAGCCGCTGCGGGTGCGCCGGTCGATCTCGTCGACCTCGAAGCTCACGTTGGCGTGCTCCGCGGCGGCCAGCTTCGTGCCGGGGGCGGTGCGGATGACGATCGTGGTGCCGTCCATCGCGTAGTTGACCGGAAAGATCAGCGGGTGGTGCTCGGCGTTCACCCCGAGCCGGCCGATCTCCTGCGTGGCCAGCAGCCGGTGGCACTCCTCGACGGGGATCTCCTGGAGGGTGGGTGCGGTCTCCTCGGCGGTCATGGCCCCATCGTGGCCGCGGCCGGGCACGCCCGCGAGCGGGTCAGCCCTCCCGGCGCCGGCGCGGGCCGGCCCACGGGTCGTCGGGGTCCAGGTCGTCGTCGGCGTCGTGGTCGTCGGTGTCGTGGCCGTCGATGTCGTGGCCGGCGGCGTCGTGGCCGGCGGGGCCCGCCGTCGTCGCCCCGGTGGCGTCGGCGCGGCGGGCGGCGGCCTCGAGCGCGTCGTCCCGCTCGGCGGCGCGCCGGGCCCGCTCCAGCCGCTCCCGCTCGCGCTCCTGGGCGCGCAGCTGCCGCCGGGTCGGGCGGCCGGTGTCGGGCTCCGCGCGGATCCGGCTGAGCCACCACAGCCCCGGCCCGGCCAGCGCCAGCCCGATCGGCAGCACGTACGCCGCGGCGCGCTCGGTGCCGCCCTCGCCGAGCAGCTCGACCACCCCGGCGCCGTAGAAGACCGTCATCGCGGTGGCGAACAGGCCGAGCAGCACGACGGTGGTCCCCAGCGCCTCCGACCACGGCCGCACGGCGTAGGCCAGCGCGATGAGCCCGAGGCCGCCGCCGACCAGGTAGAGCACCGTGCCGGCGGTGTGCAGGGCCGGCGAGGTCAGCCGCGGGAAGACGCCGACCAGCAGCACCCCGAGCGCGGCCACGCCGAGCAGCCCCACCGCGGGGCGCGCCGCCCGCCCGCGCAGCACCGGCAGCAGCGCCACCGCCCCGGCGCCGATCAGCCCGGCCTGCACCACGAACGAGGCGTTCATCAGCGCGTGCGCCGGCTGGGTGGCGTCGCCGAGGGCGCTGATGGTGTCGGCCGAGCGCGAGTACGGCAGCACCGACCGCGACTGGACGACCGTCTCGACGACGAAGAACTGGAGGGTCAGCAGCCAGGCGACCGCGCCCCAGGTGATCCGCTTGCCGGGCATGCGACCCATGGTCCCAGCCGCGGCCGTGGGATCAGCCCAGGTGCGCGAGGACGGCGGCGTGCTGCGCGGGCGTCAGGTAGGAGGGGTTGCTGCCGGCCGGCATGCGCAGCACCTCGGCGTCGCGGGCGACCGGGTCGGCCAGCAGGTCGCCGCGCGGCACCGGGGCCGCGAGCAGGGTGAGCCGGACGACGACGACCGGACCGTCCGCGCCCTCGCCGACCTGCCCGGCGAGCTCCCCGGTCGCGTGCACGCCCGGGCGGTCGGGGCCGCTCAGCCAGAGCAGGCACGGGTCGCCGGGGCGCATGAGCCCCAGCCGGTAGGAGCGGCGCAGGCAGCGGGAGACCGTCGCGGGCTCCCCGGGGCGCCAGCCGGGGACGACGGCCTCGGGCGGCCGGGCCGTCTTGACCACCCAGCAGGCGACGTCGGCGGACCGGAGGCGGGGCACGGGACCATCCCAGCAGCCGGGCACGATGGGCGCGTGCCGTCCCCGCCCGCCGCCGTGCCGGGCGGGGAGGAGCCGCTGCCGCGGGGGCACCGGGCCGGCGACCCCGCGCTGCGCCGCGCGTCGGGAGCGGTGTTCCTCGCCGGCGTCGCCGTGTTCGCCGTCCTCTACGCCCCGCAGGCGCTGCTGCCCGAGCTGACCCGCGCCTTCGCCGTGTCGCCGGCCGCGGCGACCCTGTCGGTCTCGGTGGCGACGGCGGGCCTGGCGCTGGGGCTGCTCGTGCTCGGCCCGCTGTCGGACCGGATCGGCCGCCGGCCCGTGCTACGAGCGGCGCTGGCGGTCGCGAGCGAGCTGGCGGTGCTGACCGCGGTGGCGCCGGCGTGGGAGGCGCTGCTCGCCCTGCGCGGCCTGCAGGGGTTCGCGCTGGCCGGGCTGCCCGCCGTCGGCGTCGCCTACCTGCGCGAGGAGCTGGACGCGTCGGTGAGCTCGCGGGCGATCGGGCTGTTCGTCGGCGGCACGGCGATCGGCGGGCTCAGCGGCCGGGTGGTCGCCGGGGCGCTGGCCGACCTCGGCGGCTGGCGGACGGCGGTCGGCGGCATCGCCGGGCTCGCGGTGGCCTGCACGGTCGCCGTCTGGGTGCTGCTGCCGGCCTCGCGCCGGTTCGTCGCGGTGCCGCGGGAGACGCCGGTGCTGCACCAGCTCGCCCGCGGCTTCGGCGACCCGGTGCTGCTCGGCCTCTACGGGCTGGCGGCGCTGCTGATGGGCGGGTTCGTGGCGGTCTACAACGCGGGCACGTTCCGGCTGGAGGCGCAGCCGTACGGGCTGTCGCCCGCGCTGGCCGGCCTGGTGTTCCTCACCTACCTGCTGGGGTCGGTGGCCTCCCCGGTCGCCGGCGCCCTGGCCGAGCGGGTGGGGCGGCGGGTGGTGGTCCCGGTGGCGCTGGCGGTGACCGCGGCGGGCCTCGCGCTGACCCTGGCCGCGCCGCTGGCGCTGTTCGTCACGGGCCTGGCGGTGCTGACGGTCGGCTTCTTCGCCGCGCACGGCGTGGCCAGCGGCTGGGTGGCCGCGCGGGCGGCGCTGGGGGAGCGGCCGGTCGGGCAGGCCGCCTCGCTGTACTCGTTCTGGTACTACGTCGGCTCGTCGGTGGGCGGCACGCTGGCCGGCCGGGCCTGGGCGACCGCGGGGTGGCCGGGCGCGGTGGCCATCGCGGGCACCGGCATCGGCGGGGCGCTGGTGCTGGCCCTGCTGCTCGGGCGCAGCACCGCGCTGGGCCGGGGCTGAGGGGCGGGTGCCCTCCGGCACCCGCCCCTGGCAGGAGGGTCCTTCCTCAGTCGGTGGCGGAGTGCAACTCCGCGCCGGCCGGGTCGGCGTCGTCGGAGCCGACGGCCTGCCGCTCCTGCTCGGTGCGGTGCTGCAGCCAGTCGTCGTCCGGCCGCGGGTCGGTCTTCCCGTGCTGCTGACGGTCGCGCGGCGCCGACTCCTCGGTGTCCATGACGTCGTCGAGGGTCGGGCGGTCGGGTTCGGTCATCGGAGTGCCTCCGCTGCGTCGTCGTCGATCGGTCCCGGAGGCCATAGCCGTCGCGACGGGCGGGAAACCCCTAGCGCTGCTCGAGCGACCCCGCCGGCAGCCACGCCTCGACGAGCACCGGGCCGTGCGGCCCGGGGACGGCGTAGGCGACCCGGCCCTGCCAGCCGCCGGCGGACTGGCGCCACTCGACGAGCAGGCCGGGGACGGTCCCGTCCGCGCCGGGCGGGGTGCGCACCCAGCAGTGCCGGCCCGCCGGTGCCCGTGCCGGCGGCCGCGGGGGGACCTCCGGGGCCGGAGCCGGCGCGACGCCGGAGTCCGCGGCCCGCTCGCCGAGCGACGGCCGTGACCTGCCCCGATGCATCCCGCCTGCCACGTGCGCAGTGTGTCACGGTGATCGAACACGCGTTCGGACGGCGGCTGCCGGCGCCATGTCGCCGTGTCGGCGTGTCGACTCGGTGACACGCCGACATGTCGGTGATCCCGGTCACACTCTGTGCGGGTAGTCACCTACTCGTTACGAACCGTTGTTGGAGTGTGCACGGCGGCTGCTTAGCGTCGCTCACGTCCTGGCACCTGCCTGAAGGGTCCTCAGTGCTCTCATCAACCGGCTCCCGGCGCCTGCTCGCGCGCCGGGCGGCACTCGGCGCCGCTGCCGTGGCCGTCGCCGTCACGGGTCTCCCGACCGCCGCGTCGGCCGCGCCCACCACGCCGTTCCTCTCCGAGATCCACTACGACAACGTCGGCACCGACACCGGTGAGTTCGTCGAGGTGACCTTCCCGCCCGGCACGACCTCGGACGGGTGGCGGGTCGTCCTCTACAACGGGGACCTGGGGACCGGTTCCACGGCTCGCAAGGCCTACGACGACGACGCCCTGCCCGCTGTGGTCGACGGGGTCGCGGTCGTCGAGTACCCGTCGAACGGTGTCCAGAACGGCGGCCCCGACGGACTCGCCCTGGTCCGTCCGGACGGCACCGTGGCCGAGTTCCTGTCCTACGAGGGTGTGTTCACCGCCCTCGACGGTCCGGCGGCCGGCCAGACCAGCGTCGACATCAAGGCCTCCGAGGCGGGCAACGAGCCGGCCGGTCAGTCGCTGTCGCGGACCTTCTCCTCGGCCGCCGACACCCTCGGCACCTGGGCGCTCGGCGCCAACACCAAGGGCTCCGTCAACGGCGGGGGGACGACCACCCCGCCGGCACCGTCGTTCTCCTGCGAGGTGGCGACCACCCACGAGATCGGCGCCGTCCAGGGCGCCGGGGCGAGCACCCCGCTGGGCGGCCAGACGGTGACCGTGCGGGGCGTCGTCGTCGGCGACGTGCCCGGCCTCGACGGCTTCCACCTGCAGGACGCCGACGGCGACGGGAACGCGGCCACCTCGGACGGCGTGTTCGTCTACAGCCCGGGCACCGCGGTCGACCTCGGGGACACCGTCGCCGTGCGCGGCGCCGTGAGCGAGTTCGGCGGCCAGACGCAGATCACCGCGCGCACCGACGTCGCGGTCTGCGCCGACGGCACCGCCGAGGACCTGCCGGAGCCCGCCCGGCTCGACCTGCCCGCCGAGGACGCCGAGCGCGAGCGGCTCGAGGGCATGCTCGTCGCGCCCGTCGACACCCTCACCGTCAGCGAGGTCTTCGACCTGACCAGCCACGGCGAGCTGACCCTCTCCGAGGGCGGCCTGCTCGTGCAGCCCACCGAGCTCGCCCGCCCCGGCGCCGAGGCGGAGGCCATCGCCGCCGAGAACGCGATGCGCGGCATCGTCCTCGACGACGGCGTGAGCGCCCGGGTGAGCGTCACCACCCGGCCGTACCTGACGCCGCAGGCCCCGGTCCGCGTGGGCGACGAGCTCGCGTTCACCGAGCCGCTGGTCCTCGGCTACGGCTTCAACGCCTGGCGTCTGCAGCCGGCCGACGGCACCGCCGCCGGTGTCTTCGCGGGTCAGAACACCCGCCCGGCCGCGCCGGACGCCGTCCCCGGCGACGTGCGGGTCGGCGCGTTCAACGTCCTGAACTACTTCCTGACGCTCGGCGGCCCCGACGCCCGGGGGGCCACGAGTCAGCGCGAGTTCGAGCAGCAGGCCGGGAAGATCGTCCCGGCGATCAACGCCCTCGGCGCCGACGTCGTGACGCTGATGGAGATCGAGGACACCGACTCCACCGGCCGCAACCCGGGGGACGCCGATGCCGCGCTCGCCGACCTGGTGACCCGCCTCAACGCGGACGCCGGGTACGAGAAGTGGGCCCACGTCCCGCTGCCCGAGGAGCTCTACGACGTCGACCGCGACGTCATCCGCAGCGCGATCATCTACCAGGTCGGCGTCGTCCAGCCGGTCGGGGAGCCCGTCGGCCTGGTCGACGAGGAGGTCTGGGACAACGCCCGCGAGCCGCAGGCGCAGACCTTCGTCAAGGACGGCGACGCCTTCACCGTGGTGGCCAACCACTTCAAGTCCAAGGGCTCGGGCGACTCGGCCACGGGTGACAACGCCGACGCCGGGGACGGCCAGGGCGCCTGGAACGGCGACCGGGTCCGCCAGGCCGAGTCGCTCGCCGCGTTCGTCGACGAGCTGCGGGAGCGCGACCCCGACGTCATCTCCCTCGGCGACTACAACGCCTACACGCAGGAGGACCCGATCGTGGCCCTCGAGGCCGCCGGGCTGACCGACCTCGGGTCGCGGTTCGACGCGGACCGGTACAGCTACGTCTTCGACAACCTGTCCGGCTCGCTCGACCACGCCCTGGCCACCGCATCCCTGACCGCGAAGGTGAGGGGAGCCGTGCACTGGAACATCAACTCGGTCGAGTCCTTCGCCTACCAGTACGCGGGCGACGAGGCGCTCTACGCGGCGAACCCGTTCCGCTCGAGCGACCACGACCCGCTGCTGGTCGGGATCGACCTGGACGAGCGCTGCGACGGCCTCGCCCCGACGATCCGCGGCACCGCGGGGGACGACGTCCTGCGCGGCACCAACGGCGTCGACGTGATCATGGGCCTCGGCGGCGACGACACGATCACCGGCGGCAACGCCGACGACGTCGTCTGCGGCGGAGCGGGCGACGACCGGCTGTCCGGCGAGAACGGCGACGACCTGCTGCTCGGCGGCTTCGGTGTCGACACGCTCGACGGCGGCAACGGCGACGACACGCTCGTCGGCGGGCCCGGCACCGACACCCTGACCCAGGGCCGCGGCGCCGGCAGCACCGAGCAGGACGGCGCCGAGTCCTGACGACCGGCACCTGAACGCGCGTCCGGCGCGGCACCCGAGCGGGTGCCGCGCCGGACGTGTCTCGCGGGCCGCTCAGTCCCGACGGGCCTCCCCGCCGGCCTGCTCGCCGATCGCGTCCTCCTCGGGGTCGGTCGTCGCGAGCACGCCCGCGGCGAGGGTCTGTGCGACCTCCTGCAGCAGCGGGTGCCCCGGGAGGTCCTCGACGGGCACCGGCAGCGGCAGCGACCAGTTGGGCCGGTCGGTGGTGCCGGGCACGTTGGGCCGGCGCCGCACGGCGAGCGCGTCGTCGAGGGTGGCCGACAGCAGCAGCGACGGCGCCCGCCCGAGCAGCTCGTGCGCCCGCTTCACCGCCGTCTCCGGCTTCTCGTTCTCCCGCAGCCCCGGCAGCCGCTCCAGCAGGGACCGCCGGCCGCGCTCGAGCTCCTCGTCGCTGCCGGTGCCGTGCTCGCGCTGCTCGTCGACGTCGGCCCCGGTCCACAGCCCCGCCACCGTCGGCAGGTCGTGCGTGGTGATCGCGGCCATCGCCTCCTCGGGCCACTCGGCCGGGTCGTCGTCCTCGAACCACAGCAGCCGGTAGCTGAGGATGCCGTGCTCGGCCATGGCCTCCCGGACGCCGTCCTCGACCGTGCCCAGGTCCTCGCCGACGACGACCGCCTGCGCCCGGTGGCTCTCCAGCGCGACGATGTCCAGCAGGTCCTCGGCGGGGTAGCGGACGTAGGCGCCGTCGGCCGCGCTGGCGCCCGAGGGCACCCACCACAGCCGGAACAGGCCCATGACGTGGTCGATGCGCAGGCCGCCGGCGCCGGCCATCGTGGCGCGGATCGACTCGACGAACGGCTCGTAGTCCCACTCCTGCAGCCGCCACGGGACCAGCGGCGGGGAGCCCCAGTCCTGGCCCTGCGCGTTGAACTCGTCCGGCGGCGCCCCGACGGTCGCGCCCTGCGCGAGCACCCCCTGCCAGGTCCAGGCGTCGGCGCCGCCGCCGGCCACGCCGATCGGCAGGTCCTGGATGACCGTCATGCCCTCGGTGGCGCGCTCGAGCTGCAGCGACAGGCACCACTGCAGCCAGGCGTGGAAGGCGACGTCGCGCTCGTGCTCGGCCGCGAAGGAGCCGACGGCGCCGCTGCGCGGGTCGCGCAGCTCCTCGGGCCAGGTGTGCCAGTCGGGGCCGTGGACGTCGGCCAGCGCGCACCAGGTGGCCCAGTCCTGCAGCTTCTGCCCCTGGTGCCACCACCAGTCGGGGAAGGCGGGGTCGTCGCGGCCGGTGGCGTCGAACACCCGGCGCAGGACCTCGCGCTTGTGCGCCCAGACCGCGTCGCGGTCGATCAGGTCGCCCTCGGACAGGGCGCGGCCGGCGTCGCCGTCGAGGTCGACGCGGTCGGCGCCGGGCACCTCCTCGACGCGGAGGTAGACGGGGTTGCGGAAGCGGCGGGTGGCCGGCAGGTAGGGGCTGGCCTCCTGCTGCGGGGTCGGGGCGACGGCGTGCAGCGGGTTGATGAGCACGAAGCCCGCGCCCTGGCCGGCGGCCATCTCGCGGACGGCGCGCAGGTCGGCGAGGTCGCCGATGCCCCAGCTGCCGCGGCCGCGGGTGGCGTAGAGCTGCACCGCCCAGCCCCACGCGCGGTCCTCGGGCAGCCAGCACCGGCCGGGGGACACGACCAGCCGGCGCCGGGGGCCCCCGGGCTCCTGCAGCCAGTGGTAGCCCAGCGGGAAGTCGGCGGGCAGTTCGCCGTCGACGTGCCGGGTGGACCCGTCCTCGAGGGTCACCTCGGCCTCGTCGACCTCCAGGACGTCGCCGGGGCGGGCGACGATGGGCGCCCGGTGCTCGAGGTCCTCCGGCGGCTCGCCGATCACCTCCCGCAGGCGGTCGATGGTGGCCTGGGCGACCTCGTGTTCCTCGTCGAGGGCGTCGAGCCAGGTGGCGTCGATGCCCCAGCGGTCGGTGCTGCTGGTGCGTGTCACCCCCCGATCCTCACGGCGGGCCCGGGTGATCGCAGCGCAGGCGCGGCGTGGCGCCGGTCTCCTCCCGTCCCCGCCCGGCCGGCCGCGGTTCCGGCACTCGGCGGTCCTGTGGCCGCTGACGAGGCGCTGGGGTAGGCACGACCGGTGACCGTGATCGGCTTCCACAACTCGCACGAGCAGGTCCACCCGGCCGAGCTCCTGGCCGCCTCGCAGCACGCCGAGGAGGTCGGCTTCACCGCGGCGATGTGCTCGGACCACCTGACGCCGTGGAACCCGCGGCAGGGGGAGTCGGGCTTCGCGTGGTCCTGGCTCGGCGCCGCGCTGGCCACCACCGGGCTGCCCTTCGGCGTGGTCAACGCCCCCGGGCAGCGCTACCACCCGGTGATCGTGGCGCAGGCGATCGCGACCCTCGGCGCGATGTTCCCCGGCCGGTTCTGGGCCGCGCTGGGGTCGGGCGAGGCGATGAACGAGCACGTCACCGGGCACGTGTGGCCGAACAAGGAGATCCGCGACGCGCGGCTGCGCGAGTGCGTCGACGTCATCCGCGCGCTGCTGGCCGGCGAGGAGGTCAGCCACGACGGGCTGGTCGTCGTCGACCGCGCGCAGATCTGGACGCTGCCCGAGCAGCAGCCCGCGCTCATCGCGCCCGCCGTCACCGCCCGCACCGCCGCCCGGCACGCCGAGTGGGCCGACGGGCTGGTCACCATCAACCAGCCGCACGACGTGCTGCGTGACGTCGTCTCGTCCTACCGGGACGCCGGCGGGCAGGGGACGCTGACCATCCAGGTGCACGTCTCCTGGGACCCCGACGAGGACCGTGCGCTGGCCGTCGCGCACGACCAGTGGCGCAGCAACGTGTTCCCGCCGCCGCTGTGCTGGGACCTGGACACGACGACGGCCTTCGACCAGGCCAGCGCGCACGTGCGCCCCGAGGACGTGACGACGGCGGTGCGGGTGTCCTCGGACCTCGGGCAGCACGCCGCGTGGATCGCCGAGTACGTCGACCTCGGCTTCGACCAGGTCTACCTGCACCACGTGGGCAAGGAGCAGAAGCCGTTCCTCGACGCGTTCGGCGAGCACGTGCTGCCGCGGCTCGACGTCACCCGGCCCGCGCCGGCCGTCGCGGTCAACCCGCTGCGGCCGCACCAGGAGCCCCAGCCCGCCGTCCTCAAGTAGCCGTCCGAAGCGGTCCTGCACCGTCCGGTTGCCGCGCGGGGCCGTGATCGACAGGCTCGCCGGGTGCGGATCACGGACACGGCGGACCTCTGGTGGAAGACGGCGGTCGTGTACTGCCTCGACGTCGAGACGTTCATGGACTGGGACGGCGACGGGTGCGGCGACCTCGCGGGCCTGGCCCAGCGGATCGACCACCTCGCCGACCTCGGCGTCACCTGCCTGTGGCTGATGCCCTTCTACCCGACCGCCGAGCGCGACGACGGCTACGACATCACCGACTTCTACGGCGTCGACCCGCGGCTGGGCACGCACGGCGACCTGGTCGAGGTCATCCGCACGGCCAACGACCGCGGCATCCGGGTGATCGCCGACCTCGTCGTCAACCACACCTCGATCCAGCACCCCTGGTTCCAGCAGGGCCGGCAGAGCCGCGACGCGCCCTTCCACGACTTCTACGTGTGGCGCGACGACGAGCCGCCGGACACCTCCGACCAGGTCGTCTTCCCCGACCAGGAGGACTCGGTCTGGACGCGCAACGAGCCGACGGGGGAGTGGTACCTGCACCGGTTCTACAAGGAGCAGCCCGACCTCGACGTCACCAACCCGCGGGTGCGCGACGAGGTCGCCAGGCTCATGGGCTTCTGGCTGCAGCTGGGGCTGTCGGGCTTCCGCGTGGACGCCGTCCCGTTCTTCCTCGAGACCCAGGACGGCGCCGACGCCGAGCACTTCCCCGACCCGCACGAGTACCTGCGCGCGCTGCGCTCACTGGTCGGCCGGCGCACCGGCAGCGGCGTGCTGCTCGGCGAGGTGAACCTGCCGCACGAGCAGCAGCGGGAGTTCTTCGGCGGCGACGACGGCGACGAGCTGACCATGCTGTTCGACTTCGTCGGCATGCAGGCGATGTACCTGTCGCTGGCCCGCGCCGACGCCGGCCCGCTGGTGCGGGCGCTCACCGGCCGCCCCGAGGTGGACCCCGACAGCCAGTGGGCCACCTTCGTCCGCAACCACGACGAGCTCACCCTCGACAAGCTCTCCGAGGACGAGCGCAAGGAGGTCTTCGCCGCCTTCGGCCCCGAGGAGCGCATGCAGGTCTACGGCCGCGGCCTGCGCCGCCGGCTGCCGCCCATGCTCGACGGCGACCCGCGGCGGGTGCGCATGGTCTACAGCCTGCTGTTCTCGCTGCCCGGCACGCCGGTGCTCTTCTACGGCGAGGAGATCGGCATGGGCGAGGACCTCGACGCCGAGGGCCGGCTCGCCGTGCGGACGCCGATGCAGTGGACCGCCGGGCGCAACGGCGGCTTCTCCACCGCCGACGCCGACCGGCTCCCCGGGCCCGTGGTCACCGGCGGCTTCGCCCCCGAGTTCGTCAACGTCGCCGACCAGCGCCGCGACCCGGACTCGCTGCTGTCGTTCATGAAGCTGCTCATCCGCCGCTACCGCGAGTCGCCGGAGCTGGGCTGGGGCTCGTTCCGGGTGCTCGGGCAGCCGCACCCGGAGGTGCTCGCGCACGTCTGCGAGTGGGACGACGGCACGCTGGTCGCCGTGCACAACCTGGGCCCCGAGCCGCGCGTCGTGCCGCTCGTGCTCGACGGCTGCGACGCCTCGCACCGGCTGGAGGACCTGCTGGTCACCCAGACCACGCCGATCGGCGACGACGGCGCGGTGGAGCTGGCGCTCGACGGCTACGGGTACCGCTGGCTGCGGGTGGTCGCCGAGGACAGCCGCCGGCTGCTCTGACGCCCCGTCATCCCGGGATGACGGGGCGTGGTCGCGCGCCGCGTCGTCCCGGTGCCGGACCGGTGGGTCCCGCCGCGCCCGGCCGACCTGCGCGGGCCTGTCGGAGGGGCGGCCTAGCGTCGCCGGTGATGACCGAGCCCGCCGTCCCCGCGCACCCCGCCCCGCCGACCGCACCCACGACCGCCCCCGTGCAGTACCCGCCCGGCGACCCGGGTGCGGGCGGGGCGACCGCGGCCGGCCAGGCGTCCCCCGGAACCGCCGCCCCTGCCCCCGGCGGCCCTCCGGGCGGACCGGCGGCGGGCGGACCGGCGACGGGCGGGCCCGTACCCGGCGCCGAGGGCGGCCCCCACCCGACCGGGCCGGTGACCGGGCGGCCGCCGGTGGTCCGGGCCCGCCGGGGCGACCCGCTGACCCGCATGGGCCCGTGGGCGCCGGCCGCCGGCGCGGTCCTCGGCCTGCTGGCCGGGGTGGTCGCCGTCCTGCTGCTCGGCGGGCGGGCCGAGGCGTTCGCCGAGCGCCTGGCGCTGGTGTTCCTCGTCGTCGGGCTGGTGATGCTCGGCGCGGCCGGGGCGCTGCTGGCCGACGAGGTGCGGCTGGTCCGCCGCGGCGCCCGGGAGGCCGCGGTGCGCCCGGCCTGGGTGGAGGCGACCGCGGGGCTGATCAACGGGCTGACCCCGGCCCGCCTGCTGCTCGGCTCCAGCGCGTTCGTGCTCTTCCTCGCCGCCTACACCGCCCGGTAGGGGCGGCTCAGCCCACCGTGTCCGGGTCGCGCAGCGTGGCGGGGTCCAGCCGGCCCTCGACGATGTCGTCGGCGACGTCGTCGACCACCCGCCCGGTGGCGAAGGCGCGCGCGCGGAGCACGGTGAGGGTGTCCACGACGTCGAGGCCGAGCGCCACCGTGGCCACGCCGGTCGCCTGCCACACGCGGCTGCGGCGGCGGGCGTCGGGGGAGTCCCACCACCGGTGCCCGCCCTCGTCGGCCACCCCGCCGGAGGCCCGCACCAGCTCCTCGGTCAGGCACACGACGACCGCCTCGACGTCGTCGCGCGGGACGCCGGTGAGCGTGGCCGGCTCCCGCGCGTAGAGGTCGACGATCACCGTGGGTCCCAGCGGCGGGGCCAGCGGTACCGAGAACACCGCGCGGAACGGCGTCTCGCCGAGCAGCGCCTCGTGCAGCTCGGGCCAGTTGCGGTGGATGTCCTCGATGTCGAAGACGATGGCGCTGCCGGTGTCGTGGGCGCGCAGGCACGGGCCGTCGCCGGCGGTGAACTGCAGCTGCTCGGCCCGCGAGGTGGTGCGGTCGCTGGCGCCGATCGGCGTCCGCAGGCCGGCGCCCTCGTGGATGCTCAGCGCCGCGCCGTCCACCCGGACCGCCTCTGCGGCCGCCCGGGCCAGCCGGGAGGGCACCATCTCCGGGCCGTCCTCGCCGTCGCCGGGCGGGTCCTGCAGTGCGTCCAGGAACCGCGTCGCCGCGTCACTCGCCGTCACCCGTCCACTCCCGTCGTCCTGGTCACCGGTCCTCCCCGGTGGCCGCTCCCCGGACCTGCCCGTGCCGCGACCCGAGGTCACCTTGGTCCAGCGGCCCCGTGCGCACCACCCCGGGGCCCACCGCGCGGCCTCATCCGTAGGCCTGCACGGCGAGGACGACGGCCAGCCCCAGCCCGGCCAGCGCGATCAGCCGGCGCAGCAGGGTCTGCGGCACGCGCCGCACGACCCGCGGGCCGAGCCGGCCGCCGGCCAGGCAGCCCAGCGCCAGCGGCAGCGCGGCGGTCCAGGCCACCGGCGCGAGCACCACGAACCCGACGGCGGCCACCGCGTTCGCCGCCCCCAGGACGACGTTCTTGAGAGCGTTGCTGCGCGGCAGGCCCTCGCCGGTGCCCAGCAGCACCAGCGCGAGCAGCAGCACCCCGGCGGCGGCGCCGAAGTAGCCGCCGTAGACCCCGATGACGCCGGTGCCGGCGACCAGCCACCACGGGTCCCGGGTGCCGTGCAGCCGGCGGCCCTCCTCGGCCAGCTCGCCCGGCGGCCGCTGCAGCAGGATGGCCAGCGCCGCGCCGCCGATGAGCAGCGGGACCAGCCGCTCGAACGCCTCGGCGGGGGTGAGCAGCAGCAGCGCCGCGCCCGCCACCCCGCCGACCACCCCGGCGGCCGCCAGCGGCACCAGCCGCCGGCCCTGCCCGGCCAGCTCAGGCCGGGACGCGCTCACCGACCCCACGCTGGTCAGCACCAGCGCGACCGTGTTGGTCACGTTGGCGCTCACCGGTGGCAGCCCGGTGGCCAGCAGCGCCGGGTAGCTCACCAGCGAGGCCAGCCCGGCGATGCTGCCGGCCAGCCCGGCGCCGACCCCGGCGAGGACCAGCAGCAGCCACTCCAGCGCGTTCACCGGGCCACCAGCACGCCGATGGCGACGCAGCCGAGGACGACGATCGCCGTCCGCAGGACCGCCGCGGGCAGCCGGCGGCCGTACCGGGCGCCGAGCGCGCCGCCGACCACGGAGCCGCCGGCGACCAGCCCGGCGGCGGCCCAGTCGACCCGATCGGTGGCGACGACGACGTAGGCCGTCGCCGCGACGGCGTTCACCGCGGCGCTGAGCACGTTCTTGAGCGCGTTGAGGCGCTGCAGCGGCTCCGCGAGCAGCAGCCCGAACACCCCCATCTGCAGCACGCCCTGGCTGGCGGCGAAGTAGCCGCCGTAGCTGCCGGTCGCGTACGCGCCGGCGACCAGGCCGGCCAGCCGCCACCCGCGCGGCGTCGCGCCGCCGTCGGTGCGGCGGGCGGCCAGCCGGCGGGTCAGCAGCGGCTGGACGGCGACCAGCACGACGGCCAGCCCGACCAGCACCGGCACCACCGCCTCGAACGCCGCCGCCGGCAGGTGCAGCAGCAGGACCGCGCCGGTCAGCGCGCCCAGCGCCGACGCCGGCAGCAGCCGCAGCACCAGCCCCCGCTGCCCGGCGAGCTCGCGGCGGTAGCCGACCGCGCCGCTGACGTTGCCCGGCACGAGCCCCAGCGTGTTCGACACGCTCGCGGTGACCGGCGGCAGCCCGGTGGCCAGCAGCACCGGGAAGGTGACCAGCGTCCCGGACCCGACGACGGCGTTGATCGCGCCCGCCGCGCCCCCGGCGGCGAGCACGGCGGCGATCTCCGCTCCGGTCATGCGCACATCGCCGTCGAGCCTGGCACGCCGGTCCGCGCGGCCCGGCCGCGGCTCCCGGACCGTGGTGGGATCGGCCGGTGACGGGGTCCCCAGCACGTCCACCGGTCCACCTGCTGCGCGTCCCGTTCGACTCCGGCCACGAGGAGCTCCGGACGGGGGCGGGCCCGACGGCGCTGGCCCGCGGCGGGGCCGCCGGCCGGTTGCGCGGGCGCGGGCACGCCGTGACCGAGCAGGTGCTCCGCCCGGGGGGCGCCTGGCGGGCCGAGCTGACGACGGCCTTCGAGCTCTGCCGCGCGGTCGCCTCGGCCGTGGCCACGGTCCGCCCGTCGGGAGCGGTGCCGGTGCTGCTGTCCGGCAACTGCGGCACGACCCTCGGCGTCCTCGCCGGCCTGTCCGGGTCCGGCCGGCGGATCGGGCTGGTCTGGCTCGACGCCCACGGCGACTTCAACACCCCCGAGGAGGACACCGGCGGGTTCCTCGACGGGCAGGGCCTGGCGGTCGTGGCCGGCCGCTGCTGGCGCGCGCTCGCCGCGCGCGTCCCGGGGTTCGTGCCGCTGGACGAGCGCGACGTCGTGCTCGCCGGCGCCCGCGACCTCTCCCCGGCGCAGCAGGCCGTCCTGCGGGCGTCGGGCGTCGCCTGGCTCCCGCCGGGGCGGGTGCGCGACGGCGCGGCGCTCGACGCCGCCCTGACCGCCCTCGCCGCCCGCGTGGACGCCGTCCACCTGCACGTCGACCTCGACGTCTACGACCCGTCGATCGCCCCGGCCAACGACTACGCCGCGCCGGACGGGCTCGGCGCCGGTGACGTGCTCGACCTGCTGGAGCGGACGGCGTCGCGGCTGCCGGTGGTGTCGCTGACGCTGGCTTCCTACGACCCCGCCCTCGACCCGGCGGGGCGGCTGCGGGCGACGGCGCTGGACCTGCTCGAGGCGGTCTGCGCCCGCGCCACGCCGCTGCCGTCCTGAGGTCAGGCGTCCTTGCGGCCGGCGTCGACGACGCGCAGCACCAGCTCGCCGGCCTCGTCGGAGGCGGCCAGGTCGACCTCGGCGTCGATGCCCCAGTCGTGGTCGCCGGCCGGGTCGTCGAGGATCTGCCGCACCCGCCAGACGCCGGGCTCGCTGCGGTCCCAGACCAGCAGCGCCGGGCCGCGGGCGTCGGCGCCGGTGCCCACCTCGGCGTGCTCGGCGAAGTAGCCGCGGACCACCTCGCCCCACCGCTCGGCGTCCCAGCCGGAGCCGGCGTCGAGCTCGCCGAGGTCGTACCAGCGGCGCCGCGCCCACAGCTGCACCCGGGCGAACAGCGCGTTGCGGACCATCGCGGTGAACGCCCGCTCGTTGCCGGTGAGCGGCCGGGCCCGCGCCGGGACGGCGACCGGCTCGTCCAGCGGCTGGTCCGGGCTGGTCAGCTGCTCCCACTCGTCGAGCAGGCTGGAGTCCACCTGCCGCACCAGCTCGCCGAGCCACTCGACGAGGTCGGTGACCTCCTCGGTGCGCGCGGCCGCGGGCACGCCGGACCGCAGCGCCTTCACCGCGTCGGAGAGGTAGCGCAGCACCGCGCCCTCGGAGCGGGTCAGCCCGTAGGTGGACACCAGCTCCTTGAACGTCATCGCCCGCTCCCACGTCTCGCGGACGACCGACTTCGGCGAGGGGTGCGCGTCGGCGGCCCACGGGTTGCTGCGCACGTAGACGGCGAAGGCGTGCTCGAGCAGCTCCTCGAGCGGCTTCGGGTAGGTGACGTCCTCGAGCAGCTCGATCCGCTCGTCGTACTCGATGCCCTCGGCCTTCATCTGCGCGACCGCCTCGCCGCGCGCCTTGTTCAGCTGCGCGGCCAGGATCTGCCGCGGGTCGTCGAGGGTGGCCTCGACGACGCTGACGACGTCGAGGGCGAAGGTGTCCGAGGCGGGGTCGAGCAGCTCGATCGCGGCGAGGGCGAACGTCGACAGCGGCTGGTTGAGCGCGAAGTCCGGCGGCAGGTCGACCGTCAGCCGGTGGCGCCGGCCGTCGGGCTCCGGCTCGGGCAGCCGCTCCAGCACGCCGGCCTGCAGCAGCGAGCGGGCGATGCCCACGGCCTCCCGGATGAGCCGCAGCTGCCGCTTGCGCGGCTCGTGGTTGTCGGTGAGCAGCCGGCGCAGCGCCGCGACCGGGTCGCCGGGCCGGTCGACGACGTCGAGCAGCATCGCCGTCGTCACCCGCATGTGGCTGGTCAGCGGCTCGGGCTCGGCGGCGACCAGGCGCTCCATGGTCGACTTCGACCACGGCACCATCCCCTCGGGCGCCTTCTTCCGGACCAGCTTGCGGCGCTTCTTCGGGTCGTCGGCGACCTTGGCGAACTGCCGGAGGTTCTCCACCTCGTGCTCGGGCGCCTGGACGACGACGGTGCCCGCCGTGTCGTAGCCCGCGCGCCCGGCCCGCCCGGCGATCTGGTGGAACTCGCGGGCGTTGAGCAGCCGGGTGCGGCTGCCGTCGTACTTGCTCAGCGCGGAGAACACGACGGTGCGGATGGGCACGTTGATGCCGACGCCGAGGGTGTCGGTGCCGCAGATGACCTTGAGCAGCCCGGCCTGGGCCAGCTGCTCCACCAGCCGCCGGTACTTGGGCAGCATCCCCGCGTGGTGGACGCCGATGCCGTGGCGCACCAGCCGCGACAGCGTCGTCCCGAAGGCCGAGGTGAACCGGAACCCGCCGATCGCGTCGGCGATGGCGGCCTTCTCCTCCTTGGTGCACACGTTGACGCTCATCAGCGCCTGCGCCCGCTCCAGCGCCTGGGCCTGGGTGAAGTGCACGACGTAGACCGGCGCCTGCCGGGTGTCCAGGAGCTCCTGGATGGTCTCGTGCGCCGGCGTCGTCGCGTACCAGTGGTGCAGGGGGACCGGGCGCTCGGCGCCGGCGACCAGCGCGGTGGGCCGGCCGGTGCGGCGGGAGAGGTCCTCGCGCAGCGCGTCGGTGTTGCCGAGCGTGGCGCTCATCAGCAGGAACTGCGCCCGGGGCAGCTCCAGCAGCGGCACCTGCCACGCCCACCCGCGGTCGGGGTCGCCGTAGAAGTGGAACTCGTCCATGACGACGAGGCCGATGTCGGCGCCGGCGCCCTCGCGCAGCGCCACGTTGGCGAGCACCTCGGCGGTGCAGGCGATGACCGGCGCGCCGGCGTTGACGCTCGCGTCGCCGGTGAGCATGCCGACGTTGGCCGCGCCGAACACCCCGCACAGCGCGAAGAACTTCTCGCTCACCAGGGCCTTGATCGGCGCGGTGTAGAAGCTGCGCCGTCCGGTCGCCGTCGCCGCGTACTGCGCGCCGGTGGCGACCAGGGACTTGCCCGACCCGGTCGGCGTCGCGAGGACGACGTTCGCACCGCTGACCAGCTCGATCAGCGCCTCCTCCTGGTGCGGGTACAGCGGCGTGCCGCCGTCCTCGGCCCAGGCCGCGAAGGAGGTGAACAGCTCGTCGGGGTCGCTGCCGCGCGCCCGGAGGGCGGTGAGGTCGCCGGGGTCGTCGAGCAGGGGGAGGGGCGCGGTCGCGGTCATCGTGAGGGACAGCGTGCCCGACGGTCCCGGCCTTCCCCGACGCCGGGGCGGTGTAACGAAACGGTCACGACTCGCCCGGTGGGGTGTGGCGCGGATCGCCTCCGTCGATCAAAGTGAACGGCAGGTGAACGGAAGGTGGATGAGACGCATGCTGGAGAAGAACTGCCCTGAGTGCCACTGGGTGACGGTGACCGACGCCGAGGGCCGTCGCCGGATCGAGATGCGGTGGGGCTCGCCGCAGCCGGCCGTGCAGGCGCGGCCGCGGCGCGCGGCCTGAGGACGCCCGGGTTCCGCACGGGACCGCACGGGTAGGCGGGTCGGCGAGGGCGGGACGGGGAGCAGACCCGCCCCGCCGGACCCGCCAGCAGGAGGAGCCCCCGTGTCGTCACCCCGCCCCGAGTCCCAGCCCGAGCAGCAGCAGACCCCACCGGGCACGCTCGGCGAGATGGAGCCGAAGCCCGACCACGGTGAGGAGACCTACCGCGGGTCGGGCCGGCTGGCCGGCAAGGCCGCGGTCATCACCGGCGGCGACAGCGGCATCGGCCGCGCCGTCGCGATCGCCTTCGCCCGCGAGGGCGCCGACGTGCTCATCTCGTACCTCTCCGAGCACGAGGACGCCGAGGACACCAAGAAGTACGTCGAGGAGGCCGGCCGCCGGTGCGTGCTGGTGCCCGGTGACCTCTCCGACCGGGCGCACGCCAAGACGATCATCCCGAAGGCCGTCGAGGAGTTCGGCAAGGTCGACGTCCTGGTGAACAACGCCGCCTTCCAGATGTCGCACGACAGCCTGGAGGAGGTCTCCGACGAGGAGTGGGACCACACGGTGGCCACCAACCTCACCGCGATGTTCACCCTCTGCAAGGACGTGATCCCGCACATGCCGGCGGGCGGGTCGATCATCAACTCGTCGTCGGTGAACTCCGACATGCCGAGCCCGAGCCTCGCGCCCTACGCCATGACCAAGGCCGGCATCGCGAACTTCACCGCGAGCCTCGCGCAGATGTACGCCGAGAAGGGCATCCGGGCCAACAGCGTCGCGCCCGGGCCGGTCTGGACGCCGCTGATCCCCGCGACCATGCCCGAGGAGAAGGTGGCCAGCTTCGGCCAGCAGGTGCCGATGGGCCGCGCCGGTCAGCCGGCCGAGCTCGCGCCGGTGTACGTGCTGCTGGCCAGCGACGAGGCGTCCTACGTGTCGGGCGCGCGCGTCGCGGTGACCGGCGGCAACCCGATCCTGTAGCGCCGTCCGAGGATGATCGGCTGAGCTCACGCTGCCGCGTCCTGGCTCACCGTCGGCGGTGAGCCAGG
>NZ_JBJGZI010000042.1:0-29614 GCF_054050455.1 Geodermatophilus sp. SYSU D00684 | reverse complement strand
CCGCCGGGGGGGGATCGCTGGGGCCGGGGCCCCCCACCCGCGCCCGGCAAGCCCCCCCCCCCCCCCAACCCCCCGCCCCCGGGGACCCCGCCCGGGGCGGGGCCGCGTCGGCACCGGCTGCCAGGATCGGCGGGACGGCGGGACGAGGACTCGGGAGGCGCACCGGATGGCGATGGTGCTGGCGCTGGCCTCGGCCGTCGTCTACGGGATGGCCGACTTCTGCGGGGGGATCGCCAGCCGCCGGGCCGCCGCGGCTGCCGTCGTCGCGCTGTCGCAGGCCGCCGGGCTGGTCGCCGTCGTGCTGCTGCTCCCCTGGCTCGGCGGCAGCCCCACGCCCGCCGACCTGGGCTGGGGCGCGGCCGCGGGCGTCGCCGGCGGGGCCGGGCTGCTGCTGTTCTACCGCTCGCTGGCCACCGGGGTGATGAGCGTGGTGGCCCCGGTGACGGCGGTGTCGGCCGCGGCGCTGCCGGTGGTCGGCGGCCTGCTGCTCGGCGAGCGGATCGGCGTGCTGGCCGCGCTGGGGATCCTGCTCGCGCTGGTCGCGGTGGTGCTCGTGGCGGCCGAGGGCGGGCTGTCCTCGCTGCGCACCGCCCGGCCGGCCAGCATGGGGCCGGCGCTGGCCGCCGGCGCCGGGTTCGGGCTGTTCTTCGTGCTGCTGGACCGCACCGGCGAGGACTCGGGACTGAGCCCGCTGCTGGCCGCCCGCGTGGTGTCGGTGCTGCTGATCGGCGGGCTCGCGCTGGCGTCGGGCCGGTCGCTGCTCGTGTCCCGCCGGGTGCTGCCGGTCGTGGTGCTCGCCGGCGTGGCCGACATGACGGCCAACGCGCTGTTCCTCGTCGCCACCCAGGTCGGCGAGCAGTTGGCGATCACCGGCGTGCTGGCGTCGCTGTACCCGGCGAGCACGGTCGTGCTGGCGCAGGTGGTGCTGCGCGAGCGGCTGGCCGGGGCCCAGCAGGCCGGGCTCGCCGTCGCGGCGGCCGCCGTCGTGCTCATTGCGCTGCCCGCCTGACCCTCCCGGGGGACCCGGGCGGACGGTCGGGTGTCGGAACGGGGACCCGGTGCCGACGACCGGGAGGTGACCCGCCCCCAGGAGGCACCGGTGCCGTCCGGATCCGACCCCGTCCTCGCCGAGGCCCTGCGCGGCGTGCGCAGCGTCTTCCAGCCCATCGTCGAGATCGACACCGGGCGCGTGGTGGCCTACGAGGCGCTGGCGCGCGGCCCGGTGGGCACGCTGGAGCGGCCCGACGCACTGTTCGCCGCGGCCCGCGGCGCCGGCCGGCTCGCGGAGCTGGACGAGGCCTGCCGGGCGGCCGCCTTCCGCGGCGCCGTCGACGGCGGGCTGGTCGCGCCGCTGACCGTCTTCGTCAACGTCGAGCCCGAGGTGCTCGACACCGCGCCGCTGGCCGACCTCGTCGCCATCGCCGAGGGCGCGCCCGGCGACCTGCGGGTGGTCATGGAGATCACCGAGCGGGCGATCGCGGCCCGCCCGGCCGAGCTGCTGCGCACCGTCGAGCGGGTGCGCGAGCTGGGTTGGGCGATCGCGGTCGACGACGTCGGCGCCGAGTCGATGTCGCTGGCGTTCCTGCCGCTGCTGTGCCCCGACGTCGTCAAGCTCGACCTGCGCCTGGTGCAGGAGCGCCCCGGCCCCGCGATCGCCGAGATCATGAACGCGGTCAACGCCTACGCCGAGCGCAGCGGCGCCGTGGTGCTCGCCGAGGGCATCGAGACCGCCGGGCACCTGGCCTACGCCCGGGGCCTGGGCGCCACCCTCGGCCAGGGCTGGTTCTTCGGCCGCCCCGGCCCGGGCGCCGCCCCGGAGCTGCCGGTCGGCGAGCTGGTGCTGCCCGGCGCCGGCCGGCCCACCGGCGCGGCCGGCGCGGTCTCCCCCTTCGCCTGCCTGCCCGACGACGTCCCGCTGCGCCGCGCGCCCAAGGCCCTGCTCATCGAGCTGTCCAAGCAGCTGGAGCGGGAGGCCCTGCGCCTGGGCGAGACCTGCGTGGTGGCCGCGACCTTCCAGGAGGCCCGCCACTTCACCGTCTCCACCACCCAGCGCTACCGCGACCTGGTCGAGCGCACCGGCTTCGTCTGCGCCCTGGGCGAGGACCTGCCGGTGGAGCCGCTGCCCGGGCTGCGCGGCGCGCACCTGGCCGAGGACGACCCGGTCCGCGGCGAGTGGGACGTCGCCGTCCTGTCCCCGCACTTCAGCGCCGCGCTGCTGGCCCGCGACCTCGGCGACGACGGCCCCGACCCGGAGCGCACCTTCGAGTACGCGCTCACCTACGAGCGCACCACGGTGTCCCGCGCGGCGTCGTCGCTGCTCTCCCGGGTGGCCCCGCGCGCCGGCGACGCCGTCCCGGCTGCGGCCCCGGCACCCCGTCCCGCGCCCACGGCCAGCCCGGCGGCCGCCGGCCTGGCCGTGGGCACCACGCAGGCGGAGGTGCTGCTGCGGCGGGCGCTGGACGCCACGCCGAGCGGGGTGACCGTCGTCGACGTGCGGCTGCCCGACCAGCCGATCGTCTACGCCAACGAGGCCTTCCGGCAGCTGGCCGGCCTGTCCTCGGACGAGATCCTCGGCCGCAACTGCCGGCTGCTGCAGCACCCCGACACCGACCCGGGCGCGGTCGCCCGCGTCCGCGCCGCGGTCGACGCCGGCCGGCCGTGCCGGGAGACGCTGCTCAACGTCCGCGGCCCCGGGCGGACGCCGTGGTGGAACGAGCTGCACCTCGCCCCGGTGCACGACGCCGACGGCGCCGTCGTCCAGTACATCGGCGTGCAGGTGGACGTCACCGCGCGCGTGGAGGCCGAGCGGGCGCTGGTCCGCGAGCGCGACCGCACGTCGGCCGCGCTGGCCCGCATCCAGGAGCTGGCCTACACCGACCCGCTGACCGGGCTGCCCAACCGGCGCCGGCTGGAGGAGCAGGTGGAGGCCGCGATCTGGGAGGCCCGCGCCCGCGGCGACGCGCTCGGCCTGCTGTTCGTCGACCTCGACGGGTTCAAGGCGGTCAACGACCGGCTCGGCCACGCCGCCGGCGACGAGCTGCTGCAGGTGGTCGCCCGCCGGCTGCGCGAGCGGGTCCGCCGCCGCGACCTGCTGGCCCGCCTGGGCGGCGACGAGTTCCTCGTCGCGCTGCCGGACCTGCGGCCGGAGACGGCGCTGGAGGAGGCGCGGCGGGTCGCCGACGAGCTCACCGCCTCGATCCGCCGGCCGGTGCTGCTGCACGGCACCGAGGTGCACGTGGACGCCAGCATCGGGGTCAGCGTCTGCCCCGCCGACGGCGTCGTGTTCGCCGACCTGCTGCACCGCGCCGACCTGCGCATGTACGACCGCAAGGCGGTCACCCGCGACGCCACCGCCCGGGCCGCCACCGCGCGGGCCGCCGCGGGCGCCGCGCCGCTGCCGCGGCGGGAGCCGGTCCTGCCGTAGGCGTACGCCCCGGCACGGGGCGGGGACGGCGCACCGCTGGGGCGCCGGCGCGGCGTCGGGCTCAGGCGGGCGGCAGCAGGCCGACCAGTCCCCCGGCGGCCAGCACGGTCAGCTGCTCGACCAGCTCGGCGGCGGGCACCTCGCGGGTGCCCGACCACCAGTGCGCGGCCAGCTGCACCATGCCGACGACCCCGTAGGCCCACGTCGTCACGGCGGCGGTGGGCCGGCCCGCGGCGGCCAGCCGGTCGCCGAGCAGTGCCGCCAGCGCGCCGGCGACCTCGCGCTCGGTGGCGGCGACGAGGTCCGGGCGCCCGGCGCGGCCGGCCGAGGCGTAGGCGAAGCGGTAGAGCTCCGGCTCGTCCTCGACCAGCAGCACGAACGCGGCGATGACCGCGCGCAGCCGCTCGACGTCGTCGCGGCGCTCGGCGGCCAGCTCCCCGAGCAGCCGCGGCAGCAGGATCGCCGAGGAGATCCGTTCGAGGACGGCGTCGACCAGCTCGTCCTTGTCGGTGAAGTAGCGGTAGATGACCGTCTTGGACACCCCGGCGGCGCGGGCGACGTCGTCCACGGCGAAGCCCGGGCCCGCCCTGCGGACCGCCTCGACGGCGGCGGCGACCAGCTCCTCCCGGCGGGCGCGGCGGTGCTCGGTCCAGCGGGCGCGCCGTCCGTCGGCGACCGCGGGCGCGTCGTCGTCGAGCCGTTGCCTGGGTCCCACGGTCACAGCTGCCCTCCGCCACAGAGACATCGGCCGCCCCGGGGAGGGCCGCAGACGTGCACCCTGCCGTCCGCGGCCCGTGGCGGGAAGGCATCGGCACCCGGCCCGGCACCGGCCGCGGCGCGTCGGCCTCACCGGTACGGCGTGGCGGCCTCCTCGACCATCGCGACGTAGGCGGCCCGGTCGGCGTCGCCGTCGCGGGTGAGGTTGTCGTCGTCCCGCCGCAGGCCGGCCGCGCCGTCGAGGCCCTCGCGCAGCACGTCGGCGTGCCCGGCGTGGCGGGCGACCTCGGCGAGCACGTGCACCAGAAGCGTGTGCAGCGTGGGGTGCCGCCGCTCCTCGGGCCACCACGGCACCTCGCCGGTGGCGTCCAGCGGCAGTGCGGCGACGGAGGCGTCGGCGTGCGCGGTGGCGCGGGCGTACAGCGCCAGGACGTCCTCCCGGGACTCGTCGGGGCGCACCCACAGGTCGTCGTCCCCGGCGTCCGGGTCGTCCCAGATCATCGGCTCGGGGAACGGCCGGCCGACGACGGTGCCGAGGTAGCCGGCCTCCACGCAGGCCAGGTGCTTGACCAGCCCGAGCAGGTTGGTGCCGGTGGCCGTCAGCGGCCGGCGGACGTCGTAGCCGGACAGCCCCTCGAGCTTCCACAGCAGCGCCTCGCGGGCGGTGGTGAGGTAGCGCAGCAGCACGGCCTTGGCGTCGTCCACGCGGGGCAGCCTCTCAGCCCTGGGCGAGCTGCGTCGCGTAGAGGCAGATCGCCGCGGCGGCGGCCAGGTTGAGGCTCTCCGCGCGGCCGCGCATCGGGATCCGCACCCGGGCGTCGGCGGCCGCGGCCAGCTCCGGTGGCACGCCGCGCGCCTCGTTGCCGAACAGCCACAGCACCGGCCCGGCCAGGGCGTCCCCCAGCCCGTCGAGCGCCGCCTCGCCCCCGCCGTCGGCGGCCAGCACGGTGACCCCGCGGGCCCGCAGGCCGGCGACCAGGGGCTCCAGCGGCGCCCCCCGGACGACGTCGACGTGGAACAGGCTGCCGGCGCTGGACCGGACCGCCTTGCCGCCGTAGGGGTCGGCGGACCCGGCGCCGAAGACCACCGCGCCGGCGCCGCACGCGTCGGCGGTGCGCAGCACGGTGCCGGCGTTGCCGGGGTCGGCCAGGCCGGCCAGGCCGACGGCGAGCGGGGGCGGGTCGGCGGTCAGCGCCTCGGCGGGCAGGTCGCGCAGCGCGCAGACGGCGACCAGGCCCTGCGGCGTCACGGTCTCGGACAGGCCCGCGGCGGCCTTCTCGGTGACCAGCCGGACGGGGACGCTCGTGCCGGCGAGCAGGTCGCGGTGCGCGGCGGCCGCGGCCTCGGTGGCGAACACCTCGCGGACGTCGTCCGGCGCGGTGGCCAGCGCCTCGGACACCGCCTGGCGGCCCTCGGCGAGGAAGGCGCCCGCGGCGTCGCGACCGGCGCGCCGGGTCAGCTTCCGCGCGGCGGCGACCCGCCCGGACCGCTCGGTCAGCAGCTCGCTCACGTCGTCCTCCCGTCTCGGTCGAGATCGCGCGATCTCGGCGTTTCCCGGGGCCTCCCGGCGGCGAGATCGCGCGATCTCGCCAGGAGCACCCGCGCCCACACGCACCGACGCCGCCGGCGCCGGCCCTGGTGGGCCGGACACCGACGGCGTCGGGAGAGGGTGGTTCAGGCGGCCTGCTCGCCGCCGGCCGGGGCCGCGGCGACGGCGGCCCGGGCGGTCTCCACCAGGGCGGCGAAGGCGGCCGGCTCGTTGACCGCGAGCTCGGCGAGCACGCGGCGGTCGAGCTCGATGCCGGCCAGCTTCAGGCCCTGCATGAACCGGTTGTAGGTCATGTCGTTCTGCCGCGCGGCGGCGTTGATGCGGGTGATCCACAGCTTGCGGAAGTCACCCTTGCGCGCCTTGCGGTCGCGGTAGTTGTAGGTGGCCGAGTGGAGGATCTGCTCCTTGGCCTTGCGGTACAGGCGCGAACGCTGACCGCGGTACCCGCTGGCGGCCTCGAGGGTCGTCCGGCGCTTCTTCTGGGCGTTGACCGCCCGCTTCACGCGTGCCACGTGAGAACTCCTTGCTGGTTACGGGAGGCGGGGGCTCAGATGCCCAGCAGCTTCTTGATGGTCTTCGTGTCGGCCGGGGACATGACCTGGTCCTTCTCCAGCCGGCGCTTGCGCCGCGAGCTCTTGTGCTCGAACTTGTGCTGGTTGTTGGCCTGCTCGCGCATGATCTTGCCGGTGCCCGTGACGCGCACCCGCTTCGCGGTGCCCTTGTGGGTCTTCTGCTTCGGCATGTCCTCGTCGTCCTGTTCGTGGGTGTCGGCGCCGCCCGGCAGCACGGGGCTGCCGAGACGACGCCGGCCGTCTCGGTGGTGCGGTCCTGCTGTGTGACCGGTCAGGCCGTCGGGGTCTGCCCCTCGGCGGCCCGGTCGGCCTTGGCCTGACGGCGTGCGCCGTCGGTCGCGGCCTGGTTCCGGTGCGGGGCGATCACCATGACCATGTTCCGGCCGTCCTGCTTCGGGTTGGACTCGACGACGCCCAGCTCGGACACGTCGCCGGCCAGCCGCTGCAGCAGGCGGTAGCCCATCTCGGGCCGCGACTGCTCGCGACCGCGGAACATCACGGTGATCTTGACCTTGTCGCCCGCCTTGAGGAAGCGCTCGACGTGGCCCTTCTTGGTCTCGTAGTCGTGCGGGTCGATCTTCAGGCGCAGCCGCATCTCCTTGATGACGGTGAGCGCCTGGTTCCGCCGGGCCTCGCGGGCCTTCTGCGCGGACTCGTACTTGAACTTCCCGTAGTCCATCAGCTTGACGACCGGCGGCCGGGCCATCGGCGCGACCTCGACGAGGTCGAGCTCGGAGTCCTGCGCCAGGCGCAGCGCCTCGCCGATCGGCACGATGCCGACCTGCTCGCCCTCCGGGCCCACCAGGCGGACCTCGGGGACGCGGATACGGTCGTTGATACGGGGCTCGGTGATGGCCTCTCCTCTGCTCTGTCACACGGGAGGAGGTCGCGCCCACCCGGGCACCGGAGACGGCGAGGGCCCCGTGAGCGGTGCTCACAGGGCCCGTCTCGCCGGTGCGGCACCGGCCCGTCGCCGGGCCGGCACGTCGCGGGGTCCCGGCCGGGGCAGGCCGGACTCCCGCGAACCGGGGACCTGGGCGCCTCGACGGCGCCAGGTGGGAGCGGGCTCCTCTTGGTCAGCGGCCCGGGGCGGGGCCGCTGGGGTGGTTCACGCGCCTCGTGTAGCGGGGAGGCACGCTCATGCTACAGCGTCGCGGCCGGGCCGGGTATTCCGGTGGCCGGACGGCGCTCACTCGTGCAGCAGCGGGCCGTGCGCCGGCGCGGGGCGGGCGGCCACGTCGGCGGCCAGCAGCGCCCGCAGCCCCTCGACGGCGGTGGCCGCGCGCTCGCCGTCGACCGCCTGCAGCGCCGTCATCGCCATCGCGTCGCCGTTGGCGAGCTCCAGCGTGGCCACCCAGGCCCGGCGGTCGAACCGGACGCCGCGCACCGCCGCCCAGGGCAGCGTCCGCTGTCCGAGCAGGTTGCGCACCCGGATGCCGGAGGCGTCGGCGTCGACCCGCGGCCGGCCGAGCAGCAGGATCCCCGCGCCGACGAACAGGCCGATGCCGGCGATGGCCACGCGGTCGGCGGCGTCGAAGGGGTTGAGCTCGTCCGACGGGTGGGTGACGAGCGCGGTGACGACCATGACGACGACGACCGTGACGGCGAGCAGCGTGCAGACCACCCGCATGACCAGAGGGACGGCGGAGATCCGGGTGGGGGTGGCGGGCGGCGTCGGCACGCCCCCATGGTCCCAGCCCGGAGCGCGCGGCCGGGCTGGCAGAGTGCCGGGACGTGGACGCGAGCGGCGTGGAGGTGACCGGACGGGCGCAGCGCGCCGCGTGGCGCGAGCGGTCGGTGCCCGCCGTCGAGCGGGTGCGGCCGGGCCTGTGGTCGGTGCCGGTGCCGATGGGCGGACCGCTGCGCTGGGTGAACGCGTACGTGCTCGAGCTGGCCGGCGGCGGGCTGGGCCTGGTCGACACCGGCTGGGACGCCGACGACAGCTGGGCGGCGCTGTGCGCCGGGCTGGCCGGGATCGGCGCCGGCGTCGCGGACGTGCGCGGCGTGCTGGTCACCCACATGCACATGGACCACGTGGGCCTGGCCGGCCGGGTGCGGGAGGCCTCGGGCGCGTGGGTGGCGATGCACCCGGCCGACGCCCGCGACCTGACCACCTTCACCGCCCGCTCCCCCGAGGAGTCCACCGAGGTCGAGGTCGCCTTCCTCGTCGGGCTCGGCGCCCCCGAGCCGGACGCGCGCGCGGACGCCGGGACGCCGGAGGAGCGCGCGCGGTGGCGGCGGCTGGCGCTGCCCGACCGGCTGCTCGAGGACGGCGACCGCGCGGGCCTGCCCGGCTGGTCGCTGCGCGCCGTCCACACGCCCGGGCACACCGCCGGGCACCTGTGCTTCGCCGACGAGGCCACCGGGCTGTTCTTCGCCGGCGACCACGTCCTCCCCCGGATCAGCCCGAACGTCTCGACGCACGCCGGCGGCGCCGCCGACCCGCTGCGCGACTACCTGTCCTCGCTGGAGCGGGTCGCCGGGGAGGAGGCCGACGAGGTGCTGCCCGGCCACGAGTGGCGCTTCCGCGGCCTGGCCGGGCGGGCCCGCGGGCTGCGCGCGCACCACGAGCGCCGGCTGGCCGAGCTGCTGGCCGCGGTCCGGGCGCACCCGGGGAGCACCCCGTGGGACCTGGCCGCGCACCTGACGTGGTCGCGGCCGTGGTCGCAGTACGAGCGGCGGATGCGGATCTTCGCCGTCACCGAGACCGACGCCCACGTGCGGCTGCTGGTCAGCCGCGGCCTGGTCGTCGGCGACGGCGGGCGGGTGCCGCGCTACGCGGCGGCGCCCCTGCGGTGATCGGGCACTAGCCTGGGTGTCCGCAGGTCGCGGCACCTCGAAGACCCGGGTGGCCGCGACCGGTTCCCGCGAGGTGCCCGTGTCCCAGGACGCCGCCCGTTCGCTCCCCCTGGCCGACGAGCTGTCGGTCGTCTCCGCCCGCGTGGCCGGCCTGCTGCTGTCCGAGGAGACCGTCGCCACGGCGCTGGGCCTGGTCGGCTCCCTGATCCTGCAGACGGTCCCGGCGGCCACCGGCGCGGGCGTCTCGATCGTCGACCGCACCGGGCGGCGCTCGTCGGGCTCCACCGACCCGCTGGTCGAGCGGGCCGACGCGCTGCAGTACGAGCTCGACGAGGGTCCGTGCCTGGCCGCGGCCGCCGGGCGGGTGCTCGTGCGGGCCGACGACCTGCGCGCCGAGCCCCGGTGGCCGCACTGGGCCCCCGCGGCGGTCGGGCTCGGCCTGCTGTCCACGGTGAGCGTGCCGCTGGTGGCCGGGGACCGGACGCTGGGGGCCCTCAAGGTCTACGGCGCCAGGCCCGGCGTCTTCACCGACCACGACGCGCAGGTGCTCACCCTGTCCGCCGCGCAGGCCGCCCTGCTGGTCAGCCACGTCACGGCCCGGGAGCGGGCCCGCCGGGCCAGCGACGACCTGAGGAGGGCCGTGTCGACGCGCGACGTCGTCAGCACCGCCAAGGGGGTGCTCATGGCCCGGCACGGGGTCGGCGAGGAGACCGCGCTGGCCATGCTGCTGTCCCGCTCGGGAGGGGACGCCGGCACGCTGCGGCAGGCGGCCCGGACGGTGGTCGACTCGGCCGTCCGCCGGCTCCGGTGATGGTGGCGGAGGGCGTCCCCGACGGGGGCCGGCGCGCCGTGCTGGTGGCCGCGCTCCGGCACGCCGAGCTGACCCTCGAGCAGCTCTGGCTGCGGTACTTCGAGCTCGGGGGCAACGCCGACCTGTTCGACGTCGAGGCCCACCTGGACGGGCTGGCGCAGCTGCCCGACCTGGACGGCGACCTGCTGGCGGTCGCGGTCAACGAGCGGCTCGACGAGCTGTCCGCGGCCCGCCGGGTGCCCTACTCCCGGCCGCTGCGGCCGCCGCGGCCCACCACCGGGCCGCTGGCGGCGCTGCTGCAGCTGCTCGAGGCCGCCCGCTCCACCCCGCCGGACCGGCTGGCGCTGCTCGCCGCGGGGGCCGGCCGCGTCCTCGGCGTCGACGTCACCGTGCACGTCGTCGACCACGAGCAGCGCCGGCTGGTGCCGCTGTCCGGCGACCGCCGGCCGGCGGGTGAGCCGATCGCCGTGGACGGCACCCTGCCCGGCCGCGTCTTCCAGTCCGGGCAGCCGCTGCCGTCGGAGGCCGGGGGGCTGCCGCGCCTGTGGGTGCCGCTGCTCGACGGCGCCGACCGGGTCGGCGTCCTGGAGGTGCGGGTGGAGGCCGCCCGGGACCTCGAGGACCCCGGCCTGCGCGAGCAGTGCTGGTGGCTGGCCTCGATGGTCGGCCACCTGATCACCTCGATGGGCGTCTACGGCGACGGGCTCGAGTGCACCCGGCGCAGCCGGCCGCGGACGCCGTCGGCCGAGCTGGTCTGGCAGCAGCTGCCCCCGCTGACCGCCGCGACCGACGCCTTCGTCGTCGCCGGCCTGCTGGAACCCAGCGCCACCGTCGGCGGGGACGCCTTCGACTACGCGCTCGCCGAGGACGAGGTGTGGCTGACCGTGCTCGACGCCATGGGGCACGGCCTCGGGGCGGGGCTGATGAGCGCCGCGACGCTCGCCACCGCCCGCAGCGCGCGGCGGGACGGGCGCGGCCTGCACGACCAGGTCCGCGCGGTGGACGAGGTGGTCGCCACGACGTTCACGGGCAGCGCCTTCGTCACCGGGGTCCTCGCCCAGCTGGACGTGACCTCGGGCAGGCTGCGCTACGTCCGCGCCGGGCACCCGCCGCCGCTGCTGCTGCGGCACGGGCGGGTGGTCAAGGAGCTCAGCGCGGGCGGGCGGGTGCCCTTCGGCCTCGGGACGCCGGCGTTCGAGGTGGCCGAGGAGGTGCTCGAGCCCGGGGACTCGCTGGTGCTCTACACCGACGGCGTCACCGAGGCGCGCGACGCCGCCGGGCGGTGGTTCGGCGAGCAGCGGCTGGTGGAGTTCCTGACCCGGGCGGCGGCGGCCGGGCACCCGCCGCCGGAGACGGTGCGCCGGCTGGTGCGCGCGGTCCTCGACCACCAGGGCGGGGTGCTGCAGGACGACGCCAGCATCCTCATCGCCTCGTGGACCACCCGCTGACCGGTCGCACCCCCGCGGCCGGCCGGCGGTGCAGGGGCCGTCACACGACCGCAACGCCCAGCGGCCACCATGGACCGGTGACCTCCTCCCCCGACGCCCCGGCGCTCGCCCCCGGCCTCGCGAACGGCCCGGAGCAGGACGCGGGCCCCGCGCCGCTGGCCGGGTACACCGTGGCGGTCACCGCCGCGCGGCGGCGGGAGGAGCTCGGCGCGCTGCTCGACCGCCGCGGTGCCCGCGTGGTCTACGCCCCGGCGATCCGGATCGTGCCGCTGGCCGACGACGCCGAGCTGGTCGCCGCCACCGAGGCGGTGCTCGCCGCGCCGGTGGACCTGGTGGTCGCGACGACGGGCGTGGGGTTCCGCGGGTGGCTGGAGGCCGCCGACGCGTGGGACCTGCCGCTGGTCGAGCACCTGCGCGGCGCCCGGGTGCTCGCCCGCGGCCCCAAGGCGCGCGGCGCCATCCGGGGCGGCGGGCTGGTCGACGCGTGGTCGCCGGCGTCGGAGTCCTCGGCCGAGGTGCTCGAGCACCTGCTGTCCGGCGCGGAGGGCCCGCTGCGGGGGCGGCGGGTCGCCGTCCAGCTGCACGGCGACCCGCTGCCGGACTTCGTCGACGCGCTGCGCGCCACCGGCGCCGAGGTGCTGACCGTGCCGGTGTACCGGTGGGTGCTGCCCGAGGACGTCGGGCCGCTGCGCCGGCTGGTGACGACGGTGGTGGCCCGCGGGGTCGACGCCGTGACGTTCACCAGCGCGCCGGCCGCGGCCAGCCTGCTGTCGGTGGCCACCGAGCTCGGCCGGCGGGACGAGCTGGTCGCCGCGCTGACCGGCGGGGTGCTGCCGGTCGCCGTCGGGCCGGTCACCGCCGGCCCGCTGACCGCCGCCGGGATCCCGACGCTGCAGCCCGAGCGCTCCCGGCTGGGCGCGCTGGCCCGCGAGGTCGTCGCCCGGCTGCCCGAGCGGGACCCGGTGCTGCGGGTCGGGGACGCCGCGCTGCAGGTGCGCGGGCACGCCGCCGTCCTCGACGGCCGCCTGGTCGAGCTGCCGCCGGGGCCGATGGCGGTGCTGCGGGCGCTGGCCGCCCGTCCCGGCGCCGTCGTCGCCAAGCCGGACCTGGTGCGCGGGCTGCCCGGCAGCGGGGACGGGCACGCCGTGGAGATGGCGGTGACCCGGCTGCGCGCCGCGCTCGGGCCGGGCGTCGTGGAGACCGTCGTCAAGCGCGGCTACCGCCTGGCGGTGTAGGCCCCCGTGTACGTCCGCGGACGTGCACGGGGACCGCGCTCACACCCCGGCCGCGGGGGCGGTCGGCCGCAGGTAGACCGCCCAGGTGACCGCCACGCAGACCGCGTAGAAGGCGATGAACACGAGGTAGGCGGCGTCGCCGCTGCCGGTGGTGAGGAACGACTGGCGGAAGGCCAGGTTCACCAGCACGCCGCCGAAGGCGCCGACGGCGCCGGCGATGCCGATCAGCGCCCCGGACGTCCGCAGCGCCTGCCGGTCGGCGGCGGCGGGGTCGGCGCCGGCGGCCACCCGCTGCCGCGCCTGCGTCCTGGAGATCGCCGGGATCATCTTGTAGGTCGAGCCGTTGCCGACGCCGCTGAGCACGAACAGCAGCACGAACCCGACGACGAACAGCGGCAGCGACCCCACCTGGCTCGCGGTGAACACCACCGCGGCGCCGCCCGCCATCGCGACGAAGGTCCAGAAGGTGATGCGCGCGCCGCCGAACCGGTCGGCCAGCGAGCCGCCGAGCGGGCGGACCAGGCTGCCGAGCAGCGGGCCCAGCCAGGTCAGGGACGCGGCCGCCAGCGGGGTGGCGAAGTCCGCGCCGAACTGGTTCTGCAGGACCTGCCCGAAGGCGAACCCGAAGCCGATGAACGAGCCGAACGTGCCGATGTAGAGGAAGGACATGACGTACGTGTGCGGCTCGCGGGCCGCCTCGCGCATGGCCCGCGGCTGGTTGCGCGCGGTCGTCAGGTTGTCCATGAGCAGGGCCGCGCCGACGGCGGCGACGACGATCAGCGGGACGTAGACGAGCAGCACGATCCGCGGGTGCTCGACGCCGGCCGTGGCGAGCACGAGCAGGCCGACGAGCTGGATCACCGGGACGCCGAGGTTGCCGCCGCCGGCGTTGAGGCCCAGCGCCCAGCCCTTGAGCCGGTCGGGGTAGAAGGCGTTGATGTTGGCCATGGAGCTGGCGAAGTTGCCGCCGCCGACGCCGGCGAGGCAGGAGACGACCAGCAGCGTCGTGTAGGAGACGCCGGGCTCGAGGACGACGGCGGTGGCGACGGTCGGGACCAGCAGCAGGGCGGCGCTGACGATCGTCCAGTTGCGGCCGCCGAACGTGGCGACGGCGAAGGTGTAGGGCAGCCGGACGGCGGCGCCGAGCGCGGTCGGCAGCGTGGTGAGCAGGAACTTGCCGGCCGGGTCGATGCCGAACACCGGCTCGGGCAGGAACAGCACCACGACCGACCACAGGCTCCAGACCGAGAAGCCGACGTGCTCGGAGAACACCGAGAAGAACAGGTTGCGGCGGGCGACCCGCTTCCCGGTGGTCTCCCAGAACTGCGGGTCCTCGGGGCGCCAGTCGTCGATCCAGCGCCCGCCGCGCGGCGGGCTCGGCGGCGCGGGAGCGGTGGGTGGCGCGGTGCGCGTGGGGGCGGCCATGGACCGGAAGCGTCGCGGGCCGCGGTTTCCCCGCCGTCGCCGTCGGGCTGACCGTGTGTTCCGTTGTGCTCACCGGCCCTGCCCCGCTGTGGTGAGGGTCCGGCCGCCGGGCCGACACGGGGCGCCCGGCTCGGCCATGATCGACGGCGTGGCGGAGTACACGGAGGCGGCACCGGGACGCGCGCTCGTGGAGTCCGGGGAACTGGTCGCCGGGACGATGGCGCGCACGGCCGCGGGGCTGGTGTTCGACGACGGCTCGGCGAAGGTGCGCCTGGACGGCGGGCTGGCCGCGTGGCTGCGGCGCACCGCGACCGCGGCCGACGCCGACCCGCCCGCGCCGGTGTCCTCCCGCGCCCGCTGCCGCGCCGGCGCCGCGCTGGCCTTCGCCGCCGAGCTGTCGGTGACCCGCGCCGCCCAGGGCCGCTCGGTCCGCAGCGACGGCTTCCTCACCCCCGGTCCCGGCGACCGCGCGCCCGCCGACGAGGTGGCCGAGGCCGTCGTGCTCGCCGCCCGCGCGGTCACCGAGGAGTGGCGGGTGCGCCACCTCGGCTACCTGCTCGCCGAGGCCGCCGTCTCCCCCGACCTCGACGCGCCCGTCGTGTTCCGCGGGCTGCGGCTGGCCACGGAGCTCACCGGCCGGCAGTGGGTGCTGCTGGCCGCGGTCGGACGGCGCGAGCGCACCCCGCTGCCGATGGCGCCGGTGCCGCAGGACCCGCGCGGCTGGACGGCCTGGGGCGCGCTCGAGGACCTCACCGACCTGCAGCGCCGCGGCCTGCTGGACCCGCCGCCCGCGACCCCGCGTCCCGGCGGCGCGGCGCTCCCCCGGCTGCGCCCGGCCGACCTGCGGCTGACCCGCCGCGGCGTGCTCGTGCACCGGCTGCTCGCGCTGGACTTCGTGCGCGACACGACGACCGCCGCCGCCCTCGCCGAGCTGGTCTGACCCCGCCCGCGGATCGTGATGGTCCCGTGACCCACGGCTGTGGGTCCCCCGCCGGTCCCGCCGCGTGGAGAGGGTGACGGCGGACCGCGGGAGGGCACGGGTGGGACAACAGGGCGTCGGGGACACGTCCTCCGAGGACACGTTCCTCGAGGCCGTCCGGGCGCTGCCGTGGACCGACAGCCCGGGCGACCACGCCCCCGACTCCCCGCGCGAGGCCCGCCGCGTCGTGTACGCCGGGGACGCCGCCGGCCGGCGGTGGGTGCTGGTCGCCGGCGAGGACCCGGCGATGGCCGCGAACCGGCCCGCCGACCCCGCCGACCCCACGGCCGCCGGCACCCTGGCCGCCGTCTGGTTCACCGGCCCGGAGGGCGCGCCCCCGGAGCAGCTGCGGCGGGCCGGGTCGATGTCGGGGCTCGGCGCGGGGCGGCCGGTGGCGCTGTCGGACGCGAGCACCGGCGCCCTGCTCGTGGTCGCCGCGCCGGGGGACGTCGTCGAGGTGTCCCGCCGTCCGGAGGTGGCCGCCGACGGCACGGTGGACCGCGACTTCGTCCCGGTCGACGCGCCCGACGGCGTCGCGGCGCTGGTGCTGGGCCCGGCGGCCGGCTCCTACGACGAGGCGCTGCGCTACCGGGTGGTCCGCGCCGGCGCGACGGTCGTGACCGCGATGCCGCTGGGCTGGCGGCCGGAGGACTCGGCGCCGCCGGGCCCGGCGCTCGCCGCGGCGGGCACGGACCCCGTCCTGGCCGGGGCGGTCGACCACGTCCTCGCCGTCACGGGGCTGCGGCCGGACGAGGCCACCTTCGACGTCGTCTGGTCCGGGAGCCTCCCGGGCGCGAACGGTCCGGGGACGCTGCGGCTGCTCGCCGCGACGCTGCCCTCGGGCGCGGTCTACCTGGAGGCGACGCTCACCGCGAGCGCGGGGACCGGTGCCGCCGCGAGCACCTGGTGCGCCACCGACCTCCTGCCGGCCGGCGCCCCGGTGACCGGGCGCGGGTTCCTGCTGCGGTGCCCGGAGGCCGACGGCGCGGGTGCTGGTCGGCCCGCCGGGTGCGGCGACCGCGCGGGTGGACGGCGCGGACGTGCCGCTGCGGGACCGGGTCGCCGCCGTGCCGGGCGACGCCGCCGAGGTCCTGGTCCTCGCCGCCGACGGCACGGTCCTGGCACCGGCCGAGGAGCTGGGCCTCGACGGCCTCGAGCGGCTCGCCGCGACCCACGGCTGGGACTGACGTGAGCACCGAGCCCGCCTCCGTCGTCGCCGCCCGGCAGCCGGCCGAGGAGGCGCGGGTGCTCGGGCCGGTGCGCCGCCGGCCGCGGCGGCCGGTGCCGTTGCCCGCCGGACGGGTCCTGCTCGCGGCGGGGCTGGCGGCCGGCTGCGCGGCCGGCTCCGGCGGCCCGGGCGAGGTCGCCTGCCCGGCGATCGGGTGGGTCAACGCGGTGCGGGTGGAGCTCACCGGCGACTGGCCGGGGCCGGCGCCGGCGTCGGTGCGGGTCGTGTGCGAGCCCTCGTGCGGGCAGGTCGTCCGCCCTGACCGGGACCCCGAGCAGCGGCGCGAGGTCACCGCGCCGCTGACCGGGACGACGGCCGGCGTGCCGACGGACATGCAGACGCCGGACGCCGCGACCGTCACCGTGCTCGCGGCCGACGCCCGTGCGCTCGCCGAGGTCGACGCCGACCTGGACTGGGTGCGGGTCGGCGGCAGCGAGGAGTGCGGCGGGCCGATGGCGGCCACCGTCGTCGTCCCGGCGCCCTGAGCGGTCAGGCCGAGCCGGCGTGGGCGGCGGGCGTCGTCGCCGGCATCCGGCGGAAGTGCCGGGTCAGGTGCGCCTGGTCGTGCACGGACCGCGGAACGCCGTCGACGAGGTCACCAGGGGCGCCCGCATGCGCCCCTGCGGGCATCCTCGCCGGGATGGAGGAGTCGCCGCGCGTCCCCGTCACCCCCGAGCACTGCGGGGACGTCCCCCGGCCCTTCTTCCACGGGACGCGGGCGACGCCGGCGGTCGGCGACGAACTGGTCCCCGGCCGCGGCTCCGACTTCCAGGGCGGCCGGGTGATGGACCACGTGTACTTCACGGCGCTGGTCGACACCGCCGCCTGGGGAGCGGAGCTGGCGACGGCGCCGGCCGGGGACCGGCACCGGGGACACGTCTACGTCGTGGAGCCGCTGGGTCCCTTCGAGGACGACCCGAACGTGACCGACAGGTGGTTCCCCGGCAACCCCACGCGGTCCTACCGGACCCGCTCCCCGCTGCGCGTCGTCGGCGAGGTGGCGGACTGGGAGGGGCACGCCCCGGAGGTGGTGGAGGGGATGCCCGCCTCCCTGGCGCGGCTGCGCGAGCAGGGCCCCGACGTCATCGAGGACTAGGGGGGACGCGACGCGGTGCCACCCGCCGGCCGGCGAGTGTGCACCCACCGGGCGCACCCACACGGCGTGGGCCCCGGTGACCGCACACTCACCACGTCAGCAGTCCGGGGTCCCGTCTCACGCGGCGACGGCAGCCGCGCGGCCGTGCGTCTCCGCGGACGTGCACGGTGCATGTCCGCGGAGATGCACCGGGTCAGACGTCGACGACGAGCATCCCGTCCACCTCGCGGACCGGGTACACGCGCACCGGGCCGACGTCGCCGCCGGTCGGGGCGCCGTCGGACCACCGGAACCCGTACAGGTGCAGCGGGCAGACGAGCACGTCCGGGTCGGTCTGCCCGTCGGCGAGCGGGCCGCCGGCGTGCGGGCAGGCGGCCTGGGTGGCGTGCAGCGACCCGTCGCGCAGCCGGAAGACGGCGACCTGCGCCTCCCCGGCGACGAACGCCCGCCCCTCCCCCGGCGGCACGTCCCCGGCCCGGCCGACCGCGTACGCCCGGACGCCGGCCGGAGCGGCCGGCCGGGTGTCGACGACGCTCACCGGACCGGCACCTGCGGCAGCGCGACCAGCGGCAGCGCGGGCCGGAACTGCCCCGGCGTGGCCGGCTCGGGACCGTCCTGCCCCCACGGGTCGGTGTAGGCGTCGACCGAGCGCTGCAGGCCCGCGTCGAGGTCGGCGCAGATCCCGTCGGCGTCGTCGACCACCACCGCGCGGACCCGCTCGAGCCCGACCCGCGGCACGAAGTCGTAGGTCCGCTCCAGCCAGTTGGCGTGCTCCCGGTAGTACTGCACGAACCGGCCGACCAGCGTCATCACCGCCTCCGGGGAGTCGACGGTGGCCAGCAGGTCGCCCTTGCGCACCGTGGCCCCGGCCGCGCCGCCGACGTACACCTCCCAGCGACCGCTGCCGACCGCGACGACGCCGACGTCCTTCACGTACGCCTCGGCGCAGTTCCGCGGGCACCCGACGACGGCCATCTTGATCTTCGCGGGGCTCTCGATGCCCTGCAGCCGGGTCTCCAGGTCGATGCCCAGCTGCGTCGAGTCCCCGAGGCCGAACCGGCAGAAGTCGCTGCCCACGCAGGTCTTCACCGTGCGCATGCTCTTGCCGTAGGCATAGCCCGAGGGCATGCCGAGGTCGGCCCACACCGCGGGCAGGTCCTCCTTGCGGACGCCGAGCAGGTCGATCCGCTGCCCGCCGGTCACCTTGACCATCGGCACCTCGTACTTCTCGGCGACGTCGGCGATGCGGCGCAGCTGGGCCGGCGTCGTCACCCCGCCCTTCATCTGCGGGACGACGGAGAACGTGCCGTCGCGCTGGATGTTGGCGTGCACCCGGTCGTTGACGAACTCGGCGTCCTTCTCGCGGACGAACCCGGTGCCCCACACCGTCTTGAGCAGCGAGGTCAGGCCCATCTTCGAGCGGGCGTCCTCCTTGCCGCCGGGCGCGAGCGCCGCGAACACGGCGGAGACGCTGCGCAGGTCCCGCTCCCGGATCGCGGCCACGAGGTCGGGCTTGGCCAGCGGGACGCCCGGCACGTAGTACGAGGCGGCCGGGTCCTCGGCGACGTCGCCGTCGGCGGCCCACTCCACGACCTGCCTCACCAGCGCCTTGCAGGACCCGCAGCCCTTGCCGGCGCGGGTGCGGTCCATGACCGCGCCGACGCTGCCGCAGCCGTCGGCGACCGCCCCGCAGATCGCGCCCTTGGTCACGCCGTTGCAGTTGCAGACCTGGGAGTCGGCGGGCATGTCCGCGACGCCGACCTCCTCCTGCCCGTCGGACAGGTCGACCAGCAGGCGGATGCGCTCCTCGGGCAGCGCGCTGCCGCGGTCGAACGCCTGGGTGAGGTAGGCGACCTTGCGGGTGTCGCCGAGCAGCGTGGCGCCGACCAGCCGGTCGTCCCGGACGACGACGGACAGGTGCACGCCGCGCCGCGGCTCGGAGATGACGAGGAACTCGTCGGAGTCCCGCTCGGGGATGCTCACGCCCATCGTGGCGACGTCCACCCCGGCGACCTTGAGCTTGGTCGCCGTCCGGCTGCCGTGGTACTCGGCGTCCGGGTCGGTTCCGGTGAGCACGTCGGCGAGCACCCTCGCGTGCTCCCAGGCGGGGGCGACCAGGCCGTAGACCGAGCCGCGGTGCTGCGCGCACTCGCCGATGGCGTACACGTCGGGGTCGTCGGTGCGCAGCTGGTCGTCGACGACGACGCCGCGCTCCACCTCCAGGCCCGAGCGGACGGCGACGTCGGTGTGCGGGCGGACGCCGGCGGCGACGACGAGCAGGTCGCAGTCGATCCGCCGCCCGTCCGCCAGCAGGACGCCCTCGACGGCGTCGTCGCCGAGCACCTCGGTGGCCAGCACGTCGAGGTGGACGGCGATGCCGAGCGACGCGACGCTGCGCTCGAGGACGGCGCCGGCCTCCCGGGAGAGCTGGGCGTTCATCAGCCACGGCATCGCGTGCACCAGGTCGACCTCGAGGCCGTGGCCCTGCAGCGCGCGGGCGGCCTCCAGCCCGAGCAGCCCTCCGCCCATGACCACCGCCTTCCGGCAGCGGCCGGTGGCGGCGAGCATCGCGCGGGTCTCGTCGATGGTGCGGAAGCCGTACACGCCGGGCAGCAGGCTGCCGTCGTCGCGCCGGACGCCGGTCATCGGCGGGACGAAGCTGTAGCTGCCGGTGGCCAGCACGAGGTGGTCGTAGGCGGCGGTGGTCCCGTCGGCGGCGTAGACGACCTTGGCGGCGGTGTCGACCCGCTCCACCCGGGCGCCGGCGCGCAGCGTGACGCCGTTGTCGGCGTACCAGTCGTGGCTGTTGAGGACGATGTCGTCCTCGGACGTCTCCCCGGCCAGGACCGGGCTGAGCAGGATCCGGTTGTAGTTGCCGTGCGGCTCGTCGCCGAACACGGTGATCCGGAACTGCTCGCCGCCGCCGCGCTCGAGCACCTCCTCGACGAACCGGGCGCCGGCCATGCCGTTGCCGACGACGACCAGCCGCGGACGGGGGTCGAGGTCGTCGTCCAGCGCGAGCGTGGTCAGCCCCTCGGGGCGGCCGCCGAGCACTCCCGTCATCACACCTCCACCAGGCCCAGGTCGACGACCAGCTCGCCGGTGACGCCCTCGGGCGCGGCGGCGTGCAGCTCGACGACGCAGCCGCCGGGCAGGTCCTCGACCACCCGCAGCGGCACGTGCACGTCGCCTCGGGCGCCGATCGGGAACCAGCGCATCGGCTCGCCGTCGCGCAGCAGCAGCACGTAGACCAGCTCCGGGGTGGAGTTGCCGCCGCGGAAGTACAGCGCCTGGGCGGTGGCGCCGGCGGGCACCTGGTAGCGCAGCGCCGGGTCGACCGGGCCCGGCTTGGCCAGGCCCTCCCCGGTCAGCGGGAAGACGCCTTGCAGGAATCTCGGGGTGCTCTTCACGCCGGGGGTCCTCCTCCGGGTCGGGGGCCGTGGTGCGGGTGGGACGGGGCGGGTGTGCGGCCGCGGCGTGGGCTGGCTCGCGGCGTCGAGGGGGGGCGGCCGCTCGGCCGGGCCGCCGACGCGGGTGACGGCGACCGCGCAGGCCTTGAAGGCGGGCATCCGGCTGACCGGGTCGAGCGCGGGGTCGGTGAGCGCGTTGGCGCTGGACCCGCCGCCCCAGTGGAAGGGCACGAAGACGGTGTCCGTGCGGATGGCGTCGGTGACCGCGGCGGTGAACCGGGCGCGGCCGCGGCGGGTGGCCAGCTCGACGACGTCGTCGTGCGCGATCCCCAGCCGGCGGGCGAGGTCGGGGTGCAGCTCCGCCCGCGGGACGGGGGCCACCAGCTGCAGGCTGCGCGTCCGGCGGGTCTGGGTGCCCGACTGGTAGTGGGCGAGCACCCGGCCGGTGGTGAGCACGTAGGGGTAGTCGGCGTCGGGCTGCTCGCGCGCGCCGGTGTGGTGCACCGGCACGAACCGGGCGCGGCCGTCGGGGGTGGCGAACCGCTCGGTGAACAGCCGCGGGGTGCCGGGGTGGCCCGGCTCGTCGTCCGGGGTGGCGGGGCACGGCCAGAACACGCCCTGCTCGGCGTCGATGCGGTCGTAGGTGATGCCCGAGTAGTCGGCCGCTCCCCCGGCGCTGGCCCGGCCGAGCTCGGCGAAGACGGTCTCCGGGTCGGCGGAGAAGCCGCGCGCGCCGAGTCGGTCCGCCAGCTCGGCGAGCAGGGCCAGGTCGTCGCGGACGCCGTCGGGCGGGTCCAGCGCGCGCCGGCGGCGGATCACCCGGCCTTCGAGGTTGGTCACCGTCCCGGACTCCTCGGCCCACATGGCGCTGGGCAGGACGACGTCGGCCAGCGCCGCGGTCTCGGAGAGGAAGAAGTCGCTGACGGCGAGGAAGTCCAGGTCGCCGAGCCGGCTGACCACCCGGCGGGCGTCGGGCGCGGAGACGGCGACGTTGGAGGCGAGCACGAGCAGGGTGCGCACCCCGCCGTCGGTGCCGAGCGCGTCGAGCAGCTCGAAGGCGCTGCGCCCGGGCACCGGCAGGTCGTCGGGGTCGACGCCCCAGACGGCGGCGACGTGCGCGCGGTCGGCCGGGTCGGCGAGCCTGCGGTAGCCGGGCAGCTGGTCGGCCTTCTGCCCGTGCTCGCGGCCGCCCTGCCCGTTGCCCTGGCCGGTGAGGGTGCCCCAGCCGCTGCCGGGCCGGCCGGGCAGCCCGAGGGCGAGCGCCAGGTTGAGCCACGCGGTCGCGGTGTCGGTGCCCGCGCTGTGCTGCTCGGCGCCGCGCGCGGTGAGGACCATCGCGCGCTCCGCCCGGGCGAGCGCGGACACGGTGCGCCGCTGCTGCTCCACCGGGACGCCGGTGAGCCGCTCGACGCGGTCGGGCCAGTAGCTGCGCACCGCGGCACGCACGGCGTCGAAGCCGGTGGTGCGCGCGGCCACGTACGCCTCGTCGACCAGCCCCTCGGCGATCGCGACGTGCAGCAGCCCGTTGGCCAGCGCCAGGTCGGTGCCGGGCAGCGGCTGCAGGTGCAGCCCGGCGCTGCGGGCGGTCGCCGTCCGGCGGGGGTCGACGACGACGTGCAGCGCGCCGCGCTCCCGGCCGGCGTCCAGGTGCTGCATCGCCGGCGGCATGGTGTCGGCGGGGTTGCTGCCCACCAGCACCACGACGTCGGCGCCGGCGACGTCGGCCAGCGGGAACGGCAGCCCGCGGTCGAGGCCGAACGCGCGGGTGGCCGCGGCGACCGCCGAGGACATGCAGAAGCGGCCGTTGTAGTCGATGGCGCTGGTGCGCAGCGCGACCCGGGCGAACTTGCCGAACTGGTAGGCCTGCTCGTTGGTCAGCGACCCGCCGCCGAAGCAGCCGACGGCGTCGCGGCCGTGCCGGGCCTGGGTGCGCCCGATCGCGGCGACGACCCGGTCGAGCGCCTCGTCCCAGGTCGACTCGACCAGCGGGCTGGTGCGGTCGCCGGGCACCGCGCGGACCAGCGGGCGGGTCAGCCGCTCGGGGTGGTCGAGCAGCTCGGCCGCCGACCAGCCCTTGCTGCACAGCCCGCCCCGGTTGGTCGGGAAGTCGAGGGGTACGAGCGTCGCGGGACGGTCGCCGGCGGTGACCGCCGTGCCGCACTGCAGCGAGCAGTAGGGACAGTGCGTCGCGGTGGTCCGCGTGCGGGGGCCGGCCGGTGCGGCGGCGCCGGACGGGAGGGTTGCGGACACGGCTCCGAGCGTCGGGTGCGGCGGTTTCCCCGCGGCCACGACGACGTCAAGGCTGCGTTCCGGAGATCTCACGGGCGGGAACGGGGTCCGGTGTGGCGACGGTGGTATGCAGGGTCCGACGAGGAACCGGGAGGTGAACGTGGCGCGGACCGACGACACCATCCCGATGCACCGTCCCGACCCCGACTCGCCGGAGGCCCGTGGCGGCGCGGCGGCCGTTCTCCCCGCCGGCCCCCCCGGCACCGGGCGGGCCCCCCTTGACCGCCGCCGCATCCTGGGCGCGGCCGTCGAGTTCATCGACCGGCACGGTCTGGCCGCCCTCACGATGCGGCGGCTCGGCGCCTTCCTCGGGGTGGAGGCCATGGCGCTCTACCGGTACGTGCCCGGACGCGAGCAGCTGCTCGACGGCGTCGTCGAGACCGTCATCGACGAGCTGTACGGCGATCCCGACGTGCACATGCGCGCCGCCGGCGGGTGGCAGGACTTCCTGCAGCGGCTGGCCCACGGCGTCCGGCGGATCGCCCTCGCGCACCCCGAGGTCTTCCCCCTGGTGGCCACCCGGCCGCCGGAGGCCCCCTGGGTCCGCCCGCCGCTGCGGAGCCTGCGCTGGGTCGAGTCCTTCCTCACCGCGATGACCGACAGCGGCTTCGGCGCCGAGGCGGCGGTCGCCGCGTACCGCGCCTACTCGAGCTTCCTGCTCGGGCACCTGCTGCTCGAGGTGTCGCAGAAGGGCGTGCAGATCAGCCCCGAGGACGCACCGGGGGGCGTCCCCGGCACCGGCACCGACCTCTCGCAGTACCCGCTCGTCACCGAACTGGAGGAGCTGCTGTCGCGGGACGAGTCGGCCGCCGAGTTCGAGGAGGCCCTCGAGAACCTGCTCGGCCGCCTGGAGTCCCTCCGGCGGGAGGGGCGCGTCCCCGGGGAGTGAGCCGGAGGGGGTTTACGTCGTAAACGACGGGGCACCCCGGGAGTGGCCAGCTGACCCCCGGCACTCCGCCGCGTGAGGGAGCCGGCCGATCCCCCACCCCCTTCCGCGAGGAGCGCACGTGATCGACGACCGGCAGATCAGCGACGTCATCGGCAGCACCGCCGTCGGCCCCGACGGCAAGCACGGCAGCGTCGGCGAGGTCTTCCTCGACGACGAGACCGGCCGTCCCGAGTGGGCGACCGTCCGCACCGGCCTGTTCGGCACCAAGGAGGCCTTCGTCCCCCTGGCCGACGCCACGGTCTCCGGCGGCGAGCTGCGCGTCCCCTACGACAAGGCGAAGGTCAAGGGCGCCCCGCACGTCGACGTCTCCGCCGGCCACCTGTCGCCGCAGGAGGAGCAGGAGCTCTACCGCTACTACGGCCTGGGCACCTCGGGCACCACGACCGGTCAGGCGATGACGACCGGGACGACGACCGGTGGCCGTGCCGACCTCAGCGGCCGGGAGGGCGTCGTCGGCCGCGACACCTCGGGCCCGACGACCGACAACGCCATGACCCGCTCCGAGGAGCACCTCACCGTGGGCACCCAGCGCGTCGAGGCCGGCCGGGCGCGGCTGCGGAAGTACGTCGTCACGGAGAACGTGAGCCAGACCGTCCCCGTCTCCCACGAGGAGGTCCGGGTCGAGCGCGAGCCCATCACCGACGCCACCATCGGCAACGCGATGGACGGGCCGGCCATCTCCGAGGAGGAGCACGAGGTCGTCCTGCACGCCGACCGCCCCGTGGTGTCCAAGGAGGCCACGCCGGTCGAGCGCGTCCGCCTCGACACCCGGACGGTGACCGAGCAGCAGCAGGTCACCGAGCAGGTGCGCAAGGAGCAGATCGAGGTCGACGGCGACGTCGACCCGACGACCCGTCGCCGCTGACCCCACCGCGGACCGGCCGGCCCGTCGGCCGGTCCGCACCCGCACTCCCCGATCCCCTCAGGAAGGCACCATGAGCTCCTCTCTCGGCGGCGACGCCACCTCCGGCTCGGTCGGTGCGTCGGCCACCCGCGGCAAGGCCCGTGACGCCGTCGACGCGCAGCACGAGCGCTTCGGCGGCATCACGTGGGGAGCGGCCTCCTTCGGCTGGCTGTCCGCCAACGGTCTGGCCGTGATCCTGCTGGCCCTGCTGTCCGCCGCCGGCGTCGCCTTCGGCCTGACCCAGGCGTCCAGCGCCGGCCAGGCCGCCGACCAGGCCACTGCACAGGCCGACACCATCGGCGTCATCGGCGGCATCACGCTGCTGGTCGTGCTGTTCCTGGCCTACCTCGCCGGCGGCTACGTCGCCGGGCGCATGGCCCGCTTCGACGGGGTCCGGCAGGGCATCGCCGTGTGGGTGATCGGCCTGCTGGTCGTCGTCGTCCTCGCTGTCCTCGGCGCGGTGCTCGGCTCGGAGTACGACGTGCTCTCGCAGCTGAACCTGCCCAGCATCCCGATCAGCGGGGACACGCTGACCACCGCCGGGATCGTCGCCGGCATCGCCGCGCTCCTGGTCACGCTGCTCGGCGCGATCCTGGGCGGCAAGCTCGGTACCCGCTACCACCGCAAGGTCGACCGCGCCGGCTTCCACGTGTGAGTCCGACACACGCCCCGTGGGGCCGGTCCCGTCCCGGGGCCCGCCCCACGGTCGTGTCCGGGCCGTGCGCGCGCCGTGGTGTCATGGCTGACATGAGCGAACCCGGGCCGACGGTCCACGTCGGCGTCCCGGTGGTCCGGGCGGCCGAGCCGCGCGACGTGCCGCGGATCGCCGCCACCCTCACCGTGGCGCTGGCCGAGTCGCGGTGGGTGCGCTGGGCGCTGCCGCTCGACGGGCGCACGCAGCGGCTCACCCGGCTGGCCGAGCTCGACGCCGGGCACCGCGGGGTCGCCACCGGCACCACCTGGGTCAGCGAGGACGTCGACGCCGTCGCCTCCTGGGAGGCCCCCGCCGGGGCCGCGACGACGGTGCCGGCCGACGTCCGCGCGGCGCTGGAGCGGGAGGTGCCGCGGCTGCACGCCGACCGCGCCGAGGCCGTCGCCCGCACCGAGGCCGAGCTCGCCGCCGCGCTGCCCGAGGGCCCGCACTGGCGGCTGCGCGCGCTGGCCACCCGGCCGCGCTCGCGCCGTCGCGGCCTCGGCGGCGCGGTGCTCGCGCCGGTGCTGGCCCGCTGTGACGCCGACGGCGTGCCCGCCGCGCTGGTCGCCCCCGCCTGGGCGGTGGTGCGCTTCGCCCGCGGGCTGGGCTTCGAGGTGACGACGGCGACCCGCTCGGCCGACGGGCAGCTGCCGCTGTGGGTGGCCGTCCGGCCGCCGGGCGTGCCGATGCCGGAGCTGTAGGAGCGCTACTCCCAGCTGCCGCGGCGGCGCTTGAGCTCGCCGCGCCGCTTCTTCTCCGCGATCCGCCGCTCCTGCGAGCCGCGGGTCGGCTTCGTGCGCCGGCGCGGCGGGGGCGGCGCGGCCAGGGCGGCGCGCAGCACCGCGGCCAGCCGCTCGCGCGCGGCGGCCCGGTTGCGCAGCTGCTGGCGGTGCTCGCTCGCCGCGATGGTCAGGACGCCGTCGACCAGCCGCGGGCCCAGCCGCTCGGCCAGCCGCTGCCGCTGCGCGTCGGTCAGCCCGCGCAGCTCCAGCGGCGCGACCGACAGCTCGACGCGGGAGTCGGCGGTGTTGACGCCCTGCCCGCCGGGCCCCGAGGACCGCGAGAAGCGCCAGCCCAGCGCCGCGGCGGGGACGACGAGGGAGCCGGTGACCGGGAGGTCGCCGCTGGTGTCGTCGCTGCCGGGCACCCGCCCAGTCTCACCGACGCGCCTCGCCACCGCGGTCACGGCCCCGCGGTGGGGACACGCCGAGGACGCCCGGCGGGTCGGCCCGCGAGGTCCGTGCTCGCGGAGGTCAGGCCGGGACCGGGGGGGGACGAGCGCGCCCAGCAGCCGGCGCACCACGTCGACGTCGCCGTCGACGCGCAGGTCCCCGGCGGCCAGGGCGTCGTCGAGGGACCGGCGGCCGAAGGCGACCGGGCGGAGCACCGCCGGCGCGCCGGCCAGGACGGCGTCGGGAGCGCCGGCCGTGCCCCGGACGGCCGACAGCCGGCCGTCGGCGACGGTGAGCGCGACCCGGTCGGGCGCCGCGGGGTCGTCGACCGCGAGCTCCACCGTCGCCGACCAGCCGGCCAGCCGGGCGGGGTCGGCGACGGTGCGCAGCGCGAGCACGAACGCGTCGGTGCCGAGGTCCCCGGCCGCGGTCTGCACCGTGCGCGAGCCCCACCGGCCGAGCGCGAGCAGCACGTCCTCGAGCTCGCGCCCGCGGGGGGTGAGGGCGTAGACCCGCCCGCCGACCGGCGGCCCGGCCACCGGTCGCGTGACGACCCCGGCCGCCTCCAGGTCCCGCAGCCGCTGGCTCAGCACGGTCGGGCTGCTGCCGGGCAGCCCGCGCGCCAGGTCGGTGTAGCGCTTCGGACCGAGCAGCAGCTCGCGGACGACGAGCAGCGCCCACCGCTCCCCCACGACGTCGAGGGCGCGGGCGACCCCGCACGGGTCGTCGTAGCTGCGGCGGTCCGGCACGCGGTCGAGGCTACCCCTTGCGATATGTCCGACGTAGTCGCTACTACTGAATCCGTAGCGAACCACCCGAGGAGGAGCCGTGGGCACGATCAGCATCGTCGAGAACGTCAGCCTGGACGGCGTCGTGCAGGCGCCGGCCGCACCGGACGAGGACACCCGCGGCGGGTTCACCCACGGCGGCTGGTTCGCGCCCTATCCCGACGGCGTCCTCGGCGAGGCCATGGGCCGCGGCATGGCGGGCGAGGGCGCCGTGCTGCTCGGCCGGCGCACCTTCGAGTCGCTGCAGGCCGCGTGGGCGGGCACCACCGACAACCCGTTCGGCCCGGTGCTCGACGCGAAGCGGAAGTACGTCGTCACCCGGGACCCGGGCTACGCGCCGACGTGGGCGAACACCACGGTCCTCGCCGGTGACGCCGCCGCGACCGTCGCCGAGCTCAAGGCGACCGTCGACACCGACCTCACCGTGCTCGGCAGCCCCGACCTGCTGGCCACCCTGCTCCCGGCCGGCCTGGTCGACGACGCGTGGCTCGCCGTCGCGCCGGTCGCCCTGGGCAGCGGCCGCACCCTGTTCCCGGCCGGGGCGCACCTGCGCTGGGAGCTGGTCGAGTCGGTGCCGACGACGACCGGCGTCGTCCTGTCCCACTACCGCCTCGCGCGCTGAGTCCTTCCCCGCCGGCGGGGGCCGTGGTGCGCTGGCCGGCGTGCCACCCACGCTCTACGAGTGGGCCGGCGGTGCCCCGGCCTTCCGGCGCCTGATCGGCGCGTTCTACGACCGGGTCGAGCAGGACGACCTGCTCGGCCCGCTGTTCCCCGGCGGCGTGTCCGAGGCGCACCGCGCGCACGTCACCGCCTGGTGGTGCGAGGTGTTCGGCGGCCCGGCGCTCTACACCGAGCAGCTCGGCGGCTACGAGCGGATGCTCGCCCACCACCGCGGGCTGCGGCTGGTGCCCGAGCAGCGGTTCCGGTTCGCCACGCTGATGAGCCGCGCCGCCGACGACGCCGGCCTGCCCGACGACCCCGAGTTCCGCGCGGCCTTCGTCGGCTACGTCGAGTGGGGCACCCGCCTGGCGCTGGCCAACTCGCAGGACGGCGCCGCCGTCGTCGAGCACGCCCCGGTGCCGCGGTGGGGCTGGGGCGTGGCGCCGCCGTACCGGCCCTCCTGAGGAGGATGGGGCGGTGACCTCCCTGCCCGCCGCGCTCGCCGCCGGCCCGGTCCTGCTCGACGGCGGCCTGTCCACCGAGCTCGAGGCCCGCGGGCACGACGTCGCGTCGGTGCTGTGGTCCGCGCGGCTGCTGCGCGACGACCCGGGCGCCGTCGTCGCCGCGCACGCCGCCTTCGCGGCCGCCGGGGCGCAGGTGGCGACGACGGCGAGCTACCAGGCGACCGTCGAGGGGTTCGCCGCGGTGGGCGTGGACCGGGACGAGGCGCTGGCGCTGGTCGCCCGCTCGGTGGCGCTGGCCCGGGAGGGGGCGCCGGGCGCGTGGGTGGCCGGGTCGGTCGGGCCGTACGGCGCCGCGCTGGCCGACGGCTCGGAGTACACCGGCGCGTACGCGGCCGAGGTCGGCGTCGACCGGCTGCGCGCCTTCCACTGGCCGCGGATGGCCGCGCTCGCCGACGCCGGCGCCGACGTGCTGGCCTGCGAGACGCTGCCGGCCGCCGCCGAGGTGGAGGCGGTGCTGGCCGAGGCGACGACGCTCGGCGTGCCGGTGTGGCTGTCGCTGACCACCGTCGTCGGCGCCGACGGCGTGGCGCGCACCCGCCGCGGCGAGCGCGCGGCGGAGGTGTTCGCGCTGGCGCGCGGCGTGCCCGAGGTGGTCGCCGTCGGCGTCAACTGCACCGACCCGGCCGGGGTGCTCCCGGCGCTGGCGGCCGCCGCGACCGCGGGGGTGCCGCTGGTCGCCTACCCGAACAGCGGCGAGGGGTGGGACGCCGCGGGCCGGCGCTGGACGGGCACCGGCGGCATCGACCCCGGCGACGCCGCGGCGTGGGTGGCCGCCGGCGCGCGGCTGGTCGGCGGCTGCTGCCGGGTGCGCCCGGCCGACGTCGCCGCGCTGGCCCGCACGATCAGCTGACCTGATCGTGGCGCCGGGGGGCGGGGCCCCCCCCCCCGGCCCCGCCCCCCCCCCCCGCGCCTCCCCCCCCCCCCCCGCGCGCCGGCGGGTG